>CAKUYO010000018.1 GCA_934716995.1 uncultured Bacteroidales bacterium | reverse complement strand
TGTTCTACGTTTTGTACTCATAAAATCTTTTATTTATTTTTTATATTCTATGAGTCAACCTTTTTCCGTGTAAGACAGAATAAGGTCATCCGGCAGAGTTTTGCGGTTGTCAAACACAACACCGATTATCAGGACGGATTTGTCTCCAAGGGACCTCAACCACTCCCCGCAGGGAGCGCCTGCCGGCAAGGGAGTGTCGGAACACTCCCGACGAGGCAATAAAGCACCTTTTTATCCATAAAAATCATTTTTTTCAACATAGTTCGTTAATCACCCGATAATCACCCGATATAATCAACGGAAAGTAAATGCAAACTATATATGATGTCAATGGATATCCATACGACCGTCCACGGGTGCAACGATGGTGTGTTGCTCTTGGACGGCTTCGAGGTAGAGGTCGCGAATGAGACGGTCGGAACGCCATATCTCGATATAGTGTGTGAGGGGCGTCATGTGGTCGGTGCCGCCGGAGAGATAGTCGCTGGTGGCAACGGTGTAGTAGGCTTCCGGGTCGATGGATTGCCCGTTGATCTGCGCGTCAATGAGTTGCTTGTCCTCGGCAGACATACGCAGCCCCGCTACACCTTGTCCGTAGTCTTCGGCAAAGACCTGGCACAACTCGAGAATATCCTCACCGCGAAGGGTAAGAACCACCAATTCGTTGTCGAAAGGCATCAGTTGGAAGACATCCTGACGGGTGATATTGCCCGCCGCCCATTCGCAGCGCATACCGCCGATATTGACGACCGCCATATCCACCTGTCCTCCGGGGTACAGTTGGCGTGCCTTGGTCAGCAGGGCATCGCTTGCCCAGTTGAGCATAGGACATTCGGGCGGATAGACGGTGAGCGGCGAGGGTGCATAGCCGAGAACCACGTTCATCTCACGCTCCAAATCGGCTTTGACGGGGGTCAAGTAAGCGATATATGCCGTATCCTGAATGGCGTCCAATGATGAGTCCACGGGTATGGCTTCGGTGGAAACGGAGACGACCTGCATTTGTTTTTGGCAGGAGAAAAAGAGCAGGGGCAGACAGAGAATAAGGAGTTTTTTCATAGTGAAATTCATTTGAATAGGTCGCAAAGGTACAGAAAAAAAACGGAAACGGCAAATAAATTTGCAGGAACGGGGATTTTGGCGTATCTTTGCGGGAGGAACATATAATTAGCCATTAATTGACCATTAATTAGAATACAATAAAAAAGAGTTAGATATGAAACGGAAGATTTTGAGCAGAATCAATGTGCTGTTAGGGACGATTAGTCTGGCTTTGGCGGGGTGCCATACGCAGAAGAGTACGACCAATAATGAGTACGGTGTAGTGGCATTGTACGGCGTGCAAGTGGAGGATTACCGCCCGGTGGTAGTGGATAACCCTGAGAATGCTGTGCAGGCGGATTCGATCAAGCCTCTTCCGCCGACGGAAGACTCGACGAAAGTGAGCGATATGCCGCGCCGCGACCCGCAGATAATGGTAAAATACGGCGTAATGATACCAAGACACTGATTGGAGAATTTGTAAATTTGTAAGTGTGTAAATTTGTAAATTAACAAATTTCTATGGATTTTCGTCTTCGATTGGCACTTCGGCTTGAGCAGTTGCGGCGTCATAACCTAAAGACGCTTCACCCGTTGCAGCAGTTGTTTTGGGAGAGTACGCTGCGCTGCAATGTGCATTGCCTGCATTGCGGGAGCGATTGCGTGTCGTCGGTAACGCAACCGGATATGCCCGCAGAGGATTTTCTGCACGTGATAGACACAGAGATAACGCCACACGTGGATCCGCACAAGGTGCTGATTATCATCTCGGGCGGCGAACCGCTGATGCGCAAGGATCTGGAGCAGGTGGGGCGTGCGCTCTACGACAGGGGGTATCCGTGGGGAATGGTAACCAACGGACTGGCACTTACGCCGGAGCGTTTCCGTGCGCTACGGCAGGCGGGGCTGCGCTCGATGGCTATCAGTTTGGACGGCTTGAAGGACGATCATGTATGGCTGCGTCAGCACCCTATGGCTTTTGAGGGGGCGTGCAGGGCGATACGTTTGGCTGCCGGAGAGAAAGACTTGGCATGGGATGTGGTAACGTGTGCGAACCAGCGGAATATAGACCGGTTGGGCGAGATACGCGACTTGATTTGGAGCCTCGGCGCACGCGACTGGCGAGTGTTCGGCATTGACCCGATGGGGCGTGCCGCGCAACACCCCGAACTGATACTGACGGACAAACAGTTCCGGCAGTTGATGGATTTTATCGTATCGGAGCGGGAAGCGGGACGGCATGTGAGTTACTCGTGCGAGGGTTTCCTCGGGGACTATGAGGGCAAGGTGCGCGACCATTTGTACCAGTGTGCGGCGGGACTGTCGATTGCATCTATCCTGATAGACGGCAGTATATCGGCATGTACCAGTATCCGTGGCAAGTACTATCAGGGAAACATATACAAGGATTCGTTCTGGGACGTATGGGAAAACGGTTTTCAGCAGTACCGTAACCGCGATTGGATGCGCAAAGAGGCGCCATGCAAGGACTGCAAGGTATTCGGGTTCTGCGAGGGGAACGGCATGCACCTGCGCAGGGAGGACGGCAGCCTGATGTTGTGTCATTTGCACAGGTTGGAACAAGGGAAATAATAACTTTTATATAACTCGCTATAATACAAGCAAAAACCGCCTAATAACATACGAATCACATACGAATCACATACACCCGATAGCATAAGGTAGGCTTAAGAGGGTACTATACTAAAATGGGCTGTCTGCATTTGTCAGACAGCCTTTTTTATGCTACAAAGTATTCAAAAGATAGATATACGGGTATTACGAAATTATTGCAGATTATTAATAATCGTACCTATTTTTTGGTTGAAAACTTGTATATTCAGCGGATAAATCATAATTTTGCGCTGTTTTTGATGAAATAAAGGAAACGAGGGATATTCCTCGACAAGGTACTAAAACTATGATGTGCGTAAAAAATGTTGTTAAGCGGGTATTAGCGTGTGTGTTGCTATGTTTACCTGTTTGTATGTATGCGGAATGGCCTGAATATCCAAACAAAGATGGTATTACGGGGACTTACGATGTGTTGGATGAAAGCAGGGAACACTCGTTGTCGTCTATCGAATCGGGGGAAAGTTATGAATACAATTTGAAAGGACCGGGGGCTGTTTTGACCTTTTCTGCAAGGATTGACAGATGGTTGAATACTTCTCTTGATGCTGCTAAACTTGATGTGTATCAAAATGTAGATGGTGAATGGAATAGTATCTGGAGCAAAGATTCGCGGGGATTATCCAATAAATACACTGACTTTTCTGTAAACATAGATACTCGTGCAACCCAATTAAGATTTCAAACCAGTGGTGGGCTGTATAATCGTGTTTTCAAGAATGTAAAAGTTTCGATGGCGACGGTACGTCCGACTTTTCCACAGGATAAGGTTGATTTCGGGTTGGTGTATTTCAATGCGGGGGATACGGTACGGGCGTTTGATATGGATTGGTGTAATACCCAAGCACTTACGTATAGTTTGGCGGACGAGAGCGGGCAGTTTGAGGTGTGGATAGAGGATAATGCAGCAGTAGGAAAATATGGTACTGCGAATGTGAATGTGCGCTATAAGCATAGCGAGTTGGGCGAGCATAATGCCACGCTGACGATTGACGGCAAGATGGTTACGCTGCACGGTATCACGAAAGGCATGCAAAGTATCCGTTGGAACCAGAACCTAATGGGGTATATTGCAGCCGAAGACGGGACTATAGATGAGACTACCTTGTTGACTGCATACGCAGTGGACAGCCTCGGTCGGCGGACGAATACGGCTATATATTATACAATAGACGATACGGATATTGCCGAGGTGGTGGACAACGGGGACGGTACGTATTCCATTCGCATTAAAGCGACCGGTACGACCTATATACACGCCACTACGGCGGAGAGCGATATTTACGATACCGCCACCGCTACGCATGAGGTGCGGGTAAGCAAGTATGGGGAACCGTGTGGCAGTCTGGCACTCTATGCACCTGATGAACAGGATATGAGTTGGGGAGGGAATACGGATCCTATGGCACTGTCAGGAGAAGGAGTAGAATTGACGTTTATGGCACATGAAAAAAGTGGAAGCATTAGTTTTCTTGCTATACAATACTCTACAGATAATGGGACGTCTTGGTCATATTTGAAAAAGAACATTAGTCTGACCGTTGACTACAAAAAATATGGTCCGTACAGTATTCCCAACGGAACGACACATATTCTTTTTGATATGACCGGAACTTTGCATCAGTATGTCCGTGATGTACAGGTGACGCAGAAATCGTATCTGACGACTACGATGGCTTCTTTGTCGGTGGAGGGGTATATCAATCGGGAGTTTGCGGATACGATACGGGTGCAGTATTCGGATGTACCGATAGTGCAGTATTCGCTGACGCAGCACCATGGCGGTGCGGCGGTATTAGTGCCGCAAGAGACGGTGGATAACTCCTGCGGGGACTACGGGGTGTACACGTTTGTGCTGAAAGGCACAGCCGCTCAACCTTTTCAGAGCAAAGACACTATCTTTTTTTATACGGCAGACGGACATTCGGTGGAGGTACCTGTGCGATTTAACGTGGTATCCGAACCGACTTTCACGTTTGATTTGAAAGAAGGCGATTGGAAAGAGTCGGCACTATGGGCATGCAACAACCGGTACGATCACGGGCAATTGCCCACAGCGGCTACGCCGGTGGTGATAAAACAGCCCGTAACGATCAGCACTAACGTGGAAGCGTACAGCGTTGTGCTGAAAGACGGCGGCAAGATAACCATTGCGCCAACAGGCGGATTGACGGTGTATGCAGGCGGTATCACGGGAGCGGATAAAGACAAATTGGTTATTGAGAGCAATAAGACCGGGGCTGGTTTCTTCCGTATGTCGCCCGAGGCGGGGACCGCTATGCCCGAAGCCACTATACTCTATACCACCCGATCGACCCTCGATACAGGGGCGGACAAGGACGCTACATGGCAGTATGCGGGTGCACCGGCGGCGGGTGTGTATTTTGACAAGAATGCACAGACGTGGATCTCCCGCTGGGACGAGCAACAGGGGTGGATAGAAGAGACCGGAGCCTTTGAGATGGTGCCTTTTGCGGGATATACGATCACGCAGTACGGGCAACCGACGTATGCTCTGGCGGGGCAGTTGATCAATGCGGATCAGGATATAGTGCTGTCGCACAAAGCGGCGGGCGACAACGTGTTTGCCAACAGTTACGCCGCCCCGATAGACGTGAAGAACTTTACCGTAGAGGATTTTGACGAGGGCATAGAGCGCACGTTCTACCTGTTCAATGCCGGTTCGTGGAACCAGTGGAACGCAGGCGAGGCAGATGGTACGAACCTCGGCGGGAACGGCGATGACACACCGGGGCACTACTGCGCGATACCTGTGCTGCTGGCAAGCCAGTATGACAGCCGGTACGACATTACCACCATTCCGCCTATGTCGGGCGTGTATGTGGTGGCGACAACCGACGGGGCTACGATACATCTGAATTACGGGAAGCATGTATGGAACGCGCAAGGTGTGCTGAACGTGCCTATGCGGGCGCAGCAACGCCATGCGGATGTTGCGGCACGCCGGTTGCGCGTGCAAGTGAACAGTGCGCATAGCGGTGCAGACCGTATCTACCTGTTTGAGGACGCAATGTACAGTGCGGACTATGACAACGGGTATGACGCTATCAAACAAGTGGCGGACGGGTTGGCGAACCTGTATGCCGGTACACCGTTCGGCAAAGCGGAGGTGGCGGCTACCGACCATATTGACAGTACGTATATAGGGTTTGCAGCGGGGGAGGACGATACCTATACGCTGACTTTCACCTCGCTGACAGGCGATTCGCTTTATCTGCAAGATACGGCGAATGACTCGGTTACGGCGATTACGGAAGGCGGACAATACCGGTTTTATGCCACTCCGAAAACCGACACGCCCAATCGTTTCCGTGTGCTGACAGAGCGCCCGAAGAAACCGACGCCTACCGTGCCGACCGGTGTGCCTGTTGCTGTGGTTGCCGATGAGCCTGCCGCATTATATACGATAGGCGGTGTGTTGGTGCGAAAGGCTGCTAACGGCACTATGTCAGCGTCAGGATTGCCTGCAGGCGTGTATATCCTGCGTCAGGGAAATACAAGTACGAAAATTGTACACTACTAAACCGGTAATCTTTTGAAATTGTTGCTTTTATATCTGTCGTTTTTCAGTGCGCTCGTGTCAGACGCACGCTATACCTCGTCCGAAGCGGTGTATGGCGATGTGTTTGAGGAGGTGCGGGGTATGGATGCGACGCCGTCTTTCCGAAGCGTGAATACCTGTGCTACGGCGTATGGCATCTCCGCTGCGCCTTATGCCGGTGCGCCTGTTTACCACACCGCCCCGATGGCGGTGGCAAACGGGACTGTCCGTACGATGGCTACGACTACGGATCAAGGTACACTTGCTGCCGTGCAGCCGTTGTATGCCATGCAATACGAGACACCCGCAGCGCAACCTATCCGACGCTCGCCGGGTGTACCAAGCCGCGCCCCGATAGGCGATGTGCTGTGTCCGCTGCTGTTGTGCGCAGCGATTTATGTACTATACAGACGCTATAGCATAAAAGGCGGAGCATAGCGGCGCGTGCCACGCACAAAGCGGTGCTTTGTGCCACTATGCTCCGAGGGGAGGCTATCCTAAGCCTATCCTATGCGCATCCTATGCGGAGTCTATCCACCCACCTTACATTTACCTTACTTTTCTATTATTCGGTTTTAGGGAACTGGTTGGGGGAGAAACCGAATTTCTTGCGGAAGAGGGTGGAGAAGTATTTCGGATCGTTGAACCCGACGGAATATGCCAGTTCGGAGATACGGATGGTATGGTCTTTTTCCAGCATCGTATAGGCGGTACGCAGGCGGATATCGTTGATGAAACCCGACGGAGTGAGCCCAGTGAGGTTTTTTAGTTTTTCCGCCAAGGTGCTGCGTGAGATATTCATCTCGTTGCAGAACTCGCTCAGACCAAATTCGGCATCATCGATATGGCTATGGACGCAATCGATAGCCTGTTGGAGGAATTGCTGGTCGAGGGAGGTATAGTTCATCTCTTTGACATCGAAAACCAGTTGGTGGCGATAGTCAATGGTTTGCTTCTGCTGTTTCTGGAGCAGGTTGGCAATCATAGCATCCAAAACCTGTATATCGAAAGGCTTGGTCAGGTAGGCGTCTGCGCCCATCTTGTAGCCGACCACCTGATCCTCGGCGGTCTGCTTGGCAGTAAGCAGAATGACGGGGATATGGCTGTATTCGAGTGTCTGCTTGAGCATAGCGCAGAAATCGTAGCCGTTCATTCCGCCCATGACGATGTCGGAGATGATGAGCGATACGGTATGGTCTGTCCGGAGTATTTCCAGTGCCTCTTCGGCGGACGGAGCAGTGGTAACCCGATAGGTATGGGCAAGGTGTTGGCGGACGATATAAACGAGGTCTTCGTTGTCGTCCACAAAGAGGATGTGCGTTTTCTGCGGGGCGGTTTCCTCCTGCGGCGTGTCGGGAAGGGTAGAGAGGGTGAAAGCAGGTGTATTGACGGCTTCGGGGCGGATAATGACGTTTTTTTGCTTGTCGGTTTCCGACTCAAGGTATTCTTCACGGCAGACAGGCAGCAGGATGGTGAAGGTGGAACCTTGGTCGGGGACGCTGTCCACAAAGATCTGCCCGTGGTGGAGGTCGATCAGGTTCTTGACCAATGCCAAGCCGATACCTGAACCGATGGTATGGTGCTGACGGTATTCGCCGTCATAGAAGCGCTTGAACATATTTTTCTTAGCCTCCTCGGTCATTCCGCAACCGGTATCGATAACCTTGATAACCAATGTTTTCCCTTTGTCGCGTGTGTCGAGGGTAACGCGCACTGTGCCGTTGGGGCGATTGTATTTGGAGGCATTGGAAAGCAGGTTGTAGAGTATTTTGTCGAGTTTGTCGGAATCGAACCAGCCGATGATCGGCAGCTCCGGCTGTTCGCACGAGAAAGTGAGTCCCTGCTTGTGCGCCAAGGGGGCAAACGCCGATACGCATTGTGCGACAAACTGCGAAATGTTGCCTTCCGCCACTTTGAGCCGCAGGTTGCCGCTTTCGGCTTTTCGGAACTCGAGTATCTGCTGTATAAGCCGCGTCAGGCGTGTGGCATTGACAGAGATAAGGTCGTATTCCTGCGCTTCGACGCTATCCGTGCCATGCTGCTGTTTGAGTTCGTCCACGGCAGCCATGATGATAGAGAGCGGTGTGAGCAGTTCGTGGGTGATGTTGGTGAAGAACTGCAGTTTGGCTTGTGTCAGTTCTTCCGCCTGCCGTTTTTCGAGGTCTTTCTTCTGTACCTCCTGTTTCATACGGATACGGTGGACAGACATAAAAATGATGAACGAGAGCAGTCCCAGTGCGGCTACGGTATAGAGCGTGTATGCCCACCATGTACGCCACGGAGCGGGCAGGATACGCACCTCGAGCGGGAAGTCGCGTTCAGTCCATCCGCTGCCGGCATAGGAAGCACGTACACGGAAACGATAGGTACCCGAAGGAATGTTGTTGTAGTAGGCAAAACGTTGCCGGGCGTCCACATAGACATAGTCGTGGTCATATCCCTCGAGCATAAAGGCATAGCGGTTGTTTTGCGGATTGCGGTAGTTGAGGAGTGCAAAATCGATAGTGAAATTGTTCTGCAGGTGGGTGAGCGTTACGCAATGCGCCGCATCGATGGCTTCGGGGGTTATCTCGGCGGCATCGGCGGGCGAGAGTTCACGCAGGGAGTGGTTGTATATGCGGAAGTCGGTGAGGGCCAGATGGGCTGGCGTATATGTTTTGTGTGTTTCCACAGCATCAATGCGGCTTACACCGTTGGCACCTCCCAGGACAATGCTTCCTTTGGAGGAAGGCGAATAGCAGTTGCGGTGGAAACAGTCGTCCAGCAGACCATCTTCGCGGGTAAAGATATTCATATACTCTGTGGTGCGGTTGTCGGTAGGTTTGAGGACAAAGACCCCTTTGTTGGTGGCGAGCCAGATGTTCTGCTTGTGGTCTTCCCAGATGGCATTGACCACATAGTCGCTGTAGAACCGGAACGATTCGTAGTTGCATGGTTCAAAAGCCTGTGTCTTTTCGTTGAAGAGAAGCAGTCCCGCTTCCGTGCCTATCCAGACACGGTCTTTGGAGTCGATAAACATACATTCGCCTCCCGCTGTCGGCAGGGTGTAGCGGCGGAGCGACATTCTCCCGTTTGTGGCAGGCGAGGCGAAATAGACTCCGTCGGTACGGGAAGTGATATAGATATTCCCTTGTCGGTCGCAAGCAACGGCGGATATATTGCTCTGCGGCATGGGTGTCTGTCCGTCTGCCAGCATGCTGTTGACGGGGGTATAGCCGTTGTCGGTGAGACAACCGGCATCGGCACGCGTGGCGAGCCAGAGTTGCCCCTGGCGGTCGGTGGTGACATAATTGATGAAGTCGTCCACCATATCTCTGTTTATGTTCTCATTATAGATTTTCGAGTAGGGTTTGGCAACTTGTGTCTGCGAGTTGTACAAAATCAATCCTCCCTCGGTAGCGAAATAGAGTTCGCCCGTCTGTTCGTGCTTGCCGATATAGGTGGTGCGCCGCAGGTTTTTGAAGCCCGCCAAGGCGGGTATGTCTCTGTAGGAACGGTACTGCCCGGTGCGGATATTGTATTGAATGAGTCCGTATCCCGCCAATGCCAGCCAGAAGACGGGTTGCGAGTCGTCTTCGTAGATGCTGTTGATAGAGGCGGTACCATAGTCCTTCCGTATGGAATAGAGCGGGTCGTTGCTTACTTGCCGGTTGTAGAGGTCGATACCGAACAGTCCGCCTCCGTACGAACCGAGATAGAGCATATCCCGTGTGGCGAGCAGGGCATTTATCTCGTTGTACGGCAGGGCATTGTCTTCCAATGTAGGGGCAAAGTTCAGGAATTCCGTTCCCGCTTCCTTTTCTATCATCAGGCTCAAGCCCGCACGCGAACCAATCCACAGGTTGCCCGATACGGGTTCTTGGGCGATGCAGTAGATGATGTTGTCCAGCAAAGATGCCGGGTCTGTTTCGCTATGTTCAAAGCATTGATATGGCTGTTCCTGCATATCATATGGTGCATTGAGCAGCACCAGTCCGTTGCCGAAAGTGCCGACCCACAGGCGGTTGGTCTTGTCGAGAAAGAGCGTATGCGAGGAGCGCAAAGCGGGTATCTTGTCGTAGCGGTAAAGCCGGCGTTTGTTGAGGTCATACCGCATCAGTCCGTTGGACCATGTGCCGATATAGAGTTGCCCTTGCCGGTCGAGCAGGAGTGTTTTCATATCCACCACGGGGATGCCCCACTCGTCGCCGGTGCAATGGACGGTGCTGTCGGTGGCGGTATTGTGGACATATAAACCTGTGTTGGTAGCGATATAGAGGTTTTCGTCGGGGGCGGTGATAAGGGCTTCGATACGGCTGTAGCAGAGCGTCGGAAAATCCACCTTGGATACGGTACCTTTTCGTTTGTCCAATACAAAGAGTCCGTTGTTGGTACCGACCCACAGGCGCCGGCGGTTGTCTTCGCAGAGGGCACTGCACATTCCGCTGAGCAGTTGCTCGGAGCCTCGGTAGCGGAATGAGAGATAGGTATAGCCGTCGTAGCGAACCAATCCGTTGTTGGTGCTTATCCAGATAAATCCGTCGCTGTCCTGATAGAGTTTGCGTACTTCGTTGGTGGGCAGTACGTTGGTGGAAGAGACAGGACGGAAATGCCAAGTGGTGTTGGCACCATAGGCAGACACTATTGCCGCCCAAAGGGCGAACAGGAATGTAAGTGCTTTTCTCATAGCGTTGTATCAAGGTGGTGCAAAATTACATAAAATATACCGATTATGCAACAGACGGGCTATTCATATTGCAGAAATGCCTGATTCATTGCCGCAATACGTTTGCGGAGAAAATCCGCCATCAGAACGATTTGCGTATCATAATTGATATGGGTTTGTCCCCATCGAATGGCATTCTCCTCTTGCGAGTAGCGGAGTATGTAGGCTTGGTCGTATATGTATTGGTCAATGTCCTGCAGGAGAGGCATTACCTCCCGCCACCGTGCGGCATACATACTGCAGAACACGGGGTCTTTGAGAAATGAGCAGAACAGTTTGCTTCCCAGTTCGTATGTATTGTAGGCGTTGAGCATCAGTTTGGAGGGGTTTACGAAATATCGGAAGTTATCGCCCTGATAGCCGAAAGCCCAATCGAAGTCCCACGGTGGTCCGAAGTGCAGGAGGTCGGTCCAGTTGAGGCGATAGGCAAAGACGGACTTGGGGTGGCACAGTTCGCCGTTCTTCACCAGTTCGTTGAGCAACATATACTGTATGACCGATTCCACGTCGATCAGTTGTGCATACTCGGAGTACGCCGGAGTTGCGCTGCAGAGTATGTCTTCCAACGGATTGACTATATCCAGTACGCTGTTGAGGGTCGTTTGATTCTCAGGGGCTTTCAGCATTACAGGCAGCGCAAACGTGCGGGAGTGTTTCTTGCAGGTCTCGTCGTAGTTGGAGTCAAACTCGGCAAGGAAACCGCCTGCAAGTGTATCTGCGGGGATACGGTTCGGCTTGACTTGTACGGCTTCGGTGAGGACATACGAACCGCAGTAGCGGCGGTTGAGAAACACCTCCACGGGTTGCGTATGATTGGCAAAGGGCATCTCCATACGGCGGGCTGCCTCCAAAGCCACGGTGTTGCAGAGCAGGGTGGGGTCGAGAGCATTTGCCAGCAGTACCCACGCTTTGGCGGGCTGCATACCGAAAAGCGGTGCTTTTTTGTCCAATTTGAGGCGGTAGGGTTTCTTGTTGAGCCACCATGTACTATTGCCCCGTCCGCGTATTTGGGCGCGTTGCTGCAAGTATGGCAGGCTGTCGCCCGGGGTATAGATGACCACCGAGGCGCTGCTGTATTCGGTTTTGCTTGTGATACTCTTTCCGTTGTCGGTCCGGATATCCAGAACAGGCAGCCCTGTGCTCTGCGGGCAGCGCAGTTCGACGGTGTAGTTGCGATACGTATTGCCTTTGCGCACCTGACAGGAAAGGCTGCGGCGAGAGAAATCGAGCGGGGTAAGAGCAGAGAGAACTTCGTCTTCACCGTTATATAATGCTCCGTCCGCAAAGAAGACAGGAATAAGCCGGTGTATGGAATCTATCCACTCCTGTGTATGGTAGTAGAAAGTCTGAGTGGCACTGTCGAAACGGAAAATGATGTTCTCTTTGAGCGAGGGGTTGTCTGCTGTGGAGAGAATAAAATCCGTCAACAGGTTCTCGGTGCTTTCCTCCATAGCGGGCTGCGGCTCCGGAATGTCGGACGGTTGGCACGCGTAGAGCAACAGACATATACAGGCAGCAAAGAGGGCTGTGTGCTTGCGTATCATAGTGCAATGGTTACGATGGAGAGTTCAGGGAGGGTAACGAGCAGTTTGCCGTTACGTATGTGCATATCGCGGAAATCGCAGAGCGACAGATTGTCAGAGTGTTCAAACGTGTTGTGCGCCTGCGGGGTGCCGGCACAGAGCGAACCGCCAGTCCATAAGGTTCCGGCGAGGAACAATGTCTTGCACAGAGTGCGGGAAACGGTATTTTTCATAGATATTGGTTTGTTGCAGTTACTGTGGCAAAGATACATATTCTTTTTTGCTCAGCCAAACTTTCTGATTGTTTCCCGCTCAATTTCGACCTTTTGTGGAAATAATTCGACCTGAATGGGGATAAAGGCAGCCGAATACGGCTGCTGCGGAGACGGCAGAAAAGGCGGGCTTGGCAAGCCCGCAACGGAAACACCTACTATCCTAAGCCTATCCTAAGCCTATCCTAAGCGGAATCACCTATCAATCACCTATACCTGCTATACAGATGATAGGGAGAGGTAAGGGCAGGGGTAAATAGTTTTCTTTTGCATTTTCTTTGGTTTGATTTGCTTCCATTTTTCTTACCGCTTGCGGCAAAGGATATTTTTCTGTCTCTTTCGACCTTTTCCGGAAATAGTTCGACGTGCGGGTGCGGAAAAGAGTGTATCTTTGCGCCATAAAATCGAAATGCTATGAATCGAAGTACTATGAAAAAGGTTTCTTTCTTTTTGTTTCTTTTGGCAAATATCCTTTTTGCGGACACATTGCGGGCTGCAACGGAGCCGTGGCAGACTGCGGATGTGAATCAGATCAACCGTCTTCCGGCGCGGGCGGATTTCTTTGCATACGAGTCGGCGGAGAAGGCTGAGACGCAAGACCCTGCGCAGTCGGAGCGGTACTTGTCGCTCAACGGCACGTGGCGTTTCCGCTGGAGCAGACATCTCTCGCAGCGCCCGACCGATTTTTTTACACTCGGATATGACGACAGTGCCTGGAACGAGATACAGGTGCCGTCGTGTCAGGAATTGGCGGGTTACGGCAAGCCTTTCTACCGCAATATAGGTTATGTATGGATGGATCAGTTTGAGAACAACCCGCCGCTTGTGCCCGAGCAGAACAACCATGTCGGTTCGTACCGCCGCCGTTTCACATTGCCCGCCGCATGGAAGGGGCAGGATGTGTTCCTGTGCGTGGGTTCCGCCACTTCGAATGTGCAGGTGTGGGTGAACGGCAAGGCGGTCGGTTACAGCGAGGACAGCAAGACGCAGGCGCATTTTGATATTACCAAGTATGTACACGCGGGCGAGAACCTTGTGGCATTGCAGGTAATGCGTTGGTGCGATGGATCGTATGTGGAGGATCAGGACTTCTGGCGGTTGAGCGGACTGAGCCGCGACGTGTATGTATATGCCCGCCCGAAAAGCCGTATCGAAGATGTGTTCATCGGGCAGGATCTGACCAATGACTACAAAGACGGACTTTTCTCGGCGGAACTGGTACTGAAAAATGCCAACGGCTGCAACCTGACCTATACGCTGGTTTCTGCTGACGGCAAAACTATTCTCAGCAAGACCGAGCGTGTGCAAGGCAACCGCCTGACGATTGCGCCTGTGGTGCTGCCCGCCGTACGTCCATGGTCGGCGGAGGAGCCGAATCTGTACCGTCTGACCCTTGTTCTGTCGGACAAGCATGGCAGGACAGCGGAGACAGTCTGCCAGGAGGTGGGTTTCCGCCATATAGAGATTGCGGATAACCAACTGCTGGTGAACGGGCAGCCGATACAGATCAAGGGCGTGAACCGCCACGAACTCGATCCGCTGACGGGCTATGTGGTATCGCGCGAGCGTATGGAGCAGGACGTGCGCCTGATGAAGCAGTTCAATTTCAATGCCGTGCGCACGTGCCACTATCCGGATGATCCGTACTGGTACACGCTCTGCGACCGCTACGGTCTGTATATGGTGGCGGAGGCAAACATAGAGGCGCACGGTATGGGGTATGAGGAGAAAGCCATTGCCAAGAACCCCGCTTACCATACTACCATATTGGAGCGCAACCAAACGAATGTGGAACTGAACAAGAACCACCCCTCTGTTATCATATGGTCATTGGGCAACGAGTCGGGCGACGGAAAGAACTTCGAGGACGCCTACCGTTGGGTCAAGCAGCGCGATAACTCCCGTCCCGTGCAATATGAGCAGGCTGCAACCCGCAGCCATACGGATATTTTCTGTCCGATGTACTACGACTATGCCTACACCGAGGCATTTGCACAACACCCCGCCAAACCGATGATACAGTGCGAATATGCCCATGCGATGGGCAATTCGCTCGGCGGTTTCCGCGAGTACTGGGACTTGTATCGCAAGTATCCCGCTTTGCAGGGCGGCTTTATCTGGGATTTTGCCGATCAGGCGCTGTGGACACAAGCCCCCGACGGGCGTTGCTTCTTTGCCTACCAGGGCGATTTCGAGCCTGCTCTGCACTCCGACCACAATTTCAACTGCAACGGACTGTTTGCCCCCGACCGCACGCCCAATCCGCATGCCTACGAAGCGAAGTATATCCAGCAGAATATATGGACATCGCTTCTCGACTCGCTGACGGGCAGGGTGGAGATATACAACGAGAACTTCTTTGTATCCATAGCGGATACCCATCTCGAGTGGACGGTTGTAGCCGACGGCGAACCGCTGCTTTCGGGTGTGGTGGACAGCCTGCCGATAGCCCCGCAGGAACGCAAGGAATATACGCTTTTTGAGGGTGCCGACCTGCCCCAAGGCAAGGAGTTGTTCCTGAATGTATCGTACCGCAACCGCACGGGGGGGGAGGTGGCAAAGCAGCAGTTTGTGCTGCACGCCCGCGCACAGAGCATCTGCACGGAAAAGGCAACGGACGGCATCACCGATGAGACCACGGGGACTTATACTTTGCAGTCGGGTACGGTTACCTACGTATTCAGCAAACTGACGGGCTGGCTGATACAGGTGTGGGACGGCAACACGCCTATGCTGCTGCCCGAGACGGCTATGCTGCCCTCGCTGTGGCGTGCACCGACCGACAACGACTACGGAGCAGGTCTGCAAGAGAAATACGCCGTATGGCGCAACCCCGAATGGAAGTTGCAGCGTCTGCATGTGGCGGACGGACAAGCCGAGGCGGAATATACCTATATGGATGCCCGCCTGACGATGCACTATGCGCTGATGGCGGACGGCTCGTTGCAAGTGTCGGAGAGTATCCGCAAAGCGGGTATGCCCAACCTGTTCCGCTTCGGTATGGAGATGCGTCTTGCGTCGCAGTATGACCTGCTGACTTACTACGGGCGTGGTCCGGAGGAGAACTATTCCGACCGTCATTTCTCCACGCTTGTCGGCAAATATACCGCCCCCGTGAGCGGGCAGTACTATCCTTATGTACGTCCGCAGGAGACCGGCAACCATACCGATATGCGCTATATGCAGGTGCATAACCGTGTAGGACGCGGTTTGCAGGTGATGGCGGCACAGCCGTTCTCGGCTTCTGCACTCCGTTATACAGACGCCGACCTCGATGACGGTATGCACAAGTCCGACCGCCAGAGCCACGGTCTGCTGGTACGTGAACAGCCGTTTACGAACCTGCATATCGACCTTGTGCAACAGGGACTGGGCTGTATCGATTCGTGGCAGAGCATTCCCCGCCCCGAGTACCTGCTTGACAAGGACGAGTACACCTTTACATTCAACCTCCGTGTGAAATAATAAGAACGTTAATTATCGTGTAATTAGACGTTAATTCTTCTGCTTTATTTCTTTTATTTCTCTCGCACCGCGCAAGCGTGCGTAGGATAAATTAACGATTAATTATACGATAATTAACGTTCTCCAAGAATATAAACGGTCAATTATATGTTATATAGCAGGGTTTTGATTATTTCAACCTTTTTTGGAAATAGTTAAACCACAATTTTGATCCTTTGTTGTACTTTTGCACCCGAAATCGAAAGTGCACCGGCACCCGAAAAAGACGAAAAAACCGAAGTAGTCTAATACAAAAAAACAAGTATACCTTTAACAATGAAAAAATTATTCCTTAAGTCGATGTTCTTTTCCATCGTAACCGTATTTGCAGCCGTTCTGACGGCTTGCGACAAGACTCCTGTTACCCCCCCCGATGAGGGTGAAAAGAGCGATTCTATCGCACTGGAAGTGCAGTATGTCGGTAAGAACGAAATTACTGCCGAAGTATTCATTCAGTCCGCTTCGGACATCAGTTTCGCGTACGTACATTATGCTGCTGAAGGTAAACCCGAAGACTCCAATATGGAGATGCTTTCGGCGGTTGAAGCAGGTAAGAAAAATGTCGTTACGCTCAAAAACCTCAACAACAACACTACCTACCTCTTGACCGCCCATGCCACCCTCGGCAACGGCAATGAACTGAAAACCGGGACCGTTTCGGTTACTACGGGTGCGCCCGTACGTGTAGAGTTGGTGGATAAGACCGAGAACAGCATCACTGTTCGCGTGAATGTGGCTTCGGCTGCCACTATCTATACCAAGGGACTTACCTACAAGGTGCGTTCTGCCACTACGCCGGCAAAGGATGTGCTTCTTCCCAACGAGACCACCACGGAGTACAAGATCGAAGGGCTGGATGCTTTTACCACCTATCAGATCCAAGGCTATGCCGTTCTGGAAGGCAGCGACGAGGCGGTGAAGAGCGATGTGCTTGAGGTGCAGACGGGCAGTATTCCTATGGACGGCGAGTACCAACTCGTTTTCGCCGAGGAGTTCAACCAGGACAACGAAGACCTGAGCAAGGTGTGGACGTTTGAGGAGGGCGAGAAGATCCGCAACAACGAGAACCAGTTCTACAGCAAGAGTCCGGAGAATGCATTTACCAAAGACGGCTACCTGCATATCGTGGCTCGCCGCAATCATATGGGTTCGGACGGCAAGACCCACTCCTATACCTCGGCTTCGCTCCGTACTTGCGATTCGTTTGTTTACTGCTACGGTATCGTGGAGTGCCGTGCGAAAATCCCTACAGGCGGCGGTATGTGGCCGGCTATCTGGCAAGTGGGCAATATGTTCGATTGGCCGCAGAACGGTGAGTTGGATATTATGGAATACTACAAGGAGGGTATCCTTGCCAACGCTGCATGGGGCGGTACCAGCGCATGGTCGCCCGTATGGGACAGCAGCAAAACCCCGATGAGCCATTTCGAGGAAAAGAACCCCAACTGGCGCAACGAGTTCCATACATGGAGATTGGAATGGACGGAGGAATACCTCAAAATCTTCCTGGACGACGAACTCCTCAATGAGGTGGATGTGAACAAGACATTCAACAAGGGTTACAAAGGCGACTACGAGAATCCCTACCGCTATCGCTGCGAGGGCTTCGGACACAGCCTGTGGCTCAATTTGGCTATCGGCGGCAACAACGGCGGTACGATTGACAACTCGCTCTTCCCCGCCGAGTACCTGATCGACTATATCCGCGTTTACCAGCGCACCCGTCTTCCGCAAGACAAGTAATCAATGCACAATGCACAATGCATAATGCACAATTCATAATTAAACAAATAAACAACAAACTTTATTCAATCATGAAAAAATCATTTTTTTCTACAGGCGTGAAGGCTATGTTCTTCGGCTTGGCAACAGTTGCAATGGTGGCTATGCCATCTTGTAAAGAGCGCAACACTCCCGATGGTGGAGAGGACAACAACGGCGGCGACAATGGTGAGGTTGTAAACCTGACTATCGACCCCGCGGAACTGGAAGTATTGGTAGGCGAGACCGCAGAGGTAAACATCACTTCGGGCAATGGCGGCTACGAGGTTATCTCGGCTGACGCTACCATCGCTGAGGCTACCGTGGCAGACAAAGTAATTACCATCAAGGGTATCAAAGCCGGTGCAACAGTGGTTACCGTAAAGGACGCACAGAAAAAGGCTGCTCCGCTCAAGGTTACCGTTACCAACTCGGGTAAGAACAACATCAACACCGATTGCACCTACACCATCACCTCTACCTCCAAGGAGTACGGTTACCAGCACGACTCGTGGGGCAACAAGTGGGATGAGTACTATGGTCCGAAAACTTGGACGGGTACGTATATCTGCACCAAACGCGATTTCGACAACAACAAGCCTTGCGCTATTCTGTTCAAGGGCAGTGCAAAGTCGGAGGCTGCCGAGTTCTTCGAGGCTGTGGCTGCTGATACCAAGATTGATGATCCGGACAATGTATTTGTAACTTCCGGTATCGGTTATGCAGGTGCTACCGAGTACGGACACGCTGCTGTGGCTCTGCTCCTTACTGACCAGGACGATCCCGCACACCCGGGCTGCAAAGTGATGAAGGTTATCGCAAGTTGTATCTCCGGTTATCTCGGATGGGAGAACGGCAAATATACCTCTACTCCGGGTATCGCATGGTACAACCCCGCAGACGGCAGTTTCACTGTCAGCGAGAGCAAAGGACACCTCTCTTGGGAAGGCGGCAGCAAACCGTTTGAGTTGTGTGTTGACCGTACGTACACTCCTGAGAAGAAGTAATATCCAATTATCCGTTGGCGGAAACTCCGCCAACGGATAATTAAACCCAGAATAAAGGACGAAGAACAAAGAATTAATGTCTGATTCGTGGTTATTAATTATATGTTCAAAAAAATAATTAACGTCTAATTACACGATAATTAACGTTTCTGTTCTTTCTTTCATTTCCTTTATTTTTCTCACGCCGCAACGCAGGCGTGTAGGAACTTACACATAAAAAACACAACATTAAACCATAAAACACATGAAAAAGTTATTCTTCTGTATGGCTGCTGCCGCTCTCTCGTGCGGTATGATGCAAGCCGAGACCATCGCTGTCAATAGCGGGGTGGCAGACATTGTCAAGATTTCCGCTGCGGGGAGTTATACCCTCCAGGGCGACGGTACCAATTGCACAATGCCGGTTGTCGTAAGTGCTGACATTGCGGATACCGTCTTTGTTACTGTGGAGAACGCAAACATCGTTATTGAGAAAGATGATGCCAGCGCAATAAACATCGGTGCCAACTCGGTGGTTGTGCTGAATGTAAAAGGTGCCAACTCTTTCCATGGCAAGAACGGCTGCGGTATTGAGGCTGCAGGTGATCTGATTATCAATGGTACGGTTGCGGATACACTGGATTGCAAGGGTGCCGGTCGTTCTGCGGCTATCGGTACAACCAAGAACAGTGCTGCCGGTGGCAATATCACGATCAACGGCGGTGTGATCTATGCGCAAAGCGGCAGCGAGTCTGCGGCTATCGGTGCCAGCAACGCAGGCCGTCTGGGCAATATCACGATCAACGGCGGACAGATTAATGCTACCGGTGGTGCATACTCGTCGGCTATCGGTGCGTCTTATTGCAGCACGGGCGATGCTGTCATCACGATCAACGGCGGTGTTATAAATGCCCAATCCGGCTACTATAATGACAACCGTGCTGTCGGTAAGAGTAAAACCCACCGCAATTCGGTATCCACGGTTGTATCGGGCGGCTCTGTTATAGCCAAGGGCGAAAAGGGCGAGATGAACGGCGTTGTTGTGGATGCTACCGATGGTACGGAGTCGGTTATGCTGTTTACCTATACATTGCCCGGTGCCCCCTCTACATTGGTTACCGAGGGACATATCGGAGATGTGGAATTAGGCAAAGATTACGGTATCAACGGGGTCTATACTGATGCCGAAGGCAAACTCTATTTCTATTTGCCGGAGAGCGCACAGAACGCCGAAGTGGTTATCAACGGCGTGAAGTTGCAGGAAGGCGAAGTGCCTGACAAACCTCAGCCCGGCGAAACGACCACCATCCTCGTAAACAGCACTGTTACCAAAAATATCCTGATCAAGGCTGCGGGCGACTATCTGCTGCAAGGCGACGGAACGGCTTGTACCTTCCCGATTATCGTGGCTACCGATCTCGGCGACATCAATATCACGCTTGACGGTGTGAATGTAGAGGTTACCGGTGCAAAAGACGCAGGTGTCAGTGCAATGCTCGTAGGCGAAGGCACCAATGCCACTATCGCTTTCAAGGGTGTCAATACGCTCAAGAGTACTTGCGACCCGGGTTGCGGTCTCGAGGCAAAAGGTAATGTGATTCTCAACGGTGAAGACAATGCCGAACTGCATTGTACTTCCAAAGGCTGGGCGGCTGCTATCGGTTCTACACCGCGTCCGAAGAGCAAAGTGATGGCTTCGGGTGATATTACTATCAACAGCGGTATTATTGAGGCCAAGGCTGAGTGGGAGTCTCCTGCTATCGGTGCTTCGGTAGATTGCGATGCGCACAATATCACTATCAATGGCGGACAGATTGTGGCTATGGGTGGTGCACAAGGTGCAGGTATCGGTACCGGTTATTCGCAATGGGGGCAATCCAAAGGCGAAGGTACTATTACTATCAATGGCGGTACTGTTGTGGCTGCTGCCGGTTCTAACGAGTCTTCGTGGGGCGCGGACGACAACTTGGTTCCGCTGGGCGTAGTAAAAGGCGACAAGGCTTCTGTGAATATTGTTGTTACGGGCGGTTCTGTCAAGGCTTGCCGCTCTGACCTGTCGGCTTTCCCGACGGCTATTGCTGCCAAGAACGCTGAGGGTACCGACCTCGCTTTGTTCAAAGCGCACATGCAGGGTGCTTCCAGCAGCACGATGATTACGGAAGGTCATATCGGCGACATCGTTCTCGGCACCAACTATGGTATCAAGGATGTCTATACCGATGCAGAGGGCTATGTATATTTCTACTTGCCCGCACAGCCTGAAGGTGTAGAAGTGGTGCTCAATGGCAAAGAGATGGCTATCGATGAGGTGATCAGCAATGCCACCGCTCCCGTTAAGGTGATGTACAACGGTGCGCTCTATATCGTTCGCGACGGCGTGATGTACACGGCTACCGGTGCTGTAGTCCGCTAAACAACGGTGTAGCAAAAGTACACAACAGTGTAAACCGTATTTGCTCGGAGGCGTTGGTTTGCCTCCGGGTATCAAAGAGAAAAAGTAATTGATTGGTTAGTACAAAATTTAGTTGATTAGTAATTAGTTAGTGGTATAAGTCTGCCGCAAGGTACAAATCCGGTTGTGTTGTTTTTTGATTTCATTTTTTAACGACAGACCCGCTAAAGATTATTAACGACCTGAAGGACTTTAACGACCTTAATGTCCTTAAAGACCCTACAAACACGCTATGAATAAATTAACTGTAACATTCAAAGTCCTGTTTTCGGCGGTAATCATAGCCGCCCTGACCGCCTGCACGGAGGAGAAGACCCCTGTGCGCAACGGTGAACTATGGTACGACGATGCCGGTGAGATTATCAATGCGCACGGCGGAGGTATTCTTACCTACGACGACACGTATTACTGGTTCGGCGAAGCCAAAAACGACTCCAACAGCCTTGCCCTGCAAGGCGTAAGTTGCTATTCCTCGCGTGACCTCCATACGTGGCACAACGAGGGTATCGCCCTCGCCGTCTCCGACGACCCGCAGTCCGACATCGTCTCGGGCTGTATCCTGGAGCGCCCGAAGGTGATCTACAATGCCAAGACCGGCAAGTTTGTTATGTTTTTCCATCTCGAACTGCGCGGGCAGGGCTATGCTGCCGCCCGCACGGGCATCGCTGTGAGCGACACTCCCGCAGGACCCTATACTTTTATCCGTTCACTCCGGCCGAACGCCAACCTATTGCCTGAAAACCTGAACCTTATTCTTGATTCGGAGGAGTGGCTGCGCACTGCATCCGACCTGCAACCATGGTCGGAGCAGTGGGTGGCAGCGGTAAAAGACGGAATGTTTACCTATCGCGACCTCCGCTCGGGACAGATGTCGCGCGATATGACGCTCTATGTCGATACCGACGGACGCGCCTACCATATCTATTCCTCGGAAGAGAACCTGACCCTGCAGATCGCCTGCCTGACCGACGACTATACCGGCTATACGGGTCGCTATATCCGTGTGGCTCCCGCCGGACACAACGAAGCCCCCGCGCTGTTCCGCCACAACGGGAAGTACTATATGATTACCTCGGGTTGCACGGGCTGGGCACCCAATGCGGCACGATTGTTGGTGGCAGACTCCGTTATGGGCGAGTGGACAATGCTGGGCAACCCGTGCCGCGGTGCGGATGCCGAACTGACCTACCACAGCCAGAGTACTTTTATCCTGTCTGTGGCGGACAAAAAGGGCGGCGAGCGGTTTATCTTTATGGCAGACCGCTGGAAACCCGAGCAGCACACCCATAGCACTTATATCTGGCTGCCGATACGTTTCGACGCAACCGGCACCCCCTACCTCGAGTGGCAGGACAACCGCTGTGAGTAATGCACAATGCATAATGAAAAGTCAGGTGGATGTCAGGAGGATGACGGGTGGATAGCCTTTTTAACATATCTATCCTATAACAAATTGAGCAAAATAATTAATGGTTAATTCGTGGTTAATTATATGTTCTATAAAAATAATTAACGGTTAATTACACGATAATTAACGTTTTGGGAAATATGAAGCATCTTTTTACAACAATCCTATGCTTATGCGCGTCCGTAGTGATGTTCGCGCAGGTGAACGGTACGGTCATTGACCCGCAAGGCGAACCGATTATCGGTGCGGCAGTGCAGGTCAAAGGTACTACCACGGGCACGATCACCGATTTCGACGGTAACTTCACCATCGATGCCGCCAAGAACGCCACACTCGTGGTTAGTTACCTCGGCTATACCTCGCAGGAAATCCCCTTGCAAGGCAAGACGACCGTCAAAGTAACCCTCAAAGAGGACACGCAGAACCTCGACGAGGTCGTGGTGGTCGGCTATGGTACGCAGAAGAAAGTGAACCTGACAGGTGCTGTGGGCGTCGCTTCGGCAGAGGCTATCGAGTCCCGCCCCGTGGTGAATGCCGCACAGGCGTTGCAGGGTGTCATCCCCGGTCTGCAGATCACCAACAACACGGGTAGTATGGAGAAAACCGCCAAGATCAATATCCGTGGTACAGCCACTATCGGCGAGGGGTCGAGCGGCAGCCCGCTGGTGCTGATCGACGGTATGGAGGGTGACCTCAACTCGATCAACCCGCAGGATATAGAGAACATCTCCGTTTTGAAGGATGCAGCGGCTTCCTCTATCTATGGTTCGCGTGCGCCCTTCGGTGTCATCCTCGTTACCACCAAAAACGGTAAGGCGGGCAAGACGCAGATCAACTACAACAACAACTTCCGTTGGGGTACGCCTATCGTCAAGATGCACCAGATGGACTCCTACACCTTTGCCCAGTACTACAACGAGGCGGCGCGTAACACTGCCAACGATATGAACGCCATCGAGTTCACCGACGAGACCATCCAGCGTATCCAGGACTATCAGCAGGGCAAAATTACCACCGTCCTGCCCCTCCCCGAGAGTGGCACGCAGTGGCAGAACCCCTTCTATACCGCCAATGCCAACACCGACTGGTACGATGTGTTCTTCAAAGACTACAATTTCTCGCAGGAGCACAACCTCTCTGCCAACGGCGGCAGCGAGAAAGTGAACTACTATGTATCGCTCAACTATATGAAGCAGGAGGGTCTGCTTAACCTCGGCGAAGAGAACCTGCAGCGTTTCAGCGGTACGGGCAAACTCAATGCCAACCTCACCGACTGGCTCAAGATCGGTTACAGTGCGCGTTTTATCCGCGAGGACTACACCAAGCCGTCGGCTATGAACGACGGTCTCTACGAGAACCTCGCCCGACAGAACTGGCCTAACCTCCCGCTCTATGACAACAACGGCAATCTCTATTCCGATGTATGGCCCGGGCGTGATTTCCTGCAGGGCGGTCAGTACGACAAGATAACCGACAACCTCTATCAGCAACTCTCGCTCACTTTTGAGCCGGTCAAGAACTGGCTCATCATCGGCGATTTCAACTACCGTCTGCGCTCGCAGGACACCAAGTCCTACTCCCTCGCCACCTACAACTGCGACATCTACGGGCAGCCTGTCGGCAAGGACATCGCCACCACCTCCGTCTCGGAGCAGCGTTACCGCGAAGACTATATCCTCGCCAATCTCCGCACCACCTACAATTTCTCGGTGGACGACTCGCACAACTTCGGCTTTATGCTCGGTGCGCAGGCGGAGAACCTCTGGCAGAAGCAGTACGGTGTTACCGCCTACGGGCTTATCTCGCCCGACCATCCGGAGATCGATCTGACCACGGGGCTTGTCTGGAACTCGGGCACCCAGCAATGGGAGAAGAAAGAACTCTCTCCCTACGGCAGCCGCAACTCGTGGAGTACGGCGGGTTTCTTCGGGCGTTTCAACTATGACTACCTCGGGCGTTATCTCCTCGAAGCGAACCTCCGCTACGACGGTACGTCCCGCTACCGCGGCAAACTGCGCTGGAACCTCTATCCGTCCGTTTCACTCGGTTGGAACATCGCCAAGGAAGCCTTTATGGAACCCTACGAGCATACCGTCAGCACCCTCAAAATACGTGGTTCGTACGGCGAACTCGGCAACCAGAACACCGACGGCTGGTATCCGACCTACCTGACTTTCTCGCCCACCGTCAACGGCGGTGCATGGCTCCAGAACGGACAGAAGACCACCACAATAGGTGTCCCCACCGCTATCACCACCGAACTGACGTGGGAGAAAGTGCGCAACTGGAACGTCGGTCTCGATTGGGCGCTTCTCGACAACCGCCTCACGGGTTCGTTCGACTACTACACCCGCTACACCATCGATATGATGGGGGCTTCGGTCGAACTGCCGTCTATCCTCGGCTATACTCCGCCCAAGACCAACAACACCGACCTCAAGACCTACGGCTGGGAGTTCGAGATTGCTTGGCAGGATCGTCTGCGCAACGGCTTCACCTACAGTGCCAAGTTCCTGCTCTCCGACGCGCAGACGATGGTTACCCGCTACCCGAGCAACACTACGGGCTCTATCGACCAATACCTTGCGGGAGAGAAACTCGGTAATATATGGGGGTATGAGACGGTAGGTATCGCCCAGTCGCAGGAGCAAATGAATGCCCATCTCGACCAATTGGACGAGAACTATTTCAACCATAACGGCTATTTCCCCTCCGAGGCGCGTCAGGGACAATCCGCTCTCGGTTCGGGGTGGGGTGCCGGTGATATTATGTATGCCGACCTCGACGGCGACGGGCGTATCTCCGCCGGCGAGCGCACAATGCAGAACCACGGCGACCTCAAGATACTGGGCAACAACACCCCGCGTTATCAGTTCGGTATCGACCTCAACGCCGCATGGTACGGTGTGGATCTGCGTATATTCTTCCAGGGCGTGATGAAGCGCGACTACTGGCAGGGGTCGTCCTATTTCTGGGGTGCCAACACCGACGATACCTGGTCGGCAGCCCTGACCCAGCACCTTGATTTCTGGCGTGATGAGAACTCGCTCCTTGTGCAGCGCGGTATTATGGAGGCGAACACCGATGCCTACTATCCCCGTCCTTCGTTCGACCGCGGCGGCAAGTACGGTCGTAACCACCAGCCGCAGTCGCGCTATCTCCAGAATGCGGCGTATATCCGTCTCAAGAATCTGCAGATTGGTTATACTTTCCCCGACAAATGGATGAGCAAAGCCCATATCGAGAAACTCCGCCTCTATTTCTCGGCAGAGAATATCTGGACGGGCACCTCGCTTGTCAAGATGTTCGACCCCGAGACCCTCGACGGCGGTAACTACAACCTCGAGAAAGACTGGCGTACCCTCAACAACGGTAATGCCTACCCCCTCTCCATGCAACTCTCCTGCGGTCTGAGTATCACTTTCTAAATAGAACCTACAATGAAAACGAAAACTTTAGTTTACAGCATTATACTGAGCATCAATATCTTGTGTTTGTCGGGGTGCAATGACTGGCTTACCAAGGAACCGCTCTCGTCCATCACTCCCGAACAGTATTTCAACACCGAAGCGGCTGTCCTCTCTTTTGTGGACGGGCGTTACACCGATTTCCTCCCCGGGCATGGCGGCTGGTCCAGCACCACAGGCTGGGACTACGGGCGTTTCGCTGCCGACGCCACTTCCGACAACCAGATCAGTGCCGACGGACCGGGCGACAAGTTCCTCGGTTTGTGGCTTGTGCCGCAGACGGGCGGGGGCTACGACTTCAGCAATATCTACAAGTGCAACTGGTTCTTCTCGCAGGTGCTCGACCGCTACAATGCGGGCGAAATCAGCGGTGTGAAAGAGAATATCGACCATTATATCGGCGAGATGTATTTCCTCCGCGCGTACGGTTATTTCGACAAACTGCAGGCTTTCGGCGATTTCCCGATCGTTACCGAGCCGCTCCAGGATACCAAGGAGGCACTTGTAGAAGCCAGCCACCGTATGCCGTCCGATTCCGTAGCGCGTTTTATCATGCAGGACCTCGACCGTGCCGCCTCGCTGATGACCGCCAAGATGTCCAACAGCCGTATTTCACGCGATGCCGCCCTGTTGCTCAAGTCGCGTGTGGCGCTCTACGAGGGTTCTTTCCTAAAGAACTTTGCCGGCACGCCCTTTGTGCCGGGTAACAGCGAATGGGTAGGTCTGCAGAAAGACTACAACCAAGGCTATGCTTTCCCCCGCGGCGACATCAACGCCGAGGCGGAGTGGTTCTTCCGTCAGGCTATGGCGGCTGCAGAGCAGGTAGCCGATGCCGCTGTCCTCACCGACAACACGGGTACCGTCCAGCAGACCGAGACCGACCCTGCCAACCCCTATATGGATATGTTTGGTACCGAAGACCTGTACGATAATGCCGAGGTTATCCTCTGGTGTCCGTATGCCGCCAACCTCGTAGCGCACAGCGTGGTTTATTTCGCGCACCGCGGCAATGCCGGTACGGGGCTGACCCGCGGTCTGGTGGATAATTATCTGATGAAAGACGGTCTGCCCATCTATGCCAGCCCGCTCTATCAGGGCGACGAGTCGTTTGCCGCCGTCCGTGCCGACCGTGATACGCGTCTCTCCTGCTTCCTCAAGGAACCCGGACAGCGCAACTATGTCTATTCCACTACCGAAGCCAACAATGCCGTTGAGATCGAACCCCTGCCGCAGTTCACGGGCGTAGTGGAGACCTACGCCACGGGCTACTCGCTCCGCAAAGGCAACTCCACTTACCAGAAACAGTGCAAACAGGCAGGTTCCACCACCGGTTGTATCACGTTCCGCAGTGCCGAAGCCCTGCTCAACTATATCGAGGCTTGCTACGAAGCCAACGGTTCGCTGGACAGCAAAGCCGAGGGCTACTGGCGTGCGCTCCGCCGCCGTGCAGGCGTGGACGAGGACTTCACCAAGACCATCGCCGCCACCGACATGACGCAGGAAGCCAGGAACGATTTCGGTGCTTACACCGCAGGGCAGGTCATCGACGCTACCCGCTACAATATCCGCCGTGAGCGCCGTTCCGAGTTCCTCGCCGAGGGTATGCGCTGGATGGACCTGATACGCTGGCGTGCGCTTGACCAACTTACCGTCACGCCCTATCAGCCCGAGGGTATCCATATCTGGAGCAACGGTATGAAGCAGATCTATGCCGATGCAGGGGTCGAACTCAAAGCCGATGGCACCGTCAATGCCAACGTATCGCCTCAGTCGGACGGCGAATACTACAAACCCTACCGCCGCAATGCCAAACAGGAGGGCTATGACGGACTGACATGGCACATGGCATACTACCTCTCGCCAATCAACGTCAAGGAGTTCCTCCTGACCTCCGCCGACGGTGCCACCAAATCGACTTCGCCGCTCTACCAGAACCCCTACTGGTCCACCGAAGCCGACTCCCCCGCCGAGAAATAAGGTAAAAAAAGATATGTCTCCGCAGCAGCCGTATCCGGCTGCTGCTTTTTTGTAATGTTATTTTTCTGTGAATTTTTATGTTTTATTTGCAAGTGTCAGATATTAGTCGTAATTTTGCAAACGATAAAAGATGTTATGAGCCACGAACAGCAAATACAACTCTTTGAAGACCGCAAAGTCCGCACCGTATGGGACACAGAGCAGGAGAAATGGTATTTCTCCATTGTGGATGTCATCCAAGTGCTGACAGATAGTGCCAATCCGCAAGTGTATTGGCGCGTACTAAAAAAACGCCTTACGGCAGAGGGAAATGAAACCGTTACAAATTGTAACGCTTTCAAAATGCAAGCCGCTGACGGCAAGATGCGTATGACCGATGTGGCTGATACCGAACAACTCTTCCGCTTGATACAATCCGTCCCGTCCCCCAAGGCAGAGCCGTTCAAACAATGGATGGCGCAGGTGGCGGCAGAGCGGCTCGACCAGATGCAGGACCCCGAGCGTTCTATCCAACAGGCTATGGCTGACTATCACCGTTTGGGCTACTCCGACCGTTGGATTAACCAGCGTGTACAAACCATACGTGCCCGCAAAGAACTGACCGACGAATGGCAACGCGCCGGCGTAAAAGAGGGGCAACAGTATGCCTCGCTTACGGATATTATCACCAAGGCGTGGAGTGGTAAGACCACTCGCCAATACAAGGATTATAAGGGGCTGAAGAAAGAGAACCTGCGGGATAATATGACTACTATGGAGTTGGCACTCAATATGTTGGCAGAGGCAACTACGGCGGAAATTTCCCGCACCGAGAACCCGCAAGGATATGTGGCAAGTGCCAATATCGCCCACCGTGGCGGGCAGATAGCAGGCGAAGCGCGCCGGCGCATTGAAGCGCAGACGGGACATTCGGTTATATCGTCCGTCAAAGCCGCAGACTATCTGCCGCCTACCGACGAACCGCCACAACTCTCGGACACCGCAGCCATAAACAATTAACGTTCTTAAAACGAACCCCGCATTAACGATAAATTAACGGCAATTAGCGGAGAATGTAACCGGACAATGCCTTTTTAATGGGCTTTAATGGAGAAGGAGCATTAAATGGTTAATTAATGGCGCATTATATGTTTCTAAAAAAACAATTAACGTCTAATTACACGATAATTAACGTTCTACAAAACACGAACCACAAAATAATCTTTATACTAACTATTAAATTCATTTCATTATGAAAAAATTATCCATTTTATTTGCTGCACTGATGGTATGCACATTGTCATTCGCGGCAGAAGTCACTTATGACTTCACAAAAAACGATTGGAACCTACCGACCTCAGCCAATAAAACGGCTGCAACCTACACAAATGCAGATGGTTATTCCATTTCGTTTGGAGAAAGTTCTGAGGGACACAAGTTCAATAGTTATCAGGGGAGTGCATACCTTATGTTCGGTAAGACGAATGCTACACTAACTTTCAATTCATTAGACAAGAAAGTCACATCTATTACTATAACCGGTAATTCTGGAGCATCTGTTTCTGTACAATGGACTTTGTCTGCAAAATCCACTCAGATTGGTAATGCCCAACAAGGAGCAAAAGAAACATACACCTTTGACATCCCCGCTGCACAGCAAGCCGCAGACAATACATACACTATTAAAGTCACAAGCAAACATAATATGCAAATTACCAAAGTGGTGTTTACGTATGAATCAGAAGACCCCAATGCCATTGACAAACCTACTTTCACCCCTGCTGATGGCGATTTCGTAGGTTCTACCACGGTTACTTTGGCAGCAGGTGAAGGCTTGGATATTTACTACACATTGGATGGCACAGAGCCCACTACGGCTTCTACCAAATATGCTGAGCCGTTTGCTCTCTCTGCTACCACCACCGTAAAGGCTATTGCCTACAATGCAACCACAAGCAAAGCCAGCGAGGTGGCAGAAAAGACCTATACCAAGCACGAACTGATGACGTGTGCAGAGGTAAATGCTGCTAAGCAAAGTGCATTCGTGGCTCTCAACAAAGTTACCGTTGTTTATGTGAATGGTGGCAATATCTACGTAAAAGACGCTACCGGTTATGCCTTGATTTATGCTCATGATTTTGGTTTGAGAGCAGGTCAAGAGGTTGAAGGTCTCCAAGGTACTATGGATATTTACAACAATCTTCCGGAGGTAAAACCCTCTGTTGCATTGGCAGACTTGACCATTACCGAAGGTACCGTTCCTGCCCCCGAGTTGCAGACCACCGTACCCACTATGGCGGACATCAACAAGTATGTGCGCATAGAGAATGTTACTGTGGCAGAGGCATTTGAGTTCACTGATGCCGATAAGCAATCAGTTGCTCAAAGAACTCTTGTTGCCAAGTTAGGTGAAGAGGATATTACTCTCTACAACACTTTCAAGATTGACTATGCTTTTGAGGCAAAGGACTACAACATTATAGGTTTTGTAACTTGCTACAATACGACAATCCAAATTGCAGTCGTTAGCGCAGAAGAGGTTAAAGACGAACCTCTTACTCCTGCTACATGGTATAGTCAGGAGGCTATCAGCGGTACGTTGGATGGTAAGGATGTCAAATATGCCATTACTTACGAGATTACCCGCAATGCAGACAAGACTCTCACTATCAAGATGAATTTGAACGATGAGGCTGCCGCTGTGGAAGGTATGGTTCCGCAACTATTTATCGCAGGTGCTTTTGCCGGCAATTTCACCAATGGCGAATTCACTACAACCGCAACTTATACCGATGGAGACGTATTGGAGATGTATTTCTATATGGCTTATAAAAACGGTGCAACGGCTTCGGCTCATTTCAACTACACCGTAGGTTCGAGCAATGAGAAACCGACAGCTATAGATGCCGCCGTTGTGGCTCCTAAGGCACAAAAACGCATCATCAACGGCGTTCTCGTAATTGAGAAAGACGGTGTCCTCTACAACGCCCAAGGCGCAAAACTCTGATTCGATATAATGCACGTTATTTAGTGTATATCCAAACGAAAACCTCCTGCTCCCAATCGGGCAGGAGGTTTTTTATAAATAACAGGTTAATCAAAATTGGTGTAGTCGTCTGAGAATAGATACTTAGCGTGAGTTCGGTATAACGAGAGAAAGAAACTTTGTCGGTCAACAACTGACAACAACTACTAAACAACAGATAAATGCTAATTTTTATGGTTGCTTGTCATTTTGTATATACGGAAACTGCATAAAAAGTGAATATAGTGCATACAAAGGCGGCTTAAAAGCATAGTAAAAACGTTTTCTTTCTACGTCCTTTCTACGTCTTTTCTACGTAATCGCTATACGGAGGTATAGGCTTTGCATAAACTGTATATTTTCTGTATAATGGGTTTGTACGCCTTGTATATTACAAGTATCAATTACGGCAACGAGACGGCAACGAGACGGCAACGAGACGGCAACGAGACGGCAACGGGAAAGGAGGCGTTCTTTTCCTTGGTGTCTCTGTTTCGGCTGCCTCTCTGCGGGGTGAAAAGCAGGGCGGGGTTGCGTATCTCATATATTTTGCGTAACTTTGCGCGTATTTTGTATATAATGTTCGGTTGTATATAATGTTCGGACTGATTTCCATATTATTATCCGTTTCGCTGCTGACGGAGCACCCGATTACGGGCAAGGCGAATATGAGCGTGCTGGTGGAGAATATGACCACCGGGGCGGTGATAGACGAGTACCGCTCCGACCATGTGGTGCCACCCGCATCGGTGATGAAACTGCTGACTACGGGTGCGGCTCTCGAGACCCTCGGTGCGGATTTCCGTTTCACGACCACCCTCGAATATACAGGCAGGATAGAGAACGGAGTTTTGTACGGCGACCTCTATATCCGCGGCGAGGGAGACCCCTCTCTTGGCGACAAACGGCAGTCGTTCCTGCCCCGCTGGGTGCGGGCGATACAGGCGGCTGGCATACGGCGCATAGAAGGCGGAGTCATCGCCGATATGAGTGCGTTCGACGGCGAGGCGACCAACCCCGCATGGCTCTGCGAAGATGCAGGCAACTACTACGCTCCCGGTATATTCGGTATCAACTATATGGCGAACACGATGAATATCGTACTCAAAAGCGGGGCGGTAGGAACGATAGCGGAGGTTACACGCACCGAACCCGTCTATCCGAACCTGCAGTTTATCAACCATATACGTTGCACGCAGGTTACCTACGACGGGGCGTTTGTGAGCGGACTGCCGTTCAGCAACGAGCGGTATCTGACGGGCTGTATCCCGAGCAACCTGGGCGTGTTCGGCGTCAAAGGCGACATTCCGAACCCCGGACTGCTGCTGGCACAGCACCTGCAGCAGCAACTCCTGCAGGCGGGGATAGCGGTGAAGATGCCTGCCCACTATATGGCGGACTACAACCCGTTGCTGCCGCCGCGGAATGTGATATATGAGCATAAGTCGGCACCGCTGGGCGAGTTGATAGCGGAGACCAATATCCACAGCAACAACCTCTACGCCGAGGCGATATTCCGCTATCTCGGTTTGCAGTACGCTACGCCGGGTACGATACACAACTCGTGCGACTATATCCGTGAGTTCTGGCGCAGGCGGGGCGTGGACGTGAGCAATGCGCTGATCAAGGACGGTTGCGGGCTGGCACCGCAGGACGCCGTCAGTGCCGCCACGTTTGTGCAACTGCTGCGCTATATGGCGCAGAGCAAGAATGCCGATATATGGCTGCAATCGCTGCCCGTAAGCGGGCAGACGGGGACGCTCAAGAGTCTCTGCCGCGGAACGGTGTTGGAGGGGCGTATCCATGCCAAGAGCGGTACTATCTCGGGGACGAAGAATTTTGCGGGCTATATCGATATGCCCGGCGGGGACAAGTGGGTGTTCGCTATCCTGATCAACAGTGCGCCGGGCAAGGCACGCAACATACAGACCGTAATCGAAAAATATCTGCTCGATGTATATCAGGCAAACCTATAGCACCTCCACGCTCCTGCGGGAGCAGTACTCGGACGACCTGCCCCATCTCTATACCATACGGACGGACTATCAGTCGGCAGGGCGCGGGCAGGCGGGCAACGGCTGGGAAAGCGAGGACGGAAAGAACCTGCTTTTCTCCACGCTGCTGCGCTGCGAGGTGCAGGCGGCGGAGCAGTTCCGGCTGACGATGGCGGTATCGGTGGCGATGACCGAGGTGCTGGCGCATTACCTGCCGGAGGACGACTCTTTGACCATCAAATGGCCCAATGACATCTATTTCGGCGACAAGAAACTGGCGGGTATATTGGTGGAGAACACGCTGGTCGGTAGCCGTGTGGCATATTCGATCGTGGGGATAGGGCTGAATGTGAACCAGCAGGTCTTCCGCTCCCCTGCGCCGAACCCCGTTTCGATGGGGCAGATTACGGGCAGGGAATATGATGCGGCAGCCCTGTTGGACGAGTATCTCACTGCGTTGCCACACTGGTTGGATATGCCCGCGGAGAAACTGCAGGAGGCGTATCTGTCCCGCCTATACCGCCGCATAGGGCTGCACCCGTATATAGAGCGGGAAGTGAGTCTTGCGCCGACCGCCATTGCGCAAAACGCCGACGGGGCTTTTCTCGCAGAGATACAGGGCATCACCCCGCAGGGCGAGTTGGTGCTGCGCAAGGAGAACGGAGAGGCAAAGGCGTACCACTTCAAACAGATACGGTTTGTGATAGCATGAAAAAATATATACACATATTATGCGGGTTGGCAATAGGCTTGCTGGCGGCTTGCAATACGTTCAATCCTGTTGAAAAACCGGACACAACCCATCCGACGGATAGTGTTTCGCCCAATCCGTCGGATGACCCTGTGCTGCCGGATGACCCTGCGGCAATAGACCCGTCGAAGCGCAACTATGCCTATCTGTTCGATTTGGATGCCGTACCCGAGATAACGCTCACGCTCACCGAAAAGGACTGGAACACCTATCTGGGCAACTTTGACAAATGGGAGAACAACGGGCTCTATGTGCCTGCCGCTTTTGCTTTCCGCAAAGGGACGGACGAGTTCCGTCGGGACAGCGTGGGTTTGCGTCCGCGCGGCAACACCTCGCGGGTACGCCCCGAGGGCAGCAAAGGCGAGACCCACCGCAACGGCGCACAATGGCACCATGCGCATTTCGGTATCAAATTTACCGAATATGGCACTGTCGGACGCTTCTTCGGGTGCGACCGGTTGATACTCAAATGGTTTCACGAAGACCCCACCTATTGTCGGGAAATTTATTCCTACGACCTTTTCCACCGTTTCGGTGTATGGAGTGCACCCTATGCGTCCTACTGCCGTCTGTCGATCTATATCAAGGGCGACACCAAGCCTGTTTATATGGGTGTGTATGCCATGATAGAGAACCCGCGCAAAGGCTGGCTCGATGCACGGCTGAAAGAGGGACATATACCCGACAAAACGGGCAATATGTGGAAAGCCTCGTATGGCGCCGACCTGAGCAATGCCGACAAGTCGCGTATGGGGCTGTCGGACGACTACGGGCAGGTGAACCCCGTATATGACCTGAAGACCAACAAGACCGGACTCGCTGCCGCACAGCAGGAACTGGCGGATTTTATCAGCGGTATGACCCCGCTCAAGTCGGGCAGCGATGAACTGAAAGCGTGGCTTGAGCAGCACATGGATGTGGATCTGTTCCTCAGGGCGTATGCCGTGAATGTGATGGTAGGGATGTGGGACGACTACTGGATCAACCAGAACAACTACTTCTTCTATTTCGATGCGAACCACCGTTTCTATTTCATTCCCTTTGACTACGACAACACCCTCGGCACGAGCAATAGCATAAACCCCGGCACGCAGGATATGGTGCATTGGGGCAGCCTTGAAGGAGACCGTATATTAATGCGCAAGGTGATGTCAATTACGACATTCCAAAACCGGTACAAAGCCTATATCCGCGAACTGGCAGCGTCGGACGACCTGTTCGGCACGGCGGGCAGTCAGGCGCGTATCCGCCAATGGCAGAATATGATCCGCCCCTACGTGGACAACGACACGGGGGAGGATACGCATATCGGGGACAAGCCCGCTTCGTGGAGCAACTATCCGAAATACCGCTTATTGACGGGCGGAGTAGGGAACGGGCAGAGCGCGGAAACCAACTTTTTTGAGACAAAGATTAACTCTATTTATTGGAAATAAACAGTATGAAATCCATTATCATCACGGGTGGTGCCGGGTTCATTGGCAGCCACGTAGTACGATTGTTTGTGAACAAGTACCCCGACTACCGCATTATCAATGTGGACAAACTCACCTATGCGGGCAACTTGGCAAACCTGAAAGACATCGAAGACAAGCCGAATTACCGTTTTGTGAAAGCCGACATCTGCGATTTTGACACGATCTATGCCCTTATGCAGGAGGAACACGTTACGGGTGTGATTCACCTTGCCGCCGAGAGCCATGTCGATCGCTCGATCAAAGACCCGTTCACGTTTGCCAGGACCAACGTACTTGGTACGCTGTCTATGCTGCAGGCGGCGAAACTCTATTGGGAGTCGCTGCCCGAGAAATACGAGGGCAAACGCTTCTACCATATCTCGACCGACGAGGTCTATGGGGCACTCGAACTGACCCGCCCCGAGGGGCTGCCCTCGCCGTTCTCCACGGTTGCTTCCTCTGCTACGCACCACTTCGCGTACGGCGAGGAGTTTTTCACGGAGACCACCAAGTACAACCCGCACAGCCCTTATTCGGCGTCAAAAGCGTCGTCCGACCACTTTGTGCGGGCGTTCCACGACACGTATGGTATGCCGACTATTGTAACCAACTGCTCGAACAACTATGGTCCGTACCAGTTCCCCGAAAAACTCATTCCGCTCTTTATCAACAATATACGCCACCGCAAACCGCTGCCTGTCTATGGAAAAGGGGAGAACGTGCGCGACTGGCTCTATGTGGAAGACCACGCACGGGCGATTGACCTGATTTTTCACAAGGGCAAGATAGCCGATACCTACAACATCGGCGGTTTCAACGAGTGGAAAAACATTGATATTGTGCGTGTGCTGATTAATACTGTTGATCGCCTGCTCGGGCGCAAAGAGGGCGAGGATATGGATCTGATCACCTACGTAACCGACCGCGCCGGACACGACCTGCGTTATGCCATCGATTCGCGCAAGTTGCAGCGCGAACTCGGCTGGGAACCCTCGTTGCAGTTCGAGGAGGGTATAGAGAAGACCGTCCGCTGGTACCTCGACCATCAGGATTGGATGGACAACATCACCTCCGGCGAGTACGAGAAATACTACGAATCGATGTACGCCAACCGCTAACCGTCCGCATACGCAAACAAAACCGGCTGCTTGACCGAAGGGTTAGGCAGCCTGGCTTGTTGTAAAAAACAGCGGTTTATGTTGTGGTTTCTATGAGAAATCGCTGATTAGCGGCAAGTAATGAGGGTTGCGGCGGTTTGGGCGGCGGGAGCGGTGCCGAGGATGGTTTGGACTTGGGTGTAGCCGCGGAGCATCTCGGCGCGATAGGCGGTGTCTGTCAGGAGGCGGTAGAGTTCGGTTTCCACGTTCTTTTCCGTGAAACGGGAGGCAATCAGTTCTTCGATGACCTGTTGCCGCTCTTTGCCTGTACATTGTACATTGTGCATTGTGCATTGTGCATTATCCATTAGGATATTAACAAGGGTAAAATGCGGAATACGGAAGACAATCGGGCGGAGCAGCCACTCGAGCCAGCGGCTGCAGGCAATGTAATAGACGGCTGTTTGCGGGCAGCGGAGCAGGGCGGTTTCGAGTGTGGCGGTACCCGAATTGACCACCGCCGCCCGGGCGTGTGATACTAATGAATAGGTGTCGCGGGTGAGTGTCTCGCCTTGCAGGTAGGGGGTATAGAAAGCGTCTTCTATGCCGGGTGCTGCGGCTACTACGATACGGAAAGGCTTGCCCGTCCGCTGCGCCACACGGCGGGCGGCGGTCAGCATAGCGGGCAGGCAATGGCTTATCTCGCTGCGGCGCGAACCCGGTAGCAGCGCGATGATGTCCTCGCGTGGTTGCTCGCTTGGTATGATATGCTGCTCCCCGCACCATTCGCGAATAGTGTCGTTGGTAGGGTTGCCCACATAGGTGCACTGGTAGCCGTAGCGGGCATAGAAAGCGGGTTCGAAAGGAAAAATACCGAGTATCTCGTCGCACAGGCGGGCAATCCGATGCACGCGCCATGTCTTCCACGCCCACGCTTTGGGCGGGATATAGTAGTAGATCTTCGTGGCAGGCAGGTGTTTGCGGCAGAAAGCGGCAATCTTGAGGTTGAAACTCGGATAGTCCACGAGTATGAGCACATCGGGGCGGAACGCCAGCAGGCTCTCGTGCGCAATACGGAAATTGCGGCGTATGGCGGGCAGGTGTGCCAGTACGGCAAAGACACCCATATACGCCATCTCGCGGTAGTGCTGACGGAGTTCGCACCCCGCACCCCGCATCTTGTCCCCGCCCAATCCGACAAACTCGGCGGCGGGGTCTTGGCGATGTATCTGCTTGATGAGGTTGGAGGCATGCAGGTCGCCCGATGCCTCGCCCGCAATGATGAAGTATCTCATAGGGAAACGGCTATGGCAGCCAGAATATACGGCATAGAGCCGATTAGCAGCCCTTTGCTGAGTTTCCACGTGTCGGTGGTGTAGAAAACGAATATCAATGCCAGATTTGGAAAGACGCTGACCAACAGCAACTTGCTCAATACACCGCCCGCCTGGAACTGGAGCGTGCGGAGCGGGTACCAGAGATTCATCACATCAATATAGGTCAGTCCGAATACGGCGGGGATGATGAGCCCCAGCACGATACCGATCCGGTATTTGTCAAAGCGTTCCATACGCCGTGAGGTCGATGCTGACGGGCTGAATACTGATGAAACCGTGTTCGAGTGCCCAGATGTCGGTACTCTCGTCCCCGGGTTCGTGGTTGATATATTCGCCGATGAGGGTGTAGTAGGTGTTGCCCTGCCCGTCGGTGTGCGATTCGAGTTCGTCCGCCCAGTGTCCGTAGCACTGGCGTGTCCAGCGGATACCCGCTATGTCGCCTTTCGGAGCATTCACGTTGTAGCACTCGTTGGGCTTGAAGCCTTTTGCCAGCAGCATCCGTGTGATGTCCGGAATATAGGTCTGGAACCGGCTGAAATCGGCGTCCATGGCGTGGTCGTCCAGCGAGAAACCGATGGCGGGGATACCATGCTCGGTGGCTACAAAGCAGGCACCCATCGTACCCGAGTAGATGAGGTTGATAGAGCCGTTGTTGCCGTGGTTGATACCGCTTGCCACAAGGTCAATCCTGCGGTTTTTGAACAGCACATTGGTGGCAAACTTGATACAGTCGGCAGGGGTGCCGTTGGTGGTATAGACCTCGACGGTATCGGTACATTCGTCTTTCAACCGGTTGAGATACATCGGTTTCGCCACACTGATACATGCGGCGTTTCCGCTGCGCGGACCGTCGGGGGCAATCACCGTTACATGACCGAGTTTGCCCATCTCGGCAACCAAGGTGCGTATGCCTTTGGTTCCCCAACCGTCGTCGTTGGTTACTACTATTTCCATTGGAGTATTGTTCTTGTAAATAATGTTAATAAAAAGAGCATTTCTGCCCGCTCAAAACCAGCCTGTCCACAGGGTATCCTCCTGACATAAACCTGACTTTTATATAAAGGTAATACGTTAAGGAATAATAAACTATCCTTGTATGGTCTTGATGACTTTCTGTGCCAAGGCGTTGGCTTCGTCCATAGTGGCGGCCTCCGAATAGACGCGGATAATCGGTTCGGTGTTGCTCTTGCGGAGGTGTACCCAGCCGTCGGCAAAGTCGATCTTGACACCGTCTTTGTCGTTGAGCCGCTCGTTGCGGAACACCTCTTTCGCGTGCGCGAGTACCTTGTCCACATCGATGTCCGGTGTCAGTTCGATACGGTTTTTCGAGATGAAATAGTTCGGGAACGTCTTGCGCAATTCGCTGACGGTGCAGCCTTTGTGTGCCAGACTGCTGAGGAACAGCGCAATACCTACGAGGGCATCGCGTCCGTAGTGGCTCTCGGGGTAGATGACACCGCCGTTGCCTTCGCCGCCGATGACGGCATGGGTGCGTTTCATCTCGGTGGTAACGTTCACCTCGCCGACCGCCGAGGCACTGTAACTGCCGCCGTGTGCGCGGGTTACATCGCTCAGTGCGCGGGTGGACGACATATTACTGACCGTGTTGCCGGGCGTGTGGCTCAGTACATAGTCCGCCACGCTGACGAGCGTATATTCCTCGCCGAACATATCGCCGTTTTCGCAGACAATCGCCAGCCGGTCCACGTCGGGGTCAACCACAAAACCGACATCGGCTTTGCCGCTGCGGAGCAGGTCGCTGATCTCGGTCAGGTGCTGCGGCAGCGGTTCGGGGTTGTGCGGGAACTGTCCGTTGGGCGTGCAGTTGAGTTCGATGATGTTCTTCACGCCCAAGGCACGCAGAACAGCGGGGATGGCAATGCCGCCGACCGAATTGACACAATCGATTGCCACGGTGAAGTTCTTCGCTTCGATAGCCGCTTTGTCCACCAATTTCAGCCCGAGAACGTTTTGGATATGGTAGGGCAGGTAGTCTTTGGCGGTTACGTGCCCGAGATGGTCCACCTCCGCAAAGGTGAAGTCCTCCGCTTCGGCGATAGCGAGCACCCCTTTGCCTTCCGCATCGTTGAGAAACTCACCCTTTTCGTTGAGCAGTTTGAGGGCGTTCCATTGCTTGGGGTTGTGGCTGGCGGTCAGGATGATGCCGCCTGCTGCGTGTTCGCCGATCACTGCCAACTCGGTGGTCGGTGTGCTGGCAAGCCCGATATTTACTACATCGTAGCCCATACCCATCAGCGTGCCGCTGACGAGTTGATAGACCATCTCCCCCGAGATACGCGCATCGCGTCCCACCACAACCGTACGGTTGTCGGGGAGTGCCGCACGGCGCTGGGTGGCATAAGCCGCCGTAAAACGGACTATATCTACCGGGTCCAATCCGTCGCCTACGCGCCCGCCTATGGTGCCGCGTATGCCCGAAATACTTTTAACCAAACTCATATTATTCTATCTTTCTATTATTCTATATTCTATCGTTTGACCTTGATATTCAGCACATACCCGTATGGTGTAACGCTTGAGTTGTCGGCATCGAATCCCTGCTTGCTCGGGCAGATGAGCACACATTCCGAGTAGGGGTATTTCATCAGCCGCACCGCCTCCTGCCAACCCGTGCAGGCATTGGTCAGGTCGCTGCCGTACTTGAACTCAAGCGGGTAGGCGTTGTCGAGTGTACTCCAATAACTGGTAGTGTCGGCGTTCTCGGTGAGCGCATACCGTTTGTAGCGCACCACGACGGTCTCGTTGCGCAGTATCTGGTTGTCGATGGTGTCTCCGTCGGCTACCGTCCGCGCGGCACCGCGCTTGTTGAGGTGGAAATAGAGGTTGTCGTATCCATCCACTTTGTAGTAGTCTTTCTCGCCCCATACATAGTCGTCATCGGGCAGTTCTGTGATGATATTCAGCCCGTTGCGCGAGATATAGTTGGCTATCAGTTTGTCCTCCGCCTTGCGTTTGTCGGAGTAGGTGTTCGAGTTGCAACCCGTCATCAGTACGACGAGACTTGCGCACAAAAAGAGTATTTTTTTCATTTTATTTCGATGTCTATGATTACGTTGCTATAGGGGGGGATATCCTCATTGCCGTGCATGCCGTAGGCGGAATACCACGGGGCAAGCAGGATGATATGGTCGCCGTGGTGCCACTCGTTGCAGTGTATCTCCGCGCAGATAGGCAGTTCGTTGCGCCCGATACGGTATTCGCGCTCCTCGTCCAGCAGCAGCCGCCCTTGCAAGTCCTTGGTGCGCACGTGCATACGCCATAGTTCGTCCTCTTTGGGCGAGGGACCGTCGCTGTCTCCGTGTTCGGCAATACGCATCCACGCATTGCTGATAGCCATCAGGGCGTACTGCTCGTCCTGTGCCTCCACATAGCGCAACAGGGCTTGGTCTGCCTCTTTCGCCATGCGCTGGTTCATCTCCATCAGTGCCAGCGCGGCGGAGTCTTCCTGTGGCGGTTGCCCGCTCTTGTAGGTCGGGCGCTGCGGACCTTTGCCCCCGCAACCCACCAACAAACTGCATACCAAAACAATGATCAGGTGTATTTTTTTCATTCTGTTTCTTAAAGTCTTTAATGACCTTAAGATCTTTAAGGTCTTTAGGGACAGTAAAATTTCTTTTATTTCCTTTATTTCTCTCGCACCGCGTAAGCGTGTGCGTAGGACACTACTTCTCTTCGCCCAAATCTTTCAGTCTCTCTTTGCGGTATTCCGAAGGTGTCATTCCGTAGGTAGCCTTGAAGCACTTCGCAAAATAGCGCGAGTCGTTCATACCTACCATATACGTTACCTCGGTGATGTTGTATTGCTTCTGTTCCAGCAGTTGCGCCGCACGTTTGATACGCATTTCGCGGATAAACTCCACGGGACTGAGCCCCGTCAGGCTCTTCAGTTTGTTGAAGAACACCGTGCGCCCCATGCCCATGTCTTCCACCAGTTCGTCCACGGTCAGCGTGTTGTTCTCCATCTGTTTGTCCATGATGTCCAGCAACTTCGCCAGGAACGTGTCGCCCTGTACGCCGTCGTCGTTCTTTTGCGGCTCTAAGCGCATCAGCCGTTTGCGGTAGTTGGCTTCCAACTGCACACGCTGGCTGATGAGGTTCTTTACTCTGGCACGCAGGTATTCGGGTTCGAAAGGCTTGGTTACATAGTCGTCCGCACCCTCTTTCATTGCCTCCAACCGGCTCTCTATCGCCGATTTGGCGGTCAGCAGTATCACCGGTATATGGCTCAGGTCCTGCGAGCGTTTGATATGGGCAGTCAGTTCCAGTCCGTCCATGTTGGGCATCATCAGGTCGGTAATCACCACATCGGGCATATCCTTCTCTATCGTTGCCAGTGCCTCTTTGCCGTCAGCGGCTTTGATCACGCGGTAGTCGCCGCCGAGGATGTTGCCGAGGAACGAGCGCATATCCTCGTTGTCGTCCACCACGAGGATGGTACGTTTGTTGTCCTTGGTGTCTATCTGTGCCAACTTGTTCTCGAGGGTTTCTTGTTGGAGCGAAGCGGTCTGCGTGCTGCTCTTGTCGTCCACCACCATATCCACCTCGCTGCCGAAATGCTCCTTGCCCGTGCGGAACATCACCGTGAAGGTCGTGCCTTTGCCCACTTCGCTCTCCACCTCGATATACCCGTGGTGCAAATCCACCAACTCTTTTACGAGGTTCATGCCGATACCCGTCCCCGTGTTGTTCTGTCCGCTCAGTTCGTTGTTGCTCGAGAACCGCTCGAACAGCACACTGCGTTTCTCCATCGGGATACCGATCCCCTCGTCTTTTACAATCAGCAGCACATACCCCGGCTTCTCGTCCACCGTTACGGTGATACTCTTGCCTGCGGGCGTGAACTTGAACGCGTTGCTCAGCAGGTTGAACAGTATCGTATCCACACGGCTCCTGTCCACCCAAACCGTGCTGTCGGTGGCTTTCTTCTCTATGTTCAGGTTGATATGCTTGTCGTATGCCTCTTTCTTGAAGTTCGCACACGTCTCGTCCACGATGTCGCTCAACAGCGATTTCTGCACTTTCAGGCGCATCTTCTTGTTCTGTATCTTGCGGAAATCCAGCAACTGGTTCACCATACGCAGCATTCGGTGGCTGTTGCTCTGTACAATCTCCAACTGCCCGCGCACGCTGTTCGATATACGCTCCGTCTGCAGGATGTTCTCCACCGGTCCGATGATCAGCGTCAGCGGCGTGCGCAACTCGTGGCTGATGTTCGTGAAGAAGCGCAACTTGATGTCCGTAACCTGCTGCTCCACTTGCACTTTGCGGCGCAGCGTCTCGTAGGTGTACAACACATACCCCACCAGTGCCAGCAATGCCAGTAGCAGCAGCACATACAGGCATATTGCCCACCAACTGGCCCACATCGGGGCTTTCACTATCACGCACAGCGTCGTCTCGTTGTCCGCCTCGCCGCCCTCGCGGTTGGTCGAACGCACGTGGAATACATACTTCCCGTGGCTGAGGTTCGTGTAGGTTACGCGCCGTTGGTCGTAGGCAAACACCCACTCGTCCGACAGCCCTTCCATCATATACGAGTAGGCTATCTTCTTGGCGTTCACATATTCCAATGCCGCATATTCGATCGTCAGGTTCGCATCGTGTTCCACTACCACCGTGTCCGAGAAAGGCAACGCCTGTCCCTCCGAACTGCACCGCACAATCCGCATCGGAGGGGTCGATTGGGTGTGGGTTATCTTGCCCGGGTCAAAGGTACAATAGCCGTTCGAGTAGCCGAAAAGAATACTCCCCGTGCGTGTGCGCAATGCGTGCGCTTCTGTAAAATAGGTGTTCTTCTGGGCGTCCAGGGCATCGTAGTAATAGCATTCGCCGGTTTCTATATTCATCTGCGTGATGTCGCTTTCCGACGTAAACCATAGGTTCTTGCCGTCCCCTACAATGCTCAGTACAATATCCTGCAGTGTCTGCATGCGGTGTATCTCGTTCTGCGGGTCTTTCGGGTCAAGTACGTTCAGTCCTCCGCCGAATGTGCCGAGCCATAGTTTGTCCCGGCTGTAATATACGGCACGGATGTCATAACTCGGTATCATCTCGCTGTCCATGTTCTGCAGGTTTACCTTGAACAGCCCCGTTGTCGTACCGCACCACGCCGTGTTGTCCACTATCGCTATGTCGCGTATCTTCAGCCCGTTGCCTATTATTTTCGGCTCTTTGAAACGGTGCGTACTGCTGTCGTATTCCAGGATGTTCAGTCCCCCGCCGTAGGTACCTACATACAAGGTCCCGTCGCTGCCTTCTTCTATGTCGTAGATGTCCGCGCTGTTGGTCGGTATCGTCTTGCCCGTGGCTGCGTACTGCAACCCGTACCCTTTCGTACCGTAGAGCAACCCGTACCGGCTGTCTATGGCGCAGTAGATACGCCGTTTGTCTTTTACAATCCTCTGTACTTCGCCGGTTTTCAGTTGCGCAAACGTGCGCACTTCGCCGTTCTCTTTCGCCGACTTGCGCATATCCGTCAGTTCGTAGGGCTGCGGCTCCATATTGATACAATCCACTCCGTTGTCGTAGGTCGAAACCCACATCTGACCGTCTTTGTCCACGTAGGCGGTGTGTATCATGTTTGTCAGGTCGGTCAGCGGATTGACCAACTCGTCTTTCTCGTAGTCGTAATACGACCAGCCGCCGCCGGTCGGATTGACCCACACACGCCCCTGGCAGTCTTCCAGCAGGAAGAAGTGTTCGCGCAACTGTCCCGCATAACGGCTGTCCAATTTCGGAGTAAAGCGCTTCCATGTGTTGTAGCGGTAGCGCAATACACCGTTCTCGTCGTCCACACGCCAGATGATGCCGTGCTTGTCCACTTTCATCGTCTCGTCGTCCTGCGCCATCCGCTCCAGCATACCCGTCGGCACATCTTCCGCCTCCCGCGGGGTGATATTCCGGCGGTTTTTGTCGAGCATATAGTAGTGCCCGTCGTAGGTCATCCACCATAGTTGCTCCTCTTCGTCTTCATAGATGATGTCCACACGGTTGTTCACTTTCGCCTCTTCGCCGTCTTCCATTGCTTTGAATACCTGGAAGTTATACCCGTCGAAGCGGTTCAGTCCGTCCCATGTGCCGAACCACATATAGCCCTGTTTGTCTTGCAGTATGGCCATCACGGTGTTCTGGCTCATACCGTTGTCTATCGAGTAATGGCTCACTATATAGTGTTCCTCGGCACGCAGTCCTATGCTGCATACCAATCCCCACAGGGCAACTGCCCCCATCACTAAATATTTCTTACAATGTTTCATATCTGTACGTGTTTTTCTGTGGTATTATTTGAATAATTTTGGTCATATTTGAACAAAGAAAAGTTTGAGCCTGCAAAAATTAATGGTTAATTCGTGGCTAATTATATGTTCTATAAAAAATAACGTCTAATTACACGATGATTAACGTCAGTTCGACATAACATAATTGTATATATTTTGCCGCCGTAGGCGAATAAGATTTATAGCAATTTATGGCTGCAAAAACAACGATTTACTTGGATTTCTTGCCGCTTGCGGCATAGGAGCCTTTATTTCGAACTTACGTTAAATTATATGTTCTGTGAAAAAATAATTAACGTCTAATTACACGATAATTAATGTTTCCCAATCAGTCCGCGTTGTACTCGATACTGCACATCCCCCTCCTCGGAGGGGGCTTGGGGGTGTTACAACCCCTCTAAATACCTCCCGTAGGCGGTCTTCATCTCTTTTCCGAGAGCGTGTACCTCCTCCCTGCTGATCCATCCGTTGCGCCAGGCTATCTCTTCTATGCAACTCACGTAGAACCCCTGCCGGTTCTGTATCGTGGCGATGAAGTTCCCCGCGTCGAGCAGACTGTCGCAGTTGCCCGTGTCGAGCCATGCGAACCCGCGCCCGAAGAGTTTCACTTTCAGCGTCCCTTCTGCCAGATACATCTTGTTCAGGTCGGTTATCTCATATTCGCCCCGTTGGCTCGGTTGCAATACGGCGGCTTTCGCGCACACCGTCGCATCGTAAAAATATAACCCCGGTACGGCATACTTGCTTTTCGGCTCTGCGGGTTTCTCCTCCAGGCTCAGCACTTTGCCTTCCCCGTCAAACTCCACTACGCCGTAAGCCCGCGGGTCGTGTACCTCGTAACCGAAGATGCAAGCCCCTTTTCTGCCGTTGTCCACCAGCGCAGCCGCCTCGCGAAGCATTCCGCTGAAACCCTGCCCGTAGAACATGTTGTCGCCCAGTATCAGACATCCTGCCTCGCCGTTCAGAAACGCTTTGCCTAATACAAACGCCTGTGCAAGTCCGTTCGGCACTTCCTGAACCTTGTACTCCAAACGCATACCGATACGGTTGCCGTCGCCTAATAGTTCGCGGAACATCGGCAGGTCGCGCGGTGTGGAGATCACCAGTACCTCCCGTATCCCCGCCAGCATCAGAGTGGATAGCGGGTAGTATATCATCGGCTTGTCATACACCGGCATGATTTGTTTGCTGATGGCTTTGCTCAGCGGGTACAACCTTGTTGCGCTTCCCCCCGCCAGAATAATTCCTTTCATGGCTATTTTACAAAATTTACAAATTTACAAATTGTGCATTGTGCATTGTGCATTGTGCATTGTGCATTTTCCCGCCGACAAAATTACTAATTATTTTTGACATATACAACCGCCCCGCGAAATTCCCGTTCGAAACATTTTGCAATATGCTGTCAGGTCTATGTTATTTGTATGTGATTCGTATGTGATTCGTATGTGATTAGGCGGTTTTTGCTTGTATTATAGTGAGTTATGTTTTTGTGTTTGTTGTGTGTATGCACTAAGTCTTTGTTTATAAGCCCCTTACGACGGATACAAACTCACATCATTCACGCGCGTATAATTAGGTATGAACGCTCGGACTGAAACGTGCAACGCACTGCGTTGGGAGCCTGCAGGCGACCGCACGTTTCAGTCCGCTCTGGATGGATATTCGCAGAAATAATATGGTTTAATATATGTCCCCTAAAAATTAACGCCTAATTACACGATAATTAACGTTATTCTGCTATAAAATACATATCTTGATAATCAGCGTGTTACAAAGAAAGTGCAAAAAATCGTTCGCATTATTTGGTCAGTTCGGAAAAAAGCAGTAATTTTGCACCCGCTTTTGAGAAACAAGCGTGTTTCCCTTTTCCGCCGACAAGGTGTATAAAATTCAGAGTCTCTTTCGAGGTTCTAATTTTTTTGCTCTTTTCTGTAGAAAATCACTTGAAAGACTTGTTTCTGAGTAACGCTGAAAATCAGCCTATTACAAAGAAAATTTGAAAAAGTTACTTAAAAATTTGGTCAGTCCGGATTTTTGCAGTAATTTTGCAGTCGATTTCGCGCTCAATGTAATGAGCCTACGAAATTCAAGATGAAACAAGTCTTGTGTTCTTTGAAATTTTGAAGCAATTAGTGTAGTACAAAAACAGAGTAAAATACGAAAGTATTACTCAGGGAAAAGAGATGTAAATAATTCATTGTGCATTATGCATTGTGAATTGTGCATTGAGAATAAGTTCCCGTCAAGTACACAATAAATAATAGGTGCGTTCTGAACTAAGGATTAGAATTTTATATTACAACGAAGAGTTTGATCCTGGCTCAGGATGAACGCTAGCGACAGGCCTAACACATGCAAGTCGAGGG
>CAKUYO010000017.1 GCA_934716995.1 uncultured Bacteroidales bacterium | reverse complement strand
GGTGATTTCGGTCTTGTTCCACACTTTGATGCTAAATCTTTTGCAAAGATACAAACGATAATTTGAATATACAATGGGTGATTATCGGGTTGTTCACGATAGAATACCGATAGAATACTATGAGAAAAGCATTATATCTGTTTATAACCGCTTTGCTTTTAGGCTGCTGCTCAGCACAAGCCGCCGACCGGGATACATTGCATATCCTGTGTATAGGCAATAGTTTTTCATGGGACGCCGTAGAGCAGGAACTCGCGCCGATATGCCGATCCGCAGGGCAACCTGTCCTGATCGGCAATCTCTACTATGGCGGCTGCTCATTGGAGCAACACCACCGCTTTCTTGACCGGGACACCGCCGCCTACAGTTTCCGTCTCATAGAAAACGGAGTCCGCACAATCCACGAACCCTACACCCTGCGGCAGGCACTACGCTTACGTCAGTGGGACTATATCTCGCTCCAACAAGCCAGCCACGACAGCGGCATACGTAGCAGTTACGAGCCATGGCTCAGCCAACTCATTGACAGCGTACGCCTCTACCAACCGCAGGCACAACTCTGCTGGCTCCAGACATGGTCCTACGCGCAAACAGCCACTCACCCCGCTTTCCCGCGCTATGCCTGCAGCCAATCCGTTATGAACGACAGCATTCTTGCCTGCACACGCTATGTCTTGCAGCAACACCCCGCACTGCTGCTCATACCCTGCGGCACCGCCATACAGAACGCACGCCATACCCTCGGCGACACTCTCTGCCGGGACGGTTACCACCTCAACTATATATACGGACGCTACACCGCATCTTGCGTCTGGTACGAAATACTCACAGGCAAAAACAGTATCGGTATCCCCTATCGCAACGCCGATATGACCTCAAAACAACAAAAACAGACTCAAAAAGCCGCACACAGGGCAGTAAAACACCCCTTTGAGCAGAAAAATACAAAAAAATCACGCTAACATTTGCATATATCAAATAAAAGCAGTAATTTTGCACCCGCTTTTGAGAAGAAAGCCTGTCAGTTGAACGAAGCACAAACCCAAATGGTGCGGTAGTTCAGTTGGTTAGAATACCGGCCTGTCACGCCGTAGGTCGCGAGTTCGAGTCTCGTCCGCACCGCCAAAATTCAACTGACACAACAGGAGCAAGTATCGGTGCTTTGCTTAAGTATCAATTCTTGCTTTTCTTGTAAGGGGTCCATTAGCTCAACTGAATAGAGTACCACACTACGGATGTGGGGGTTGCAGGTTTGAATCCTGCATGGATCACAAAAGAACGCTACAACATTGCACAAAGTCAGTATGTTGTAGCGTTCTTTCTTTTATTTTTACAGATGAGTGTTTTTTAACGGATTGACAAGCAGTACCCTACTACACCTTACCGTTGTGCACGTATATAGAGCACTATACCGATGGCAAGGAATATGAAATTCGGCAGCCACGCGCTCATAAAAGGCGACATCACACCATTGACGGAAAAGGTCGTACTGACCGTAGAAAACAGAATATACACCGCCGTAAGCACGATACCGATACCGAGGTTCTTCCCCATACCGCCGCGCACTTTCTTACTGCTCATCGTAACGCCCAACAACGTCATAATAAACGCCCCGATAGGCGAAGCCCAGCGCTTGTGATACTCTGTCTCAAACGCCTGTATATTACCGGCTCCGCGGGCAGCCTGCTTCTCCATATAGTCGCGCAGTTCGGGATTGGTCATCTGCTGCGCTTCCTCGGCAGTAATAAACAACTCGTAGGGTTGTATCGGGATAATCGTATCCAGACGCGCACCACGAGTCATCTGCTCGCGCATACCCTCAAAATCACGGCGGATATAGTTTTCCAAATGCCAATTATACGCCGAGTCGTACCGGATACGGTCGGCGGTAATACGCGAAGTAAGCGTCTTGCCTTCAAAATGCTCCAGAGATGCACGATAGCCTACATTGCTGCGTTTCTGAAACGACTCTATATAGAGTATCGTCCCCGGCTCCACCTCCATCTGCACATTGCGGGCATTCTCAGACGTGAAATGCTCAATATACTTGTCCGTAAAATTGAGCATTTTGCCCGTAGCGGGCGGAATGACATACCCCCCGAGATAGAACGAGAACAGAAACAGGAACGTGGCAGAGACAAAATAAGGCACCATCAACCTGTGATAACTGACTCCCGCCGCCATCATGGCAATGATCTCGCTGTTGCCCGCCAATTTGGAAGTAAAGAATATCACCGAAATAAATATGAACAGCGAACTGAACATATTGGCGTAGTATGGGATAAAAGGCAGGTAGTAGTCTAGAATAATCTCTTTGGTCGGCACCTGGTTCTCAAAGAAATCGTCCATCTTCTCTGTCAGGTCGAAGACAATGGCAATACTCAATATCAGTACAATCGAGAAAAAGAATGTACCGAGGAACTTACGGATAATATACCAATCGAGCCGTTTCAGATAATTATGAGTGAAGAATTATGAATTATGAATGACACGATGTGCCATTTACCAATTTACACACTTACAAATTTACAAATTCCCTCTACAGTCGTGTCATTACGCGGCGGAGCATATCTTCTTTCCACGAGCGGAAATCACCGGCAAGGATATGCTGCCGCGCCTCGCCCACCAACCACAAATAGAATGCCAGATTATGAATAGAGAGTATCTCCAAGCCAAGCATCTCGTCCGAGTGAATCAAGTGGCGCACATAAGCACGCGTATATTGATGATCCACGTAGGATGTACCGGCGGGGTCTAACTCTGTAAAGTCATTCTCCCATTTCTTGTTGCGCATATTCATCACACCGTTACGGGTGAAAATCATACCGTTACGCCCGTTGCGGGTAGGCATCACACAGTCGAACATATCCACACCGCGTTCGATACCCTCGAGTATATTCCACGGTGTCCCCACACCCATCAGATAGCGCGGTTTGTTCTCAGGAAGGATATCGTTCACCACCTCTATCATCTCATACATTTTCTCGGCAGGTTCGCCCACCGCCAAACCACCGATGGCATAGCCGTCCCTGTCCAGGTCGCGCAAGCGTTTGGCAGCCTCCCGACGCAGGTCAGGATAGACACACCCCTGCACAATAGGGAACAGGTGCTGGTGGTAATCGTACACATCGTCCGTCGAATCAAAGCGGGCGATACAACGATCCAACCAGCGGTGCGTACGGTTCATTGACTCGGTGGCATACGTGCGGTCTGCCGTACCGGGGCAGCACTCATCGAACGCCATCATAATATCCGCACCTATCTGCCGCTCTATATCCATTACCGACTCTGGCGTGAACATCAGTTTGCGCCCGTCGATATGACTGGAGAAACGCACCCCCTCTTCGGTCATCTTGCGTATCTGCGTAAGCGAAAACACCTGATACCCGCCGCTGTCGGTCAGTATAGGTCGCGTCCACCCCTCGAAACGGTGCAGACCTCCCGCTTGATGCAAGATGTCCGTACCGGGGCGGAGATAGAGATGATAGGTATTACCGAGGATGATCTGTGCGTGAATATCGTCCACAAGGTCGCGCTTATGCACCCCTTTGACGGTACCTACCGTACCGACAGGCATAAAAATAGGCGTGAGTATATCGCCATGGTCGGTATGCACCACGCCTGCCCGTGCAGCCGATTGCGGGTCGGTATGTATAAGGTCGAAAAAAGCCATTATGCCAAGTGGTTATTAACAGGAAAAACAATGCTCGGGCGGAACGTTTTCTGTTCCTCGGGCGTCATCATCGCATACGCCATAATGATAACCGTGTCGCCTACGTGGATCAGATGTGCCGCCGCACCGTTCATACAAATACAGCCACTGCCACGCTTTCCGGGAATGACATACGTCTCCAGGCGTGCACCGTTATTGTTGTCCACCACCTGTACGCGTTCGCCTGCCACAATAGCCGCAGCGTCCATCAAGTCCTCGTCAATAGTGATACTACCGATATACTCCAAGTTTGCTTCCGTCACCTGCACACGGTGAATCTTCGATTTGAGTATCTGCAAAAACATTGTTGTTGAGATAATTTTAAGCCTGCAAAGTTACTGCTTTTCTGTGAAATATGCAAACAGGGAAACTTTTTCACCTTCACGTATGCATAAAAAGTGAATATTCTGCATAAAAAGGTAGCATATTCTCCCTGCAAAAGAGACTTCTTTCTACGTCCTTTCTACGTCTTTTCTACGTAATCGGTATATACCGGCAAGGGAATGCATAAAGTGCATAATAACTGCATAATGCGATATCGGATTGAACACTCCTCATAAAACAAACATCGGCTACCCGAAGAACGGATAGCCGATGCCTATATTATAATGATAACTTTCTTACTTGATCAATGCCTCGTATGCAGCAGCGTCAAGCAAATCGTCCAATTCCGCAGCATCCTTAACGGCAATTTTAATCATCCAACCTTCGCCATACGGATCGTTGTTCACCAATTCGGGTTGGTCGTTGAGCGTCTCATTAAACTCCAATACCTCACCGGTAACAGGGATATTCAAGTCCGAGACGGTTTTTACAGCCTCTACCGAACCGAAAGTTTCACCTTTGGCTACCGTTTCGCCTACTGTATTCACGTCCACGAAAACGATTTCACCTAATTCCGATTGAGCATAGTCGGTAATGCCGACAAAGGCTTCATTACCCTCTACACGAATCCACTCATGGTCGCTCGTGTAGCGCAGATTTGTTGGGATATTCATATATTATAGTATTAGAGATTTCTTACTTACGTGTAGCCGTACCCGGAATCTGGTCGCCCAAAGTGGACATTGCACAACGGAAACCGATTTTGCTGGAGCACTGGTCTTGATCCAGATAACGGCGTGTGGAAGGATTGAGCCAATAGATACGGTCAGCCCAAGAGCCGCCCTTGTAAACACGGGTCTTTTTGGTAATTCTCGGGGCGAGAATATCGGTCGGGTCGGTTTTCACCTCGGTCAGGTTGGCAACCCCTACCGTATCCAACGGATAGTCGGTATCGATCAGCGAAGCAAAATCACCGTCTCTCACATCACGCCGGTCATCCACACCGCGGTAGGTAACCTTAATGCACCCCAGCGAATCTATCTGATACGTTCCCTCTTCGCTCAACACCGGCGTGGTGTAGATATTACCACGGAACGAGTTGTACTCGGAAACCTCCTGGTTGGTAGTCTCACGATAAACGTCCAGCACCCACTCATTGACATTACCCGCCATGTTATAGAGTCCGAAATCGTTCGGAGCAAAAGCGTCCACGGGGGCAGTAATCACATAACGGTCGTTCAAAGCACCACTCACACCCATCATATCGCCTCGTCCGCGCACGAAGTTCGCTTGCATCTGACCGGCATTCTTCTTGCTGAGGTCGCGCGGGTGATAACCCGACCACGGATAGACTTTGCCCTCGATGGTCAGACCGTCTTCACCGGCAACGGGTGCATAGGCTGCAAACTCCCACTCTGCCTCCGTCGGCAGACGATAGCCCGTTATAAAAATACCATCGGCACGGTTCACTTTGCGCTCCACGCCATAGGAATCATACATCGGTTTCTTTCCGTAATCAGGGTTATACGTGTCATCCAACAGATATTTCTCGGTATTGAAAACGAACTTATCACGGATATACTCGTACGACGGACGGTACATCGTAATCGTTTCTTCGGGATCCTCCGGACTCACCTCCTCATAGGAATCCATCTCGTAACCCGTAGCGGTCTCCCACTCGTCTTTGTATGCCTCGTCATCGGTCGGCTGCAGGTCAGCAAACGGCGGCACCACGATAGCACCGGCTTTCACCAACGCCATCTCGTTGACACGGTCGGTACGCCATTGGCAGTACGCCATAGCCTGCTCCCATGTAACACCCACTACAGGATAGAACGAGAAAGCAGGGTGGGTAAAATAGTTGTCCTCATAGGGATCGTTGTATGCCAAATCCTCACGCCATACGGTATGGTCGGGACGCGCTTTGTCCACCAGTTCGGGCGCAGACGCACCGAACACAATCTCCAACCAATGCAAATACTCATTCCAGTTAAGATTGGTAACTTCGTATTTGTCCATATAAAACGAACTGACCGTCAGCGTACGATTGGCATTATTGCGCGGAGCGGTAAGGAACTCATCTTTCTCGCCGATAGTAAAGGTACCGCCTTGCACAGGCACCATACCGGTAGGGTTCACATTGCCCACTCCCTCTTTTGCTTCAAAATTGGTAGTCGCCACATCGTAATAATTCCAACCCGTAGTATTGGACACTTTGGTGTTCAGTTCACGCGAGTTGCAGGCACTCAGCACTACGGGCAAAACCAGGAACAGATACTTAGATACGTTATTCTTCATATAGGTATGATTGTATTTACGATTTTCAGCCTGCAAAGTTACAAAAAAAAAGTTATATCAACCAACAAATGCACGAAAAAGTGGAAAAAAAATGTATTTTCCACGCAAAACACAGATTTTTATACACTATGTGCTATGCAAGCACCTGTATTTCCGAAGTTTTTTCGTACCTTTGTAGTCGTTATGAATACGGATTTTCTAAATATCAATGGCAGGTTGTTTTCTTTGGAGAAACCTGTAGTGATGACCATACTGAATGCCACACCCGACAGTTTTGTTCCCTCTACCCGCCTGGCTGACGAAGATGCAGTGCTGCGTGCTGCAGAGCGAGCCTTGCAAGACGGGGCAGCCATACTCGATATCGGCGGCTATTCCACGCGTCCGGGAGCACCGGAAGTATCCCCCGAAGAAGAATGGCGGCGCGTAAAGATGGCATCATCAGCCATTCAGCGTACGTTCCCGGAGGCAATTATGTCGGTGGATACGTTCCGTGCCGGCGTAGCACGGCGGGCGGTGGAAGAAACGGGCGTTGCGATCATCAATGATATTTCGGGCGGACAATTAGATTCCAAAATGTTTGAAACGGTAGCCGACTTGCAAGTGCCTTATATACTGATGCATATGCGCGGTACACCTGCTACAATGCAGACCCTAACAGACTACGACGATTTGCTGTCCGAGATGATTGCTTTCTTCCAAAGCCGCTTGGATACGCTATCCCGAATGGGTGTACAAGACGTAATACTGGATCCCGGATTCGGTTTTTCCAAGACCGTGGAACAGAATTATCTGCTTCTGTCACGTATGCAGGAGTTGGCAGTACTGCAACGCCCCGTTTTGGCAGGATTGTCACGCAAATCAATGCTATATAAGGTGTTGGGTATTACGCAAGAGGAATCGCTGAACGCTACGACAGCGGTGAATATGCTGGCATTGGAGCGGGGGGCTAAAATACTGCGTGTACACGATACGAAAGCCGCCATGGAGGCTGTTACCATTTACAATCAACTGCAACAAAACGGATAAAATATGGCTTTTCAGTTCGGTTTCAAAGATATCATTGATATTCTATGCGTTGCCATTATTCTGTATGAGGCTTTCCGGCTCTTGCGCCGCTCGGGAGCCGCTAATTTGTTTTGGGGGATTCTGGCATTCCTGATCGTTTGGTTTTTAGTCAGTTTTGTTTTTCAGTTAGACCTGACAGGCGCCTTGTTTGACCGGATTATAAGCGTCGGTGCCATCGCATTAATCGTTATATTCCAAGAGGAAATTCGCAGTTTCTTCTATCGTGTCGGTGCACGTTTCAGTACGTTCCGTTTCCGGCATCAGCGGGACGAGCAGAAAGCCACAGACCAACGGGTGCAGCAGATAGCACAAGCCTGCCGCCACATGTCGCAATCGAAAACAGGTGCGCTGATTGTATTTGCCGGAAAACAGGATTTAAGCGAATATGCCGATACGGGAGAACGGCTGGACGCACGTATATCAGCCCGACTGATAGAGAATATATTTTTCAAGAACACCCCCCTGCACGACGGCGCACTGATCATCAAAGACGGAAAACTGCTGAGCGCAGCTTGTATATTGCCGGTATCAAAAAATCAGGACATTCCGCAGCATTATGGTCTGCGCCACCGCGCCGCCTTGGGGCTTACCGAAAAAACGGATGCAACGGCAATCGTCGTTTCAGAAGAGACCGGACGTATATCCGTGGCACGGGGAGAAATTATAGAACAGATCAGCGAAGAGCAGTTGTTTCTGTACTTATCTTCCGCCTTTTCTATTGTGGGTTGAGAATCCGCTGTAGCCATCGCGGCAGATGACGCACCCTCGGGTTTGCGGCAACTCGAACAGCACTGTAAACTTGATACCTACCAGCAGATTATTGACTGCAGATACCACATTTTCCGTAGAGAGAATATTGTGCATTCGGAGCGCATTTTCGCTACTTCCCACGTTTTGAGAGTTGACATCCACGGCACTGAAACTCTGTGCCTTATGCAAATCCAGCACTCCATAATCTGCGAACACCGCCAAACGGTATTGTACCTTTGATTTTGGTACGTCAAAACCCGTATGGTCAGTCAGGAAGCCCAAACGTGCGCCAATCTCTACAGAAACATCCAAATTAACATTGAAAGATGTTTTCTCACTGTCTTTCAGTTCACGGTTGGCAAAAAACTCATCGGTATAAGGCGGTGTATCGAAAAAACGGTCAAACATATACACTTTCTGCCCGTTGACGTATTGAAAATACTGCCCGTAGGTAGAGAGATTAGCCGTCATAGCGGTTTGGGTAAGCACGTTGAGACCAAACTTGACACCTGCCAACGCATAGAAACGTCGGTATTGACCACCAAACAGCAACGGTATTTTTACCGCCAGATTGGAATAAGCATCCGTACGTTTGTTTACCGAACAGACATAGTCGAACATATCTCCCTCGCTATCAGTCTGATCGGCAAATGTGTATGACCAGTCCGGTACCTTGAATGTAGTTTGTCCGCCCGTGATACCTACGCCCAAATCGAGCAAAAAATGCCCCGCCTGCAGGTCATAGACAAAGCCCAAGGAACCCGCTCCGCCCAATGAGGGATTAAGCGTGCTATTCTGTGGAAGCAGCGACCATTCGCCAACCTCGGCGGAAACACCTATCAAATGTTTCACCTCCGTATTCCGAGCGGAAACGAAAGCAAAGCCGGTCATTAGCAAAACGATGATAAGACTATATCTGAAATTATTCTTCACGTTCATCAGATTTACAAAATTGGTTGTATCACGGGGTTGCTTAACGCTGCAGAGCGGAACACCCACACAATAATTTTGCACAAAGTTACAGAAAAAACACTTAGCACACAAATAAATTGTAAAATCTCCACACTTTTAGGGAATTATTTTACCATTATTAAGTCTATAACAAGCAAAAACCTGCTTGATGAATACATCAAACAGGTTTTTTGTCTGTCGAGAAGAGGCGACTCGAACGCCCGACCCCCACGTCCCGAACGTGGTGCGCTACCAACTGCGCTACTTCTCGGGTGCCTTTGCACTCCTGCAATCTAACCACACTTGCAGGCAGTCAATCACAGCCTTTTACGCAAAAGCGGGTGCAAAGGTACGGCATTTTTTTTATTTACGCAAATTATTTTGCACTTTTTCGCTTAAAACCGCGTTTTTGCCCGGTAGGGGATGTGGTATTGATGATTTGTTGGCAATCTGCCTCGGTCAAATCTTCGGCATTGGTACCTTGCGGAATCTTATAGTTCCCGCCCGGGGCTTTGATGTATGCGCCAAAACGCCCGTTCAACACCTGAATATCCCCATATACGTGTATCGGATCTTGCTGGTGAGCCTTTTTCTCAATCAACGATTGCGCTTCTTCTATGGTAATCTTCATCGGGTCAAGCGTCTTCGGAATGCTGGTAAACCCGCCTTTATAGCGCAGGTACGGACCAAATTTCCCCTCGCCTACAACCACATCTTCTCCCTCCAATTGCCCCAATGTATAAGGCAGTGCACTCTTGAACAGATCCAATGCCTCGGGCAGAGTGATAGAGAAAATGGACTGTCCTTTCTTGAGTGAAGCAAAGCGCGGTTTTTGTGTATCATCCCCGCCGCCGATTTGGATACAGGGACCCAATTTGCTGATTTTGGCTACTACCGGTTCGCCTGTTTCCGGGTCCTTGCCCAGTTCGCGTCCCGCCACCTTGCCGGCAGGTATCTGCAGCAGTTGCGGGTGAAAAGCCTTGTAGAAAGTATCCACCGTATTCACCCAGTCGGCTTTTCCCTCGGCTATACGGTCAAAGTTTTCCTCCTCGTGCGCCGTAAAATCGTAACTCAGGATATCAGGAAACTGGCTCACCAAAAAATCGTTGGTGATACGTCCCAGGTCGGTAGGCAGCAGTTTTTGCTGGTCTGCACCATACATTTCCTGCTTTTGCTTTTCCGTTATCTTGCCGTTTTTCAGCGTCAGTATGGTATAGTCGCGTTTTTGCCCTGCAACACTGCCGCGCTCCACATATTTTCTCGTCTGGATAGTCTCGATGATAGTGGCATAGGTGGAAGGACGCCCGATGCCCAGTTCTTCCATTTTTTTCACCAGCGTTGCCTCGTTGTAGCGGTAAGGCGGCTGCGAGAAAGTCTGTTGGGCAGTAGTTTCTATGTTTTGCAGAGGTTCGCCGGCTGACACTTGCGGCAATACCGGTGTGTCTTCTTCGGGGTCGTCGTTCGACTGAACGTATGCACGCATAAAACCGTCAAACGTAACCACTTTGCCTGTGGCTGCAAACAGATAATCGGTACCGGATATTTTCACTTCTATACGGGTGGTCTCTATCTCGGCATCCGCCATCTGACAGGCAATCGTGCGCTTCCAAATCAGTTCGTATAGACGTTGTTCGTCGCTGCCGTTGCCGGCCGTGCGCTTGCTCATATAAGTAGGGCGGATGGCCTCGTGCGCCTCTTGCGCCCCTTTGCTGGAAGTGTGATACTGGCGTGTGTGCGAGTATTGTTCCCCGTATTCGCTGAGTATCTCCTCCTTGGCGGTCGATAGTGCCAGTGTACTTAGGTTCACCGAGTCGGTACGCATATAGGTGATATGTCCCGCCTCGTAAAGCGATTGTGCCAGACGCATGGTTTTCGATACGGGAAACTTCAGTTTGCGTGCCGCCTCCTGTTGGAGTGAAGAAGTGGTGAATGGCGGAGCCGGGGTACGCTTGGCGGGTTTCTTCTGGATGTCAGCGATACGGAAATCAGCCGCAGCGCATTGCTCCAGAAAAGCATACGCCTCTTCCTTGGTGGCAAAACGGTGATTGAGTTCGGTATGCAGGAGCATTCCCTCTTTACCGTTGGTAAAATCCGCCAGAACGCGATACTGCGAAGTGGTCTTGAAATTCTCTATTTCGCGTTCGCGCTCCACCACCAATCGCACGGCAACCGACTGCACGCGTCCTGCGCTCAAACCGGTGGTAACCTTTTTCCATAGCACGGGTGACAACTCAAAACCGACAATACGGTCAAGTACACGGCGTGCCTGCTGGGCGTTTACCAGGTTGTAATCTATATCCCGCGGCTGCAGTATTGCCTGCTGAATAGCCGTTTTGGTTATTTCGTGGAAGACGATACGTTTGGTCTCTTTCTTGTCCAGATTGAGTACCTCTTTCAAGTGCCATGCAATAGCCTCCCCCTCGCGGTCCTCATCGCTTGCAAGCCAGACCGTATCGGCCTTCTTAACCTCGGTTTTGAGAGTGTCCAGCAGGTGCTGCTTTTTCGGATCTACCACATAGTTCGGGCGGTAATTGTGCTCGAAATCAATGCCCATACTGTTTTTGCCAAGCGGTTCTATATCCCTGATATGTCCTTGCGAAGACAGGACGTGGTAGTCCTCTCCTAAAAATTTCTCTATGGTCTTTGCCTTGGCAGGAGACTCAACAATTACAAGATTTTTGCTCATATATTCCTATTATATTAAGGTGTATCGATTCGGAAACCGACATACTCGTAATACCATGAAAACGAAAACGCGGGCAAAAGTACTGCTTTTTTTTTGTTTATGCAAATTTAGTCCGCATCCGCCCTACACAGCGGCTTATCCTTTTGCCGCAAATAATCACGTCAGTTCGAATAAGAAAATTGTCTTACTTTGCCGCCGTAGGCGATAAGATTCACGGCAATTTATGGATGTGAAAATCCAAGATTTACTTAGATTTCTTGCCGCTCTGCGGCATAGGAGTTTTATTTCGAACTCACGTTATTTTAATGCACGATAAATGCCGCCGGGGAGCGATTTGACATAGCCTTGCATCTCCAGAAGCATCAGGTCGGCAGAAGCCTGCGAGTATGGGATCTGCGTCTCCAATACCACCATATTGATATGCATACCGTCCTCCTGTTCGTGCAGTTTGTCGATCAGCGTGCGCTGGGTGGGCGTAAGCGTGCCGAACAGGTCGCTGATCTCGGTTTGAACGGGCTGTTTCCTTGTGCTGACGGTTGTCCATTGCATGGAATCTATCAGGTCGTCCGCTGATTGGATGAGTTGCGCTTTCTGGTTGCGTATCAACAGATTGCACCCGCGTGAGTTCTCATCGGAAGAACGTCCGGGAAAAGCAAACAGGTCGCGGTTGTAATCGCACGCCATCTGTGCGGTGATCAGTGAACCGCCTTTCTGCTTCGATTCCACCACTACTACCGCATCCGCCAGACCCGCAATGATTCGGTTGCGTGCCACAAAGTTGAACGCATCGGGTTTCGTGCCGCTCGGATATTCGGTCAATATACCGCCGTTCTCCAATGCCTGCACCGCCACAGGGCGGTGCAACGACGGATAAATCCGGTCCAGACCGTGTGCCGGCACGATCACCGTGGACACCCCCGCTTCTATTGCCGCGCGGTGGGCGGCAATGTCTATGCCGTATGCCAGCCCGCTGACAATCACGATATTCGGTATCTGCCGTGCCAGATCAAGCACTAATTGCCGCGTCTGCTCCTTGCCGCGGTCGGTAGCCACACGCGTACCTACCACCGACACCACTTTGGCATCTTCAAAACGGATATTTCCTTTGGAATAGAGAACAAGAGGCCGGTCGGGACACTCGCGCAACCGGAACGGATACTGGGCTTCTTCACACCACAGCATTTGGATCTGGTGGCGGTCTATAAACTCCAACTCACCCTCTGCACGCTGCCATACCGCCTGCATATCCGCCTCGTCCGTATGCTGCCATACCTCGTAGGCGGAACCGTAGTGTTCAAGCAACTGCAATGCCTTGCGCAGACGGTTGCGGAACAGCATACTGACCGCTATCTGATACAACCTGTCTTCTTGCATATCCACCAGACTATATACGCCGACACCACTCCTGCCAATGCACCAATCATATCGGCATACCAGTCATACAAGTCGCCCGTACGGGAGACGGTACACCATTCCTGCAGCAACTCCATCAGTCCGCCGTAGCCCGTTGCTACAGCCCATGCCACCACGGCATATCCCCACGACCGGCGTTTGTCCGCAATCAGCCCGCCCGTCAGCACAAACGCCAGACCGACATACATCATCGTATGCCAGAACTTGTCGCCGTGCCGGTCTAATAGATCCATCTGCGGATTCTCCATCAGCGAGAGCACCGCAATCACCACCGCCACTACTATCGCAGGTGCATAGAACCAACAGCGTCTTATAGTTTCTGTCCGAAGCACAAGTCGCCTGCGTCGCCCAAACCGGGAACGATATATTTCTTTTCGTTTAGAACAGGATCTATCGCAGCGCACCAGAGTGTGATGTGGTCTTCGGGCAGCATCTTTTTCAGGTATTTCACTGCCTGCGTCGTACCAATCGTGCAACAGAGATGCGTGGTGGCAGGCGTACCGTGTGCCAGCAGTGCACGGTAAGCCACCTCCATCGACATACCCGTTGCCAGCATCGGATCCACCAGTATCAAGGTCTTGCCGTCCAATTTCGGTGCAGCCAGATACTCCGCCACAATCTCTATCTCCTGCTGTCCTTTTACATTGCGCCCCATGCGGCGGTAGGCGCTCAGAAAGGCGTTCTCCGCCCCGTCAAACATATTCAGGAAACCTTGGTGCAGCGGCAGACCTGCACGCAGAATAGTACCCAGCACGATCCGGTTGCTGATGGTTTGCACCTCCGCCACACCGAGAGGGGTCTGCACGTCCTCTTTCCGGTAATCGAGTGCCTTGCTCACCTCAAACGCCATCAGTTCGCCGATGCGCTCGATGTTACGGCGGAAACGCAGACTGTCCTTTTGGATGTTTACGTCGCGGATCTCTTTCAGGTACTGGTTTAGCAGAGAGTTTTTCTCCGACAGATTAACTACTTTCATATTATTTCTTCATACCGGCTTTTACATTCTTCAACTCGGCTTTTACAGACTCTTTGCGCACCTTCAGCGTACTCTCCAACTGGGTCAAGTCCACTTCCTTGTTCTGTATCTCCATATTGAAGGTAGCCAACTCGCCTTGGTCGGCACGCACACGGTCCAGCATGGCGGTCAGGCGTTTCTGGCGTGCCACCAACTCGTCCTGCAGGCGGATCACCTCTTTTTTCTCACCCTGCAACGCCGTAGTGCGTGCATCCGACGACTGACGGTTCAGCAACGACGATTTCTGCACTTTCTTCAGCGTCTTTTCTATCGACGACTGCATATCCGACAATGCTTTCTGCTCCGTCTCGCAGGCTTTTTGCAAACTTGCAATAGCCGACTCGCGCTCTTTCAGATATGCGGCAACATCTTTCGCATGCGCTTTTTCGTCTTTCAGTTCGCGGCGGGCTTGCGACAGGGCTTTGTCATTGGCATCCTGTACATTCTGTATGCGCTCCAACTCGGCACGGTACATCGGCGCATCGGCTGCATATACAGTGCGGAGAGAGTCCAGTGAAAAGTCCATAAGGTTGATGTTCAGCGGAGTTACATGCTGTGCATTCAGGGTAGTGCATAATGCCACAGAGGCAAAAACTAATCCAATCTTTTTCATTATTTTAATATATTTGATTGCGCTGCAAAGGTACAGAAAAATTTGCATATCCACAAATTTTGTCGTACCTTTGCACGATTTTTAAGTTGCGTATGGAAGAAACAAAACATTTTGTATATCAAGACGCTACCATCGAGTTTGTTACGGTGGCGGCGCAGACCTGTCTCTTTCTGGAGCATACTGCCGAGACCGACCGGCACGAGTTCATCGGGAAAATCCTCTGCCTGCTGCCTTTGCTCTATCTCAAAACGCGCCTCCTCCACCAACCCGAAGCCCTGCTGGATGGTGAGCCGCAGCATTTCGTGCAGGAGGAGGACTACAACTATATCCAATCGGGCGTCAAGAACCTCCTCGGCACCGACGATGCCTACCTCGAGGTTTTTCTCAACGACATACAGTACAGCGACGAACCCATCACAGCCTATATATCCGAGAATCTGGCGGACATCTACCAGGAACTGAAAGATATGGCAGCCGCGTTCCAAACGGGGCAGGAAGAAGTGATGAACGATGCCGTCCTGGCGTGTCTCGTGGCGTTCCGCGAGCATTGGGGGCAGAAACTGCTCAATGCCATGCGTGCCCTCCATGCCCTCTCGCTGCTATCCGACGAAGACTGATGAAAGCGAACAGTTACATACATCATATTGCCAAAGACCTCATCCAGTGGATGCCGCTTGCCCAATTCGACGGCGAGGTGATCATCGTCGATACCCCGGAGAAAGTGCCGGCTGCAGTCGCCTATCTGAACCAACAGGAGGTCTTGGGCGTCGATACCGAGGCACGACCGAGTTTTACGCGCGGTGTCCACTACCCTACCGCCCTCGTCCAGATCGCTACCGAGGAGCGCTGCTACCTCTTCCGTCTCACCCACGTGGGTATGCCCAAGGAACTGGCTGACCTCTTTGCCAATCCCGCTATACGCAAGGTCGGACTCGCTTTCAAAGACGACATCAACGGCTTGCGCCGGCGACGCGATTTCAAACCCGCCAACTGCATCGACCTCCAATCCATCGCGGGCAGATACGGCATTATGGATCTCGGCTTGCAGAAGATGTTCGCCATCTGTTTCGGCAAGAAAATCTCCAAAGCGCAGCAACTCACCAACTGGGAAAACTCCGTTCTCACTCCCGAGCAGGCACGTTATGCCTCCACCGACGCATGGGCTACCCTGTTGATTTACAAAGATTTGATCGACACAAAGACCCTCTCACGCAAGGAAACGGAAGCCCTGCGCCGTGCCGACATCGAGGCGCAGATCGCCCACCAGCAGGAGGTAATGGCTGCCCGCGAAGCCGAAGCACACAAAACCGCTAACTGAGCAATCATAGTGCATACTTTCCTGCCGCAAGGCGATAAGATTTACGGCAATTTATGGATGTTAAAACAAAGATTTATTTAGATTTCTTGCCGCCTGCGGCAAAGGATATATAAAACCGCTAACTGATTAAAACCTGACAATATGAAACGCACGACATTCCTGTTAGTCGCCATTCTCTTTTCGGTCTTGAGTTTCGCTCAAGCCAAGTACATATTCTATTTTATCGGCGACGGTATGGGTACCAACCAGGTGCTCGCCTCCGAGATGTATCTCGCCGAACTGGAAGGGCGCATCGGGCGCAAACCGCTGCTTATGACGCAGTTTCCCTACTCCGGTCAGGTGGCTACTTTCTCCGCTTCCAACGGCATTACCGACTCTTCCGCAGCAGGTACCTGCCTCGCTACGGGTACCAAAACCAACAACGGAACTCTCGGTCTTTCGCCCGCCCGGGACACCCTCCGTACGGTAGCCGAAATCCTGCAAAAGCAGGGCTATGGCATCGGTATTATGACCACCGTCGCCATCGACCATGCCACCCCCGCTGCTTTCTATGCCAAAGTGCCCGACCGCCACATGTACTACCAAATCGGTACCCAACTGGCATACACCGGCTTCGATTTCTTCGGCGGTGCAGGTTTCCACCAGCCCGCTGATAAGCACAACAAGAAAGTCCCTAATCTCTACGACCTCTGCGAGAAACAAGGCTACACCATCGCCCACGGCTATGCCGATGCACAGACCAAACTGAGTGCTGACAAACTCATTCTCACCCAAGCCACCGACGGTATCGACCGCACCAAGAAAGCCGACTGCCTCCCCTATGCCATCGACCGCACCGCCGACGCGCTCACGCTCCGTCAGATTGTCTCAACCGCTATCCCCTATCTGGAGAAAAAGCACGACCGTTTCTTTATGATGGTCGAGGGAGGTATGATCGACTATGCCTGCCACGGGCAGGACGGTGCCACCGCCATAGGCGAAACACTCGATATGGATGCCGCCCTCGAAGAGGCGTACCGCTTCTATCTCGCCCACCCCGACGAAACCCTTATCGTTGTTACTGCCGACCACGAGACGGGCGGTCTCGCTATGGGCAACGGCGGCTATGTGCTCAACCTCCAAGCCCTCCAACACCAGCATTGCTCCTCCTGGATACTCTCCGACCAACTCTCTTCGCTCTTCAAAGACCAAACCCCTACTTGGGAAATGGTCAAAGACCTGCTTTCCAAGCAACTCGGTTTCTATACCGCCGTCGAACTGACCGCCGACGAGGATGCCCGCCTGCACGACTTGTATAACAAAGCCGTAGCACACAAGGACGGCAAGGTCAAAACACTCTACAAGACTATGAACGAACTCGGCAGCACCGCCATCGGTCTGCTTAACGCCAAAGCCCGCCTCGGCTGGACAAGTTACGACCACACGGGGCACGCCGTTCCCGTCTTCGCCGTCGGAGTCGGTGCCGAGCGTTTCACAGGCTGGCACGACAACACCGAAATAGCCCCCCTTATCCTCAAAGCCGCAGAATAGAGAGTATGGGAATAACGCATAGTTTATGGGAGGACAACGCATAGTTTATGGGGACGACGCGTCCCGCGTCGTCAAAAAACAGAATGCCCGCCGGGGACGCAGACGCCCCGTCCGCGGAAAAAGAGGATAAGCATTAAAATACTATAATAAAAAGTACGCCTCTTCCATATAGAAAAGTAAGGTGGATGGTTATAGGATAGGCATAGGATAGGCATACTTTGATACACTTTGAATTTTTAGATTTTTTAGTATGATATACAAAATCACTTTTTCGTGCGAGGAAGGCGACCAGAACTTCCGACGCGTGTTTGAGGCCGACAGCGAAGCCACATTCCTGGAACTGCACAAGGCTATCCTCGAGAGCGTCCGCTATACCGACGACCAGATGACCTCGTTCTTTATGTGCAACGACGAGTGGGAGAAAGAGCAGGAGGTTACACTCGTGCCTATGGACTCCAACTTTGAGTACGACAATATGGTTATGGACAGCACCCGCCTGAGCGACTTGCTCACCGAGCAGGGACAACGCCTCATCTACGTCTTCGATCCGATGTTCGAGCGCTATTTCTTCGGCAGCCTCAAGAGCATCAAGCCCGGTACTATGGAGGGCGTCAAATGCGTGGAAAGCACCGGTCGTGCACCCAAACAACTCAAGAGCGAAGACCCGCTGCAAACCCTCACCAAAGAGGCGAAAAGCGTCGATACGCTGCTCGATGACGACGATTTCTACGGCGACAGCCAGTACGACGAGGGCGACATCGACAGCGAGGGCTTCCAGGATCTGAGTTTCGAGGACGGCTCCATGTTCTGATGCCGGCATCGGAAACTCCCATACAACCCGTTCTGCTGGTTCTTACCGGTCCTACCGGCGTGGGCAAAACCGAACTGAGTCTGCGCCTTGCGGAGCATTTCACTTGCCCGGTCGTCAGTGCCGACTCGCGGCAGATATTCCGTGAGATACCTGTCGGTACGGCGGCTCCCACTGCCGCCGAGCAGGCACGGGTAAAGCACTACTTTGTAGGCACTATGTCGGTCGCGGAAGACTACAACGCAGGACAATACGAACGCGATGCCCTCGCATTGTTAAATACGCTTTTCCAAACCCACCGCACAGTCGTCCTTACAGGCGGTTCCATGCTATATATCGATGCCGTATGCAACGGCTTTGATGACATCCCCTCCGTACCTGCCGACCTGCGCGAACAGGTCAAAGCGGAATACAACACAAACGGCTTGGCGTGGCTGCAATCGGAAGTGCAGCGGCTCGACCCCGCCTACTGGGCGGAGGTGGACAGGCAGAACCCGCAGCGGCTCCTCCATTGCGTAGAGATATGCCGTGCCGCAGGCAAACCGTTCTCCTCATTCCGCTCCCGTACACACGCCCGACGACCTTTCCGTATCGTCAAAGTGGGGCTTACCCGTCCCCGCGAAGAACTATATACGCGTATAAATCTCCGCGTGGAACAGATGATGGCACAGGGTTTGTTGGAGGAAGCACGGAGCGTCTATCCCTTTCGCCACCGCAACAGCCTGCAAACGGTCGGCTACCGCGAACTGTTTGCCTACTTCGACGGGCAGTACACGCTTCCCGAAGCGGTGGAAATGATACAGCAGAACTCACGCCGTTATGCCAAACGGCAGATGACATGGTTCAACCGGGACACCACTATTCACTGGCTCAATGCCAACTTAGATTATGAAACGCAACTACATACTGTTATTGATTGGCTGTGCGCTCATAGCGTGCAATAAGACCACCGTCGATTTCTCCTACTCGCCCTCCGAACCGCGGGCGGGGCAGTCGGTATCGTTCAGCAACCAATCCTCCGACGGAGAGGAATGGGCATGGTCGTTTGGCGACGGCAGCACCTCCACCTCCAAATCACCCGTACACACCTACCGCCAGCCGGGTACCTACACCGTTATCCTCAAAGTGGACGACAAGTCTTCTCTCACCCGCACACGCGACATCACCGTCTATGACACCGTACCCAATTTCACCTGCTCCGCAGGCGATACCATCGGTATGTACCAAGATGTTACCTTTACGGCACTGGTTTACAATCCCTACAACTACTCCCTTTCCTACGAATGGACGATAGGCAGCAACCGCCTCTATACACAGTTGAGCGAGACCAACACGGAGAGTACCTACAAGGTCTATTTCGAGCAGGCAGGCAGCAACCCCGAGACGGTTCAACTCAAAGTGGTGCTCAACGGGGAGACCACCCTCGTGGAACACGGGTACGTCATCCGCAACACTCCTGCTTCCGCAGTACTGCTGCGTGGCGAGCAGGACTACCGCCAGCGTATCTTCGGTGCCCGCGCCGAGAGTCCTGAACTGTTGGATTATGCCGAAGGCAAAGCCCTGTTGAACGCCGCACAGGACACCGTGCAGGTCTTCAACGACAGCACATTCACCCTCCGCACCCTGCGTACTACCTTCCCCGACATCGAAGGTTTTCGTATTGCCAACCGCAAACTCTACTACCGTGCCGGCGGACTCTATGTAGCCAATATCAACGGCACCAACAGCGTCTGCATCGAACCGCAGCCCACACATGCGCTCTGCGTGGATATAGTGGACAACCGTCTCTATTGGGCGGTCAGCGACAGCGTACGCTATATGCCCCTTGTCGGCTCCGAGAACAACCAATTCACCACCGTTCCAACCACCCTGAACACCCTCAGCGGTATTCGCAAAATCACCATTGATTCTACACCGAGATGATACAACCCGACTATATTTTTGAAACAAGTTGGGAGGTATGCAACCGTGTGGGCGGTATCTATGCCGTCCTCTCCACGCGTGCTGCCTCCATGCAGAAAGAGCACCCTGACCAAGTCGTTTTCTTCGGTCCTGACTTCGCTGCGCACAGCGACCTCTATTTTATGGACGCTGCCCGTCAAAAGAGCAAGACCTTCCTCCCTGCGTGGCTGACACGCTGGGCTGACGGCAGAGCGGAGACGGATATTCCCGTCCGTATCGGGCGCTGGAACGTACCCGGGCAACCGCTTGCCATTCTCCTGCGTGCCGATTCACTCTGGAGCAAAAAGAACGAGATCTACGGCTGGGCGTGGCAGAACTTCGGCGTGCAGAGCCATGCCGCTTATGGCGACTACGACGAATCGTGCCTCTTCGGTTATGCCGCCGGTATGGTGATGGCTTCGCTCTATGATACGATTATAGGACAAAGAACAAAGAACAAAGAACAAAAGACCTATGTGGTAATGCACGCCAACGAATGGCAGACCGCATTCGCCATCTTCTATATCCGTTACCACCGCCCCGCCATCGGCACGCTCTTTACCACCCATGCCACGGGTATCGGTCGCTCCATTGCGGGCAACGGCAAACCGCTCTACGACTATTTCGAGGGCTACAACGGCGATCAGATGGCTGCCGAACTGAATATGGTCAGCAAACACTCGGTGGAGAAAATGGCAGCCAAATGGGCGGATTGTTTCACTACCGTGAGCGACCTGACCGCCCGCGAGTGTGCGCAACTGTTAGACAAACCCGTGGACATCGTTACCCCTAACGGCTTCGAACCCGGCTTTGTGCCGACGGGCAAACTGTTCGACAAGAAGCGTACCGCCGCCCGTCAGGCGTTGAGCACTGTAGCCTCGGAGTGCCTCGGCGGTATCGTACCCGAGAACGCCCTGATGCTCTGTATTGCGGGGCGTCAGGAGTGGAAAAACAAAGGGATTGACGTGTTCCTGCGTGCTATGCAGCGTTTGGGTGAGAAGATGTACCAAGTCGTACCTGCCGGGCGTGAAGTGGTGGCTTTTGTAATGATACCCTATCTCGACCGACCCGTTGCACGTATCGGCAAAGTGAGTGTGGTCTTTGTCCCCTATTATTTAGATGGACACGACCCTATGTTCGGCAATCAGCCCAATGCCGCAGGCGGCAAAGGTTTTTCCTACTACGACCTGTTGATTGGTATGGATGCCACCGTATTCCCCTCCTATTACGAACCGTGGGGTTATACCCCGCTGGAGAGTGTGGCATTCCACGTACCCACCATCACCACCACCCTCGCAGGCTTCGGAGTATGGGCGGAACAATGCGTAATGCGTAATGCACAATGCACAATGCACAATGGATTGGAACGCGGTGTAGAAGTAATCAACCGTACGGACAGCAACTACTATGAGGTGGTGGAGCAGATAGCGGACAGCCTGATCCACTTCCTGCAACTCTCTCCCGAACAGGTGGCGGAAGCCCGCAAAGCCGCAGCGGCTGTCGCACACAAGGCGGAATGGCGTTTCTTCTTCAAGTACTACCGCCAAGCCTACGCCATTGCCCTCCAGAAAGCCGCCAAACGGTAAAAGAAAACTACTCGGGTAAAGCGGCAAGAATATCCCTGTATTCAAAACCGCGCTGCAATAAGAAACGTATCTGCTGTTCACGCGATGCGTTTTTTTTCTGTTTCATTACCTCGCACAATATGCGATTATACTCGCTTTCATCGATGTTTTCGATAGCCGATGCGATACATTCCTTGGGCAAACCGTGTGCCTGCAGCATCATACGTATCTTCACCTTGCCCCAATGCTGGTAAAGCAGTTTGTCGTGTACATACGCACGGCAATAACGCTCATCGTCCAGGTAGTTATTCTCATATAGTCCGTCTATAACCGTTTCGGCAGTGGCGGTATCTCCTCCCCAGTCGATGATTTTCCGTTGCACCTCGTCGGCACAATGCTCCGCACGGGCGCAGTACGCCTCGGCTTTCAGGCGCAATTCTTCCGTTGAATACGAGGGTTTATTGTATTTTCCCCGAGACGATACGCGGTTTGCCATAGATGTCATGGATTAGGTGAATATCCGTATAGCCGAAAGCACGGAGCATCTCCGTTGTCTCCCTGCTGTATGCTTCGTTGATCTCGAAGAACAGGAGCGGTGCTTTGCGCAGCGATGCGATACGGCGGTAGAAAAGCAGCGGATCGCTGTCCGGCACAAAGAGTGCCGAGGCGGGTTCGTAGTCCAGCACATTGCGCTCCATATCCGCTTTCTCCTGCTCGCAGATATAGGGCGGATTGCTCACAATAATGTCAAAATCCCCGATTTCATCGGACAAAATATCCTTTCTGCCGAATTGTACCTCCGCCTGATTATGCACTGCATTCCGTTTCGCCACCGCCAAAGCCTCTTCACTGATATCCACGCCATATACCTCCCAATGCGGGCGGGCTTTTTTCAGCGCAATGGCAATACAGCCGCTCCCTGTACCTATATCCATCACCCGCAAGGGACGTGTGGCAACCTCCTGCGTGCTATGGAGCACATATTCCACCAGTTCCGCCGTCTCCGGACGAGGGATAAGGGTGGCGGGGGTAACCGACAGATCCAGTCCGTTCCAGAGCGTATGCCCGAAAATATACTGTATCGGTTCCTTTTGCCGCAAGCGGGACAAAATAATTTCGAGGTTTGGAATTATTTTCGTATCTTTGCAGCCACAAAGCAGTTGCGTGCGCGACATACCGGTCGCCTCCTCGGCAATCCACCATGCCATATCCCGACACTCGTCGGGCGGATAGATGTCAGACAGGCGGGAAGCGATATATCGGATCAGATCGTTCATGCCGCAAAGTTACACAAAAAAGATGGATTATACAAACTACATAGCCCGCTGTATCGAATTGGCACGCTTGGGCGAATACTATGTAGCACCGAACCCTATGGTGGGGGCGGTGCTGGTGCGCAACAGCGACGAGACCATTCTGGGCGAGGGGTGGCACAGGCAGTTCGGGCAAGCCCATGCCGAAGTGAACTGCTTCGCCGACGCCGAACGCAAACAGCGGAATATCCACTATAAGGACTGTACGCTGTTTGTCAGTCTGGAGCCTTGCAGCCACTACGGGAAGACCCCGCCTTGCGCCAAACTGATCATAGAGAAAGGCGTAGGGCGCGTAGTGGTAGGTATGCAGGATCCCAACCCGCAAGTATCTGGACGGGGCATAGAGATGTTGCGCGAGGCAGGCATAGAGGTGGTAACAGGTGTGCTGGAAAAAGAGTGCCGTCTGCTGAACAAACGTTTCCTCTGTCTGCAAGAGAAAAAACGCCCCTACGTAACACTCAAGTGGGCGCAAACTGCCGATGGATACGTAGATAATTGCAGGTCCGGCAAAGCCGACGGAGGGGCATTGGTCATCTCCACTCCGCTCACCAAACAATTAGTACACCGGATGCGGGCGGAGAATATGGCGATTATGGTGGGTACACGCACCGTACTATTAGACGACCCGCGCCTGCTGACCACCCGCTGGAGCGGCAGAAACCCGGTACGTATCACGTTGGACAGGCACAATGTACTGCCTGCCGACAGCCGTATTTTCAGCGATGAAAGCGAGACGATTGTCTATCGCGGGCAGACCGGCTGGGCATATATTCTGAGCGATTTGGCGGCACGCAACATACACTCCGTGTTGGTAGAGGGCGGACCTGCCCTGCTGCAATCCATATTGGACAGCGGTCTGTATGACGAGATACATATAGAGGTGTCCCCCCTGCATATCGGCAGCGGTGTAAAAGCCCCGTGCGTGGTATTGCCCGCTGCGTGCGAACAGATAGACGGACATACATTATATACAATATGGCATAGCGATGAAAAGGAATAACCCTATGAAACAATATACTTTCTGTATCATACTGGCAGCAGGCGTCGCCTTGTCGGGGTGCAGTGCCTTTCACAGGAAACACCGGTTGGGCACAGCGGTGGAACTGAACGGACATTCGCTGTATTGGGAAACATTGGATTCGCTTACTGCGGGTCTGGCACCGGAAGACAGCGCAGAGGTGGCAAGCGGATATATCCGGCAATGGGCAACCGACATACTGGAGTATGACAAAGCCAAGGATATCGACCACGATGAGATAGAGGCACTGGTGGAGGACTATCGCCGCTCGCTGTACGTACACGCCTACGAGACCCGGTTGGTGGAACGCCGTATGCCCACCCATGTGGCAGATACGCTGGTGGAACAGATCTACCAAGCGCACATCGGGCAGTTTGTTCTCAAAGAGGGTATCATCAAGGGGCTGCTGCTGGTGGTACCGCAAAATGCGCCGCACCTGAAACGCCTGCACCAATGGCTCACCCATCCCGACGAGAACATAGAGGATATTGAGAAGTATGCCTACCGCTATGCCACGGGGTATGAGTTGTTTACCGACCAATGGCGGACGGCACAGCAGGTATTGCTGCATATCCCGTTCGAGAAAGACGAACTGAACAGCCTGCTGAAGCAGAAAACGCAGATCGAGGTGAGCGATTCCACATCGCTGTATATCCTGCAAATCACCGAGAAACACCTGGCAGGGGAACCGATGCCTATCGACTACGCCCGCCCCGAGATAGAAAAGCGGGTGCTGAGCCGCCGGCAAGTGGACTTCCTGCGAAACGAGCGCAAACGCCTGTATGACGATGCGGTGCTATTCAAAAAAATACAATTCTACGAAAAGGATTGAGGAGAATTTGTAATTATGAATTATGAATTACGAATTATGAGTTCAAGAAGATTGTTTCTTTTGTAATGTCTCCACTTTGAGACGATTGTCTTCCACACGGAACGCCACCGACCAGCCGGCATAATCGAGGCGATAGACGCGCATAGGGTCGTGCTGGTAGGCGGGACGGGGGTCTTGGGAGAGTATCTCCTGCAGTGCCTGCCACGGGCAGCCCAGTGCCAGAGCAGGCTCCAGTACACCGGCGGAGACATCCACCGCCAGCCGATAGTTGCGTGTTGCCTCGCCGAAGCCGTTACGCGCATCGGGGTGGGAGTCGGAATACGACAGATAGGGTTTAATGTCGTATATAGGCGTGCCGTCCAATAGGTCGGCTCCGCTGACCACCAATACCGTTCCGTCCAGCGGGGTATCCTCCATGCGCAGCAGCCGCACGCTGCTCAGTCCCAGTGCATTCGGGCGGAAAGGGGAACGGGTGGCAAAAACGCCCATACGGGTGTTGCCGCCCAGGCGCGGCGGACGCACGGTAGGCGACCAAGAGGAAACTGCCGCCTCGCCCGTTACGCATTGTCCTTTGTTCTTTGTTCTTTGTTCTTTGTCCATTACGCATTGACTGAAGCCCCATATCAGCCACAGGTGCGAATAGCCCTCCAAGCCCCGCAGGGCTTCGCGCACGCGGTAAGCGGGCTCAAAGACGATACGGGTCTCTATACACGATTCCCCGCGCGACTGGCGAGGGATACCGAACTTGTCTGTAAAACCGTTGCGGGCAACGGCGATAGGCGTGATATGCATAATCTGTCTGTTGTCTTGTTATCCACCCGACATCCACCTGACATCCACCCGTGTTTGTTAGGGGGAGTATCTTATGCCGTATGCGTCAATAATGCCCCTTTAACTTGTATATTGCCACTACCTTTTTGTCTTCCTGAATATCATAGAGTATTCTATGCTCGCTATTGATACGCCTGCTCCAATAGCCGGTAAGATCGAAACGCAGTGCCTCCACTTGCCCCGTACCGGTTGCGGGATGACATTCCAACTCCGCCAATAGTCTGTCTATTTTCTTCAACAAGGCAGCATTACCCGACTTCTTGAAATACTGAATATCTTTCAGTGCCTGTTGGGAGAAAGTCAGCGTATAGACAGGATTTACTTCCATAAATCCTCACGCTTGACCGCCTTAAAAGCGGTTCTGTCCATTGACTTCACTTCTGCCACATAGTTGGGGTCATAGGGGCTTTCTTCCACCTTGAAAAAATCCATCAGTTTTAGTGTTTCCACGAACTGCACCGCTCTCTTGTCTTTCGGATTAAAAAACAATGTAAGCGCCTGCATAGGTGCCGTTACTGATGTTTTTGCTGCTGTTGCCATAGTCGTAACGTATTAGTTGTTTACTGATTGCGCTGCAAAGATAGTACCAAAAATTGGATTTTGCAAACCCGAACAGGTTTTTGCCTGCATAATCAGTCGTTTGGGGAGACAAGCGGAACATACCAGGGGGAGTAGGTATATGAAGCCGCCCATCGGGCTTCCGATGCGCATATAAATTACCCGGAATAGGCAAAAATGCACCAAAAAAGTGCAGATTTCTGCAAAAAGTGCATTTTTTCGGTGCATTTTTTTGGTAATACTGACAAAAAAGGCTACTTTTGCATTCAAATTAGATAATCATCAGGAGATATTATGGACGCATTATTTGAATACCAGCAGACTTTGCTTGCAAAGACTACGCTGACCTTTTTCCGCTACAAATATACAGAATTGGACTGGGAGCGGCGTGTGTTCGGTTTGGTAGGACCTCGCGGAGTGGGCAAAACCACTATGGTATTGCAGCATATCAAGCAACATCTGTCGTTGAGCGATACACTGTATATTACAATGGACCACCTGTATTTTACCACACACACCTTAATAGAAGTGGCGGACAAATTCTACAAACAAGGCGGAAAGCACCTGTTTATTGACGAGGTACACAAGGCAAAAGACTGGTCGCTACAAATCAAACAGATGGTAGATACCTACACCGATATGCAGATTGTTTTCACCGGTTCGTCCGTCTTGGATATATACCGCGGCTTGGCAGACCTGAGCCGCCGGGCTCCCGTTTACGAGATGCAAGGACTCAGTTTCCGTGAGTACTTGGAATTATATCACGGCATTCGCATATCGCCTGTCCGTTTGGAGGATATATTGCAGCATCATATTTCCATTCCTGATGTGCAGCACCCGTTGCCTCTCTTTGCAGACTACCTGCGCAAAGGCTATTATCCGTTTGCCAACGAAGATACCGACTATGCCACAACACTGATGCAGGTCGTTACACGCACTATGGAGAACGATATACCGGCGTATGCCAACCTGAGCGTGTCGGTAGCACGCAAATTAAAACTGCTATTGGTAGTGGTGGCACAAAGCGTACCCTTTAAGCCTAATAACGCCAAATTGGCACAAGTAACCGGTATCTCGCGCAATGACATCGGAGACTATTTTTATTATATGGAGCGAGCCGGTATGCTAATGACCCTGCGTGATGCCACCGCCGGCGTACGCGGGATAGGCAAGGTGGAAAAAATGTATGTGGACAACAGCAACCTGATGTACGTTTTAGCCCCTGACAGGGTAGATACAGGCAATATACGGGAAACATTTTTTCTCAATCAAATGCGTGTGCGCTACCCCGTAGTATCATCCGATGTATCGGATTTCCAAATCGGGAAATACACTTTCGAGGTGGGAGGCAAGAACAAGGGCAAACGGCAAATCGCCGATGTTGCGGACGGATATGTCGTAAAAGACGATATCGAATTCGGCTACCAACGCACACTGCCTTTGTGGGCGTTCGGATTGACATACTAAACAAAAAAGAGACTATCCTGCAATAGGATAGTCTCTTTTGGTTTGTTGTGGGCAGTATGCTTATTCTGCTTTGCCGTCGGAGCCGAGCACGTTGATGATCTTGTGCTTGTAGAGTTGCTCCATGAGGTCGCGTGCGGGACCGCAGTACTTGCGGGGGTCGAACTCGGCGGGTTTCTCCCAGAATACCTTGCGCACAGCAGCGGTGAAAGCCAGACGGCTGTCGGAGTCGATATTGATCTTGCAGACAGCGCTCTTGGCAGCCTTGCGGAGTTGCTCCTCAGGAATACCTACGGCAGCCTCCAGTTTGCCTCCGTATTTGTTGATCATATCCACATACTCCTGCGGTACGCTGGACGAGCCGTGGAGTACGATAGGGAAGCCGGGCAGTTTCTCCATAACGGCGTCGAGTACGTCGAATGCCAACGGGGGCGGAACGAGGCGGCCGGTCTTCGGGTCAACGGTGCACTGCTCGGGTTTGAACTTGTATGCGCCGTGGCTGGTACCGATAGAGATAGCCAGCGAGTCGCAGCCCGTGCGGGTCGAGAAGTCGATCACCTCTTCGGGTTTGGTGTAGTGGCTCTCCTCGGAAGCAACCTCGTCTTCCACGCCGGCGAGCACGCCGAGTTCGGCCTCAACGGTAACGTCGAACTGATGTGCATAGTCCACCACCTTGCGGGTGAGGGCGATGTTCTCCTCGTAGGGAAGTGCACTACCGTCGATCATCACGCTCGAGAAACCGAAGTCCACGCAACTCTTGCACAGTTCGAAACTGTCTCCGTGGTCAAGGTGAAGCACGATCTGCGGGTGCTCCCAGCCGAGTTCTTTGGCATATTCCACTGCACCCTGTGCCATATAGCGGAGCAGGGTCTGGTTAGCGTAGTTGCGTGCGCCTTTCGATACCTGGAGGATAACCGGGCTCTTGGTCTCAGCCGAAGCCTTGATGATAGCCTGGAGTTGCTCCATGTTGTTGAAGTTGAAGGCAGGGATAGCATATCCGCCTTTGATGGCCTTGGCAAACATATCACGGGTGTTCACCAGACCCAGTTCTTTGTAACTTACCATAATTGTTAAATGTTTGGTTATATGTTGTAATTTATTTCTGTCTCTAAGCGCGGCGCAGGTTACAGGGTTCCCGCAAGCAACGCGCAGTGGGATGTCAGTTGCGCCGCAAGACAAGGTTTTGCCGGTTTTGTTTTATTTCTTTACCGACTTGCTTGCTAATATAAAGTAAATAATGAGTGCAATATATGCCACGAGTCCCACGATGGCTGCGCCGTTGCCGGTTGCCCAGCCCGTCAGATAGCACTCTGCGCCGCAGAACTTGATCACCGCCGATACCACGCCCATCAGTGCGCCGCCCGCAATGAAACCGCTGGCGATAAGCGTACCTTTGTCCTGACGCTTCTGCGCCAGCGTCTCCGCCTCTGCACCGTCTTTCGCACGCTTGCGGCCTACGAGCCACGAGATAGCACCACCCACCAGAAGCGGGGTGTTGAGGCTCAGCGGGATAAACATACCCAGGGCGAACGCCAGCACCGGAACGCCCATAAAATTGAGCACCAACGCCAGTATCGCACCTGCCAGATAGAGCATCCACGGTGCGCCCTGACCCGACATCAGCGGCTCTATCACCGCCGCCATCGCATTCGCCTGCGGTGCCACCAGGGCATTGTCGCCCGTGAAACCGTAGGTCTTGTTCAGTATGATCATCACGCCGCCCACGGTAGCCGCCGAAACGAGCGTACCGAGGAACTTCCACGTCTCCTGTTTCTGCGGCGTGGTGCCGATCCAGTAACCTATCTTGAGGTCGGTGATAAAACCGCCTGCCATCGACAGCGCCGTGCAGACCACACCGCCTATCACCATCGCGCCGACCATACCGCTTGAGCCTTTCATCCCCACCGCCACGAAGATCACCGAGGCGATGATAAGCGTCATAAGCGTCATACCGCTCACGGGGTTGCTGCCCACGATAGCGATGGCGTTGGCCGCCACGGTGGTAAAGAGAAAAGCGATAACCGCCACTACCACAAATGCCACTATCGCCTGCCAAAAATTGTGCAGCACGCCTACCCAGAAGAACACCAGTGTAATCAGCAGCGCCGCCACCGTAGCCAGCACAATGAATTTCATACTCAGGTCTTTCTCAGTGCGGAGCGAGGCTTGCGCCACGGCTTTGCCCTTGCCGCCCAACTCCTTGCCTGCCAGACCGACAGCCGACTTGATTACGCCCCAACTCTTGACGATACCGATCATACCCGCCATGGCGATGGCGCCGATACCGATGTTGCGCCCGTAGCCGGTAAAGAGCAACTGCGGGTCAGCCGCCTCCATACCCGGCACACTGCCCAGCAACGGCAGCAGCACCCACCATACGAAGAACGAACCCGCACAGATCACCGCCGCATACTTCAGTCCGATGATATAGCCCAGACCCAGTACGGCGGCACTCGTATTGATAGAGAAAACCAGTTTGAACTTCTCCGCCAGCGCCTCGCCCCAGCCCGTCATTCGCGTCGTGAGGCTCTCTGTCCACAGACCGAAAGTGGACACCACAAAGTCGTACAGACCGCCTATACCCGCCGCCCAGACCAGCGGTTTGACCTGGCTGCCGCCCTGCTCGCCCGATACCAGCACCTGCGTCGTGGCGGTCGCCTCGGGGAACGGGTACTCGCCGTGCTTCTCCTGCACGAAGTACTTGCGGAAGGGTATGAGGAACAGAATCCCCAGGCAGCCGCCCAGCAGCGACGAGAGGAAGATCTGCATGAAATTAACCGTTATATCGGGGTATTTCGCCTGCAATATATAGAGCGCAGGCAGGGTGAAGATCGCCCCCGCCACTATCACGCCGCTCGACGCACCTATCGACTGGATAATCACGTTCTCGCCGAGGGCGTTCTTGCGCTTCAGTGCCGACGACAAGCCCACCGCAAGGATGGCGATAGGGATAGCCGCCTCGAACACCTGCCCCACTTTCAAGCCTAAATAAGCCGCCGCAGCGGAGAAGATCACCGCCATCAGCACACCCATCCCCACGCTGTAGGGTGTTACCTCGGGGTAGTGGTTCTCGGGTTTGAGTATCGGTTCGTATTTCTCGCCCGGCTTGAGCGGACGGTTTGCGTTCTCTGGAAGGGACATGGTGTTACAATTTGTAAATTTGTAAATGTGTAAATGTGCAAGTGCGTAAATGTGTAGATGTATGACAGAGATAGTTTGTCATTCTATCTTTCTATCTTTCTATCATTCTATATTTCTATATTTCTTGCTGCAAAGTTACTGCTTTTCCGCGGAAAATACAAATACACTCTTCGTTTTGTACTCTCTATTTTGCAGAATTGTGCAACAAATACATTTGTGTATCCCGACAAAAAGCATTACCTTTGCCGACACGATACAAACTATCAGTCCAATTAGACCTATTAGACCTATTAGACCAATTAGCCCTATTAGTCCAATACTATGTCCTGCGCATTACAAATAGTGGATTGGGTACGGGTGCCGTATTTCCCGTGCGGAGTGCGGGCAGGCTTGCCTGCCCTGCCCGGCGACGACACCTACGAGACCATAGCCATACCCCGCCAATACGCGTGCGAGGCGGCTTTCGTCATACCCGTACACGGGCAGTCGATGCGCGACTTCGATTTCCACGACGGCGACGAACTGATCGTTTCCGCCCGCTCCTGTGCCGACAACGGCGAGTTCGTCATCGCCTCCATCAACGGCGAGATGACCGTCAAGGTCTATTACGAGGACGAGCAGGGCGAACGGTGGCTGCTGCCCGGCAATCCCGACTACCGCCCCATACACCTCCGCCCCGAGGACGACTGCCGTATCATCGGAGTGGTAACGCGCGTTACACACCGGCAGCCGCACGTCAGCCTGCGCCAATGCGCACGCATACTCCGCTCCTATACGCAGCCGGACACCCACACCGCACACGACCTCTGCACCTATATCGCACCCGACAGTCCCCGTCCGCGCGAAGAGGTGGAAGCCGACCTCATACGCACCGCCGCACAGAGTGCGTCCGTCTTCGCCAACTGCCTGATGCGGCTCGAGCGACAAGGATGCCTCGACTTCGGAAAAGATACCGTAAAAACCATCTTCCTCTACCTCAAAGAACGATACCATATCGGCTACTCCTACGCCAATTTCTCGGCGGTGTTCTCCCGCCCGCAAAGATAGATTTGATTATCGCTTGACCGCCGTTTGACGGTCGTTTGATTGCCGCCCTCCGCGCTTGCGGGGAGCGGTGCTTTTCCGTACCTTTGCACCCGTTCTCCGCTAATCCCCGGGACATTCGGTCTCCGTTAATTGCCGTTAATGGGTCGTTAATTTTCTCCGTTAATGCCCATTAAAAGCCCATTAAAAAGCAGAGCGGACAATGCAATTAACGAATAATTAACGGCAATTAACGGAGAATAAAAAACACACGGAAGACAAACAATTACACGGAATATGGAAAAGAAAAAAGAAAAAACAAAAAAGAAACAGGCGGCGAAGGACAACCGCCAACAGATCGCCACCGACTGGATCACGGACAACTACCTCCAATGGAACCGTCTCCGCACAGACACCGTCAGGCAGCGGGTACAGATCGCCGGGGACGCGGACGCCTCGTCCGCGGTTGGTTTGGCACAAACCACAGGACACAGCGATGCGAGTGTTACCGCGGGCGGGGCGCCCGCGTCCCCGGCGTGGCGAGACCTCTGCGACCGCGACATCAACGACATGGTCTGCCAATGCTGTGCCGAGACCGCAGCGGCGGTAACCTCCCGCGAGGTACTGACAGTGCTCCATTCGTCTATGATCCCCCGTATCAACCCCCTGCGCGAATACGTGGAGCAACAAAACGACTACAATGCGCAGAAAGAACCCAACTGGATAGGCGAGATGGCTGACCAAATCACCCTCACCGACCCCACCAAGCACGACCTCTGGCGCCGCTGTTTCAGCAAGTGGTTCATCGCCATGGTCGCCTCGTGGCTGCGCGACGACGCCGTCAACCAGCAGGTGCTCGTCCTCATCGGCAGGCAGGGTATCTACAAGACCACCTGGTTAGAACACCTCATTCCGCCCGAACTGCGCGGCTACACGTGCAAGATGTCCAACACCCAATGGACGAAAGACGACCGTCTGCGCCTCGCCGAGTTCGGACTTATCAACCTCGACGAGATAGACGCCATGAACAGCCGCGAGGTCAACAGCCTCAAATCGCTCATCACGGCGGTGGACATCAACGAGCGCGTGGCGTACGGCTACACCAAGGAGCGCCGCCTCCGCCTCGCCTCCTTCTGCGCCAGCGGCAACAAGCGCGAGTTCCTGAGCGACATCACCGGCAACCGCCGCTGGCTCCCCTTTGAGGTGGCGTCCATACAGAGCCCCTTCACCCACACGGGCTTCCCCTACGGACGCATGTACGCCCAGGCACGGTACCTCATCGAGATGGGCTACCCCTACTGGTTCGAACAGGACGAGATAGCCGAGATGGCGGAGCACCAGGACGGGTTCCGTGCCCAGGACAACGAGGAACAACTGCTCTCCGTGCTGTTCGACATCCCCGCCGAGGGCAGGGGCGAGTTTCTGACCACGGCGCAGATAAGCCAAAAACTCATCGATTTCGGTTCCATAAAACGCCCTATGCCGCTCAACCGACTCGGAATGATACTCGGACAGCAGGGGTACCGGAAAATCAAAAAAGGGAAAATGCGCACAAGCGGATGGCTTGTATATCAGCGCACTACGGACGAGATAAAGACCGATGCACAATGGATAGCAAGGGATGAGCAGGTAGGGTAGGTGGGGTAGGGTAAGTAGTTGTTTGTATATATACCTATGCGTGCGCGGACGGGTATATAGAGTTTACAAAGGTAGTTACCCTACCCGCCCTACCCGCCAAGTCTGCCGCTTGTCAAGCGGCAGACGGAGACACCACCGGGGCAGGATGGGCTGCCGAATACGGCAGCGGCGGGGACGGCGGGGAAAGCGGGCTTGGCAAGCCCGCGACGGAGACACCGCTGTTTGAGGGCGGGCGATAACATCGCCCTGCAATAGCCGAAGGGCGGGAGCGGCACAAAAAGGCTATCCACAGGACATCCACAGGACATCCACAGGACTTTTTAATTATGAATGATGAATTATGAATGATGAATTATGAATTATGAATGATGAATTATGAATGATGAATTATGAACAGAGATACTTATAAGATAGAGCGACGCAACAAGGCGATTTGCGAGACTTATTACGGACTGATACGGCAGGGTATGCCGTTTATGCGGGCGTATGCCGAGACGGGGGAACGGTTTTGGCTGTCGGAGAGCCATATACGGCGTGTGATTGCGCACTATGCGCAACAAAAGGGGCGAAAATGATGTATCTTTGCATTGTCTTTCGAAGGATAGGGGCAGTAAGGACTGTTAAGGTCTTTAAGGTCTTTAAGGTCTTTAAGGACAATAAGGACTTTAAGGACTTTAAGGACTTTAAGGACAATAAGGATATGCCCCGAAGAAGGTATTTTACAAATTTACTAATTTACAAATTGTTTTATTTTATGGCAAAGTATGTTCCGATGGATTTGCTGCAATCGTTGCACGGGAAAGTATGCGGGCACAGCGATGTGTATTTTGCGGAGCGCAACGGTACCCGTTACACGGGTAAGATATGCAATCCGCGCACGAGTGCTCCGAGCGAAAACGAGATGGCGATGCGCACGAAATTCGGTAGTGTGAGCAGCAAAGTAAAAACGGCGCTGGCGAGCCCGACGGAGGCATCGAAGTACGCGGCGGCGTTCCGCAAACAAAACCGCTACAAGACCCTCAGAGGGTATGTATTCTCTGTACTGTACGCGCAGGGTGCGTAAGGGCGGAGGCGGGCAAAAACGCGCGGTCGCGATGTTGCCCGAACAGGCATTTACAAATTTTCCAATTTACAAATTAATTAAAAACTATGGCAAAAGTAGATTACGCCTATCCCGTAGAGGCATTGCACGGGAAAGTAAAGAAAACGCACTCGGTGGGTTTTGCGCTGCGCAAAGAGACCGGTTGCAAGTTCACCCAATCGTTCAGCGCATCCGCAGCCGCACCCACCGAGGCGCAGACCGAGGCGCAGCAGAAGTTCTCCGCTGCCGTCAAAGCCGCCCGCGTACGTATGGCGGACGCAAGCCAGCAGGCTACCGACCTCGCCGCGTTCCGCAAACAGAGCAAATACAAGACGCTGTATGGCTACGTGTTCTCGCAAGTGTATGCCGCCTGACAGGCAGTTGCTCCTTGCCGTGGCGATGTGCATCTTCGGGTGCGCATTGCTCACGGCGGGGATAGCCCTCCCGCCTGCCGGAGTGATACATTCTTCCGTGCTGGTCGCCTTCGGCGAGATACTGACGTTTGCAGGCAGCCTCGTGGGGATTGACTACCACTACCGGTACCGGAAATAAAGACCTTAAGGACTTTAAGGTCATTAAGGACTAATAAGGCTAATTGGAAATGATTTTGATTATGATTTTGAAACTGATACGCAAGCAGCCGCAAGGCAATGCCATATGCGGCGAACTGTACCTTGACGGTGTGCTATGGACAGAGGTGCTGGAACGCCGCGGCGTGGAGATACCGGCGCTGTGGTACACGGTGAGCGTAACGATGTCGCCGCGGTTCAAGAGGCTGCTTCCGATAGTGAACAGCGTACCGGGGCGGTCGGGGATACGGTTCCACGTAGGCATCCGCCCCGAGCACTCCGCCGGCTGTATCCTCGTACCCTCGCGGGAGACAGAGAAGCAACTGACGGAGACATTACTCAAAGCCCAACAACGACATGAAACGATCTATCTGGAAATCATCGACCCCAAGGCACCTGCCCCTCTGTATGGTGTGCCTTGTCCTGCTCACGAGCGGATGCAAGACCCCCTCCGTCTCCCCCTTCAAAGGGGGAGAGTGCAGAGCGGAGAACAGGATGGCAGCAAGGGCATGGCAGGATAGCACGTACCACTATGTGCGGGACAGCGTGGTGGTGTATGTGGGAATGCACAATGCACAATGCACAATGCATAATGGAGAGGGGTGTTGTATGGGGACGACGCGTCCCGCGTCGTCATCGGTTGACACCGATACGGGTATGCCTATGCTGTCTATGACGACGCGGGACGCGTCGTCCCCACACACGGCATCTCCCCGCATTGAGCGGTGGCATACCGAATGGCGGGAGAGGGTGGTTACCCGCACCGACACGGTTTATCAGGATCGGGAGGTACGGATACAGTTACCGCCCGAGAGGTATGTTCCCCGGGCGGTAAAAGGGCTCGCTTGGGCAGGCGGAGCGGCGATTTTCAGTATCTGCCTCTGGCTGATACTGAAAATGTGTAAATTTGTAAATTGGAAAATTTGTAAATGAGACAGTGCATACAATTTACAAATTTACACACTTACAAATTTACAAATTGCTCTTATTCCTCTCCCATCTCTTGATCGACGAGGATACGTCCGCAGAACTCGCACACGATGATTTTCTTGCGCTGGCGGATATCCAACTGACGCTGTGCGGGGATCTTGCTGTGGCAGCCGCCGCAACTGTCGCGCTCTACCTTGACGACCGCCAGACCGTTGTGTGCGTTCTTGCGGATACGCTTGAAAGCGGCGAGGAGACGCTCGTCGATGGTCTGTTCGAGTTCGGCGGAGCGGATCATGAGCGCTTCGGTCTCGGCTTTGGTCTCGGCGAGGATGGAGTCGAGTTCGCTCTTTTTCTGGTTGAGATCGACGGTCTTGTCCTCGATGTCGGAGACGGTCTTTTCTTTCTCGGCGCGTCGTGCTTCGAGTTCGTCGGTGAAGTTGTGGATCTTCTTCTGGCAGAGTTCGATGTCGAGTTGCTGGTACTCGATCTCCTTGTTGAGGTTGTCGAACTCTCGGTTGTTGCGGACGCTCTTCTGCTGCTCCTGGTAGCGTGCGATGGAGGCGTTGGCGTTCTCGGAGCGCACGCGGTAGTCGGAGATCTGTGTCTCGCACTCTTTGATGCTGTCCTCGATGTTCTGGAGACGTGTTTTGAGACCTTCGATCTCGTCGCCCATGTCCTTTACTTCCTGCGGCAGTTCGCCGGCGAGTGTGCGGAGTTCGTCGATGCGCGAATCGACTTGCTGGAGTTCGTAGAGGGCTTTGAGTTTCTCCTCCACGGTCATTTCTTGTTCTTGTTTCGTAGCCATATATTTTATGTATTTTTGTATAGTCAGTATAAAAACTCCTTTGCCGCAAGCGGCAAGAAATCTAAATAAATCTTTTGTCTTTTTGTCTATAAATTGCCTTAAATCTTATCGCCTACGGCGGCAAAGTGGGATTATGTGCGTATATATAACGGACATTAAATTAAAACAAAACCTACAAAACCTGTCTTGCGGGGCAACACGCCCCGCGCTTTTTGCGCTTTGGGGTTACAGGATATGTATCGGGGTGCAGTCTGTCTCTGATATATAGGTCGTAACTTTGTCTTGCAGGAGGTCTTGGAAGATGTTGCGGGTGAAGTGTTCGCTGACCCAGTGGTCGATGTCCACGAGGGCGATGCGCCCCGAGGCGTCTTGCATGTCGTGGTATTTGCAGTCGGCGGTGAGATAGACATCCGCGCCCTGACGGATCGCCTCTCCGGCGAACTCTGCGCCCGCACCGCCGCACATGGCGATACGCTGCACGGGGTCGGTTGCCGGTTCGGTATAGCGCACATAGGTGGCTCCGAAACGGTCTTTGACCCGTTGCAGGAAAGCGGCATAAGGCATCGGTTCGGGGAGCGAGCCGATGACGCCGAGACCGTAGTCCGCCCCGGGAGCGGACGGCACGAGGATACGGTAGTCGCGCACGCCGAGGGTGTCCGCCATGCGTCCGCTGACGCCGTGGAGGACGGAATCCATAGCGGTATGGCTCGAATAGACAGCGATACCGTGGCGGATGGCGAGCGAGACGCACCGCTCCTGCGGGGTAAGCCCGCAGATGTGTTTCAGACCGTGGAAGAGGAGGGGATGGTGGCTGATGATGAGGTTGCAGCCCCGGGCAACGGCTTCGCTGACGACCGACTCTGTAATGTCTGTCGTCAGCAGGGCGGCGGTGATGTCCGTCGCTGTGTTACCCACCTGCATACCCGAGTTGTCCCAACTTTCCTGGTAACTCAAGGGAGCCGCAGATTCTATGATATCGATGATGTCCTTTAGGATCAACCTTTGCGTGCGCCTACGCCTGTCTTGACGGAGGCGGCTGCGGATTTCTGTGTTTTGACCTGCGCTTTCTTGGCGGCAGGTTTCTTCTCCTCGGCTTTGGGTGCCTCTACGGGAGCGGCTTCGTCCGAGGCGGCTTCGTCCTCGATGGCAAAGTCGGTGATACCGGCATTGACGAGGATATTGTACCACTGGATGAGTTTGCGTATGTCGGAGGGATAGACGCGGTCGCGGTCCCAGTCGGGCAGCACGGAGTCGAACCACGCACGGAGCGTGTCGTTGTCGGCTTTCTTGGCGTCGATGGAAGCGGGTTTCAAGCCCTCTTTGGTTCCGACGCTTGTGAGCACGCTGCTCAGGCTGACGTCGTCGCCGGTAGTGTACATAGACACCTCGCTGAGGGCGACGATCTTGTCGCGTGCATAGGTAGGCGTACGTTTGCCGTCGAGGAGGGATTCAACGATAAGCATGTTGTTGCCGCGGCTGACCAACTTATACAGACCGGGTTTGCCGGTGATGGAGAGGATATTGTTGAGCATAGTTTTTTATAGTTGAGAGTTGAGAGTTGAGAGAAGAGTTTTTAGTTTATGAGTTGATAAGTTTATGAGTTTATAGTTGAAAGTGGGGCAAAAGTACTGCTTTTTTTGGAGATGTGCAAATTTTGTAGTAATTTTGCGGTCTAAATTCTATATATGGGCTTATTAATTACATTCTTGCTGTCAGCAATGGCAGTGTCATTTCTCTGCTCTCTGCTTGAATCCATACTGATGACGACCACGCTGAGTTACATCACGATGCGTGAGGACGAGGGCTACAAACCCGCCACGCTGATGAAGCGTTACAAGACGGAGACGGAGCGTCCGCTTGCCGCCATACTGTCGCTCAACACGATAGCCAACACGATAGGCGCCGCCGGCGTGGGTCAGCAGGCGAATATCATCTTCGGTTCGCAATGGTTCGGGTTGGTGAGCGCGATAACGACGGTACTGATACTGGTTTTCTCGGAGATCATCCCGAAGACAATCGGCACGACCTACTGGAAATCGCTGATGGGTTTCACCGCCCGGACGATACAGGTGCTGGTGGTGGTGATGTACCCTTGTGTGCTGTTTATCAAGTGGATAACGATGATCTTCAAGCACGACGGCGATGAGGCGACGGTATCGCGCGAGGAGGTGCTGGCGATGGTGAACGTAGGCGAAGAAGAGGGTGTGATAGAGAAAGACGAGAACAAGATCATCGGCAACGTGATGCGCTTGGACAGCATCAAGGCATCGGATGTGATGACGCCGCGTGTGGTAGCGAAGACGGCACCGGAGACGATGACGCTGCGCGAGTACTACGAGTCGGACGAATACGACCATTTCTCGCGCATACCGGTTTACAACGAGGACGCGCCGGAGTTTATCACGGGTTACGTGCTGCGGGACGACGCGCTGGAAGACCTGGCGGAAGACCATTTCCAGGTAACGCTCGGTTCGATCAAACGCTCGCTGCCGTCGTTCGACGAGAACAAATCATTGGGCGAGATCTTCGACGCGATGCTCAAGCAGAAATCGCAGATCGCCCTGGTGATAGACGAGTACGGGTGCTTCCAAGGTATTCTGACCCTGGAGGACATCATAGAGACGATCTTCGGTATGGAGATCATAGACGAGAGCGACGACATCATCGACATGCAGCAGTATGCGCGTGAGCGTTGGCAGCAGCGTCAGAAGAAGTACAAACGCGTGGAGATAAAGCCGCTGCCCCCCGCAGGCGGACAGGCGAAAGAGGAGGGAGAGACGAAGGATGAGACTAAAGAGTGATGTAAACATAAAAAACCGCCGTGCGGGTTTCGACTACGAGATACTCGACCGCTACACGGCGGGTATCCAGTTGTTCGGCACGGAGATCAAGTCGATCCGCGAGAGCAAGGCCTCGCTGGCGGATACGTTCTGCCAGTTCGCCGGCGGCGAACTGTGGGTGAAGCAGATGCACATAGCGGAGTACCGTTTCGGTAGTTATGCGAACCACGAATCGAAACGCGACCGGAAGTTGCTGCTGCAGAAGAAAGAGTTGCGCAAGTTGGAACGTCTGACGCGCGACACGGGCAAGACGATCATTCCGCTCAGGCTGTTTATCAACGAGCGGGGGCTGGCGAAGATGGAGATAGCACTCTGCCAGGGCAAGCACACCTATGACAAACGCCAGTCGCTGCGGGAGCAGGACGACAAGCGGGAGTTGCAGCGTGCGATGCGCAACGCGGGGCGGTGAACGGAAACGTTAATTATCATGTAATTAGACGTTTTAATTATCCGTTAAAACTATTTTTCTCCATTAAAAACCCATTAAAAGTCCATTAAAAAAGGCTCCGTTAATTATCGTTAGTTGAACCATTAATTTGTCCGTTAGAAATACGATGCGCTTGTTTTTGGCTTCTGTTTGGAGACACAGAATGTTGTGGCTGTATGTGCTCCTGCTTGCGGGTATGGCGGGGGTGTATTGCGGTATTGCTCTGCCCGCACAGGAGAAAGCGCGTATCACGCTTGGCGAGGCGCAGACTCTGCTGCAACAGGACAGTATCTATTCCGACTCATTGGCACTGGTGCGTGCCGTAGAGGCTTTTGACACACCGATAGGCAAACTGTCAGGGCATAACACGCTGGCAAGAGCCTGTTTCCACCTCGGGAATTACTATCGGGGCTATACTGCGCAATACGAGCGGGCGGCTTGGTGCTACACGCAAGCCGACTACTATATGACCGATATTCCCGCTTTGCGCAGCCGGATCAACCGGCAGATGGCGGAAATGTGCCGGCAAGGCGGGGCGGATTCGTTGGCAGCCGTCTATACAGGGCGGGCAATGGAATTGGGCGGCGGGAACGCCATCCGGCAGCCTTTAATGCCTGCGTTTGAAGCCGACGATGTGGAGACAGCGATGGCGGTGCGGATATTGGAGGAGTACCTCTCGAAAGGGGAGGTGTTTGTGCCGTGGCAGTTTGGCGTGGGGCTGTTTGCCACGGTGATAGTCATTCTGTCGGTGTTCTTTATTTCTTTCTACCAATCGTCGTCGGTGCGCTTGCAGACGCAGGCGCAGCAAATAGCAGCGATGGCGCACTCGGTGGATAGGGCACGCGAGACTGAACTGAGACACAACATTGCAGAACTGCGGGAACGCTACCCTACGCCCGACAAGGCGTGGAGCGATTTCGGGGTACTGAAACAGGTATGCGACAAGCCGCTGCTGTTTGTGATAGAGCGGTTAGAGGGGGTGTCGCTGTCGGAAAAAGAGATCACGTTCTGCGTGCTGTGTCTGCTGTATCCCGAGATGCCACTGCCGCAGGTGGCTGACCATATCTGCTACGCCCGGTCGGCGATACGGAGTTATAAACTGCGGATTGCCAAGAAACTGCATACCACCTCGGCTGGGCTGTACGATACGCTGGTGCGGATTGCCGTGTCGATACCAGAGAAAAGTTGATGGTCTCCATTAATGCCCATTAAAATTATCCGTTAATTGCCATTCATTGATCGTTAAATTCGTTCTTATAGAGTATTTGCATACGGTGAATTTTGTAGGAAACTGATTATCAGCGTTATAAAAATAGCATTTGCATACGGTGTACACTTGTCGGATTGGCAGATTGGCAGTACCTTTGCACCCGAATTCACAACCGAACAGGTACCTTGTTTTAATTACAAACTTACAAACACTTTTTTTACACGTATGAAACGAGTAATTATCAGTATGCAGATCTGCATACTATTCGCAACGGGACTTTTGGTCTCTTGTTCTTCGGAGTTGGACACTCCTATTATAAACCATTCCAACGAGCAGAGCATTGCTATCGGTCCTGAAACCGATTATGGATTAGATGACGATTGGGAAGCGTATTTTGCTTCTCTTGATTCCTTGGATGCCGAATTTGGAATCTATGATTCGGGGATAGCCGTAATGGCGAACGATACTGCAAAAGACAAAAATTCCAAATTACATGCTATAGTTTTTGCGGATGCAATGGGTGCTATTGAAGGTTGGGTTGAAAGCAAATCATGGCAAGGTGCCGTGTTTTCCGGAGTAATGGCATCTTTGGAGCAAATCGTCAATCTGCAAGTGGCATTGGATGTCTCCACGGTCAGAACACCAATAAAAACTATCGTTGATGTTGCTTGGCAACATAGAGCAGATAGCATTGCCCAAGTTCAGTTCGACAGTATTATTACGCTAAAAGAGGCGACAAGTGTAGGACCTGTACATAATAAAATTATCCGTGCTATGGCAAAAGAAAGTTTTCCGATTTTAAGCAGTACCCACAGGGAAATAGCCAATGAGGTTTTAAGACAGTATTGTTTGGTAACAAAGGAACTCATCACAGCGGAATTGCTGCATATAGCCTCAAAAGAGAAATACTACGATATGGATGCCTATCTCAAACTTCCCCAGAAGATTCGATTAGCCAACCAACGGTATATGGATTCGGCAAAACAATTAAGCGATACAAAACTACGCGACTATACTGACAGTTATATCCGAAAAACCAAACGAACCATCAAAATAAAAAGTACGGCAGACCAAATCAATACATTCGCCAATGTGGCTTATAACAGCAAAATTATGTGGAATATAAAAGATGAATAGTTATGTTTTCCCCTGAAAGATATAAACGAGACCCATTGAGGTTTATACGCAGTATTATGTTTTGGAGTACATTTGCCTTTACGATGACTCCATTCAGACGCCAGAGTTTTTTTCCCTACTACTTAGGCATTGTATCTGCCTGTATGATTGCAGCGTTGGTTGTAGTGGTTTGGAAATGCACTCACGGAGCAGCAAAAGAACCCTTTACATGGATAGGAGGTCTGTTGCCGATTGTGTTCGGTGCGACCATCACGATATGTTGGTGCTTAGGCAATAAAGTGGAAACAGATTGGTGGGGCGTAAAATTATTGATGGTACTGCTTTTTGTTCCTCTTTCGTTAGTATTGCAGAAATGCAAAGACGAAGATGTACGCGATTCGGCAAATATGTGTATCGTTTACATTTTGATGTGTATGTCATTCACACAATTGTAGCCCGCTATGAGCAAGATTGTTTACAAGCACAGCAAAGATGCGCTGACGAAGGTGGCGTATATAGTGGCGGGAGTGAGCGGGATATATTTCTTTGTTACGTTGGGTTTTGCCAAACCCGAGACGATATTTCCGTACTACGCCGGGTCGATGCTGGCGTGCAGTATCGCGGCAGTAGGGGTCTTGATATGGAAAGGGCGGCACAATGGCTGGAAAGACCTGTATATGTGGTCAGGTGCCATACTTCCGATGGTCTATACCGCCACAGTATTCATAAGTTGGTTGTCAAGCAGCGGAGTGCTGATTGATCTGTTCGGTATCAAACTGCTGAAGATACTGCTTTTTCTGGCGTTCATCATCACAATGCAATACTGCAAGGACGACGACTGCAAGAGTTTTGCCTATCTGTATGTCTATTACATTATGTCCTGTATGCTGCTGACAGAAAGGGACATACTGTAATTTTTACACCCCATTATTACAAGGGCTGTCTGACGGAGGTCGGGCAGCCTTTGTTGTGTATTTATTACCAGGCGAGGGTGGTGGTGAGGGGATAGTGGTCGGAATGGCGGACACGCCCGACCTCGGAGCGGACGGGGTGGAGCGAGCGGGAACAGAGGGTATAGTCGATACGCAGACCGATGTGGTGGTAGATATAGGTGAAGCCGAGGTTGCCCCAACTGCTGCAGAGGAAAGCATCGCGCATAGTGCCGCGTATTTTCCAATAGGTGTATGAGAGGGGTATGTCGTTGAAATCGCCGACAACGATGATGGGATAGGGCGAGGCGTCTATCTCGGTGCGGACGCAGCGTGCCTGCTCGTGGCGTGCGCGGCGGGCGGTCTCCCACTTGGCGGAGAGACGGTGGGCGGTTTCTTTGAGAGCGGTGCTATGGTCGTTGTTTTCCGCAAAATCGTGGTTGTCGAAGCGGTTGGACTCGAGGTGGTTGGTGATAAGGCGGAGGGTATCGGTACCGACGACGATGTCGCAACGGGAGGAGATGTTGGCACGGGAGGGATAGCGGATAGTCTGTTTGTTGACCAGCGGGTACTTGGAGAAGACCACGTTGCCGAACTGGCGGCGGCTGTTATAGACCGAGAAATCGATGTAGGAATAGGGGTATTTCCCGCGCATGACGCCTTTGAGTTCACCGAGGGTAAGGTAGCGGTTGTCCTTATAGACCTCGACCTCCTGGAGGCAGATGACATCGGCGTCCTGACGGAGAAGGTACTGGATGACACGGTTCTGCGGGGCTTTTTGAAAGTTGCCCATACGGTGGGTGTTGTAGGTGAGGATCTGCAGGCGGTGGGGATAGGCTGATTGGTCGGCACCGGAGCCGTGGGAGACGAGGGGCAACAGAAGAAGTGCTATGCACACGAGGAGTATGCAGAGCAGAAACCATTTCCATTTGCCATTTTTCATATTAACGAAAACTTATAAAACAAAACTTGCAAAACCTGTCTTGCGGGACAAATAGCACCCTACTGCGCGTTGCTTGCAGGGAACCCGAAACATGTCCCGCGCTTTCTTTCGGGGTTCCTATGCACCTGCTACGCGGTGCAAGAGAAATTAAAGAAATTAAAAGAAAAGAGGTGCCATTGTCGGTCTATCCTAAGCCTATCCTATGCGCATCCTATAACGAATCATCTATACTTGCCTGTTATCTTTTATTTACTTTTTTGGTTCGAGGGTGATGAGGGGGATGAGCATTTCTTCGATAGAGATACCGCCGTGCTGGAAAGTGTTGCGGTAGTGCTGGGCGTAGTAGTTGAAGTTGTTGGGGTAGCCGAAGAAATCGTTGCCGGTACAGAACATATAACTGCTGCTGACATTGGGGCAGGGCAGCCCGACGCGCTTGGGTTGGTCGATGACAAAGACGTTCTTGCTGTTGCAGTTGAGGGCTTTGCCGACCTTGTAGCGGAGGTTGGTATTGGTGTTCTTGTCGCCGATGATCTGCACGGGGTTCTTGACGCGTACGGTACCGTGGTCGGTGGTGATGACGACCTTGTAGCCGAGTTCGGCTATACGGCGGAGGAGTTCGTAGGTGGGTGAATGGCGGAACCAACTGAGGGTCAGACTGCGATAGGCGGCTTCGTCGTTGGCGAGTTCGCGCATCATCTTGCTCTCGGTGCGGGAATGGGAGAGCATATCTATAAAATTGAGTACCACCACATTGAGCGGTGTGCGCAGCGACTTGAGTTGCCCGATGACACGCTCGCAGAAATCGCTCTCGTTGACCTTGAAATAGGTGTAGGTGTCGTGGCGGCGGAAGCGGTCGAGTTGGGTCTGTATGAGGTCTTTCTCGTTGAGGTTCTTGCCTTCCTCGTCGTCTTCCTCCACCCAGAGGGAGGGGTACATCTCCTGTATCTGGAGGGGCATCAAGCCGGAGAAGATGGCATTGCGGGCGTACTGGGTGGCGGTAGGGAGGATAGAGAGGTACTGCCGCTCGTCGGTAACGGTGAGGAAATCGGCGAGGAGCGGCTGGATGGTCTTCCACTGGTCGTAGCGGAAATTGTCGATGACGATGAAAAAGACCTTTTCGCCGTTGTCGAGCATAGGGAAGAGGACGCGCTTGAAGAGGTCGGGGGACATCAAGGGGCGTTCCTGCGGGTGGGCGAACCAGTCCTCGTAGTGGCGTTGGACGAACTTGGCAAAGGCGGTCTCCGCCTGTGTGCGCTGCATCTCCAGCAGTTCGCGCATGGGGGAGTCCACGTCCTGCAGGTCGAGATCCCACTTGGTGAGGGTACGCTCGACAGCCATCCATTCGTCGAGGGTCTGCGCGGTATCGATCATATAGGCGATGTCGCCGAACTCCTGGCGGTAGGTCTGGTTGGTATGCTCGCTGACGATGACCTGCCGGTGGATATGTTTTTTGAGGCAGAGGAGGATCTGACTCGGGTTGACGGGTTTGATGAGATAGTCGGCTATTTTCTCGCCGATAGCCTGCTCCATGATGCGTTCCTCTTCGCTCTTGGTGATCATGACAACGGGGAGTTCGGGGTGGAGACGCTTGATCTCCTGCAGGGTCTCGAGACCGGTCAGACCGGGCATGTTCTCGTCGAGGAAGACGATATCCAGCGGTTCGGAGCGGCATATATCAATGGCATCCTGTCCGTTGTTGGCGGTGAGGACTTCGTAGTTTTTGCTACGCAGATAGATGATATAGGGTTCGAGAAGGTCGATCTCGTCGTCAGCCCAGAGTATGCGGTTGGTGTTCATATTTACGTGTTTTTACGGGCGGTGTGCAAAAACCGTACCGATGGTTCGCCGTTAATTCCATTTCTCCATTAATGGGCATTAAAAACATTATCGGGTAGCATTCTCCGTTAATTGTCGTTAATTGACCGTTAATTTAATAGGGCGAATGGGACTAATTAGCCTAATAGGGCGGATAGGCTATTCGGCGGAGAATAGGGATTGGTCTTTTTCCAACTGACGGCGGCAGAAAGAGAGCAGGTCTTTTGCCTCGGTGGCGAGTGTGCGGTACTCGTCCATACTGAGCGCTTCGGACTGCTCGAGTTGTCTGACAATCGTTTCCACACGCGCCATAGCCTCGTCGTAGGACAGGTTGGGTTTATTTTCCTTTTCCATCACAGATTACTCCTATAGTAAAAAACAATATCTTCAAGTCCAACTGAACGGACATATTCTCCATATACATAATATCATAGTTGAGACGGTCGACCATCTTGGCGATGGTGTCGGTATAGCCCACGCGGATGGGGCCCCAACTGGTAAGCCCCGGACGGATCTTATAGAGCAGGCAATAGTAGGGGGCTTCTTTGGTGATTTGGTCGATGAAATACTGCCGCTCGGGGCGGGGACCGACGACGGACATGTCGCCGCGGAAGATATTCCACATCTGCGGCAGTTCGTCGAGGCGGTACTTGCGCAGGAAATGCCCGAGGGGGGTGATACGCGGGTCGTTGTCGCTGCTCAGCAGAGGGGTATCGGGTTCGGAATCAGTGTACATCGTGCGGAACTTGAGGATACGGAACGGCTTGCCGTGCAGCCCGATACGCTCCTGACTATAGATGACAGGTCCGCGGGACGTAGCGGCGACCAAGACGGATAGGAGCAGATAAAGCGGCGAGAGGAGCAGCATAGCCAGAAGCGAAGCCACGATGTCGAACGCCCGCTTGATACAGAGCGAGGAGTCGCTCATCTTATGGTCGGTAATACGGACAAGCGGTTGCCCCTCGATCTCACCGATACGCGCCGCGCCCGTAAGCATATCATAGACCCGAGGGACAACCGAAATGGCGATATCCAGAGGATAGAGGATATTGATGATCTCATAGAGCGTCCGTTCGGAATGCGTCTTAGGCAGATCGACAATGACTTCATCGACCGAACCACGATGGATACGCTTCGCCTCCGCCAGGCTATGGATAGTATAGACCCGCAGCGGGGAACGGCGGGAACGTGTAGAGAGCGTGATACACAGACGGGGGATATAACTGAGGACGAACTGCAGGGTTATAAGGACTACCAGCGATACCACATAACGGCGGTAGTTCTCAACCGGATCATCGATAATGATGATAAAAAAGAAGATCAATCCGATGATGACCGCCGAGACAGCCGTCTTGAAGAACTCGGACGACAGACGGCGGCGGAACGGACGCAGATAGTAGCCGGAGAGATAATAGATACAGACGCAGACCAGAGGAT
>CAKUYO010000016.1 GCA_934716995.1 uncultured Bacteroidales bacterium | reverse complement strand
AACCTTTTGAATCGTCTGCAACGCCCTATTCATCGGACATGAAGCCACTTTCCAGCCTGCAAAATGACCCATAGACCACAAATGTATAGTATCATTCCAAATAATGGCGTAAATTTTGGAATAACACTCTAAATAATGGCGTAAATTTTGGAATAAAAATACAACATAGTTGCATATATAAAATAAAAAGCGTAATTTTGCAGGTGCGTATTCAACATAAAAATAGTAATATTTAAGCAACAAAAGCAATGCGAATAGGGAAACGACGGCAAATAGAGAATGAGATTTTAGACAAAAAAAGCAAACAATATGGACGCATATTGGTATTTACAGGAGCACGCCAAGTGGGTAAAACCACATTGGTGAAACAGATACTACCCGATTATGCTTATCTTAATATAGAAGACCCTATCAAACGCAAATCATACCTTAACCTAACCGCACAGCAATGGAAACAATTATACCCACAAGCGATATTAGATGAGGTACAGAAAGAACCACAATTAGTGGAAAGTATCAAAGCCACTTATGATACATACGATGATGTACGATATGTTCTATTAGGCTCTAGCCAATTATTGCTCATGGAGAAAGTGAAAGAATCATTGGCGGGACGTTGCTTAATATATGAATTGTATCCTTTGACGCTTCCGGAAATAGAGACCCGCCATTGGGAAGATGAAATACATTTATCCCAATGGCAGCAACTTCTTGCTGCTCAGAAAAATGAGTTAACATTGTGTCCATCGTTCCTATTGGACGACCTGATGGCACAAAAACAGGCTGCGTGGCAACATTACACACGATATGGAGGTTATCCTGCAATAGTGGCAAGCGAAATGAATGAGGACGACAAATATCTATGGCTAACCAACTATGTACATACCTATTTAGAACGTGATGTCCGCGATTTGGCTTCTTTTAGAGACTTGGATCCATTCGTTAAATTGCAAAGAGCAACAGCCATATATACCGGATGTATACTGAATGCCTCTAATTTTGCAAGAGACTTGGGAATCACTTCAAAAACAGTACAACGCTACTTGGAATACTTGCGATTGAGTTATCAGGTACTATTGCTTCCTGCTTGGGAACGCAATACGACCAAACGTCTCGTTAAAGCACCAAAGATACATTTTATGGACTATGGGGTGCTGCAAGCGGTATTGCAGAAACGAGGCGGCATAACAGGAAATGAATTTGAAAGTCTCATCGTTTCAGAATTATACAAACAAGCCAAGAATGTCTTTGCCAACGTATCCTTTTATCATTTTCGAACGCAAGATGGCAGAGAAATTGACCTTTTAGTAGAAACACAATATGGTTACTATGCTTTTGAAATAAAGATGGCAGAACATGTAGGTATAGCAGATGCACGACACCTTATGAACATAGATGCCATACTGGATAAGCCTCTTCTGATAGGTTTTGTACTGTCTAATGATGTTGAGACTCATCAATTTGCAGCCAATATATATGCTGTAAATGCAGCAATGTTTTTAGGGTAATTATTTGTTAATAAAAAATAAATAGAATATGGCATTTTTCGGGTTATTCGGGAAAGAGAAAAAAGAGACTTTGGACAAAGGACTGGAAAAGTCCAAAGAGTCTGTATTGAGCAAAATCGGACGGGCAATCGCTGGGAAAAGCACCGTGGACGATGATGTATTGGACAACTTGGAAGAGGCGCTCATCACCTCCGACGTGGGCGTAGAGACCACATTGCGCATCATTGAACGCATACAGGCACGCGTAAAACGCGACAAATACCTCGGAACAGACGAACTGCACCGGATTCTGGTGGAAGAGATCGCAGCCTTGCTTGCCGAAAACAACACCGGCGATGTGTTCGATTTTGACGCCCCGCTACCCTGCAAACCATACGTTATTATGGTGGTGGGCGTAAACGGCGTAGGCAAGACGACAACCATCGGGAAACTGGCTTATCAATACAAAAAAGCAGGCAAAAAGGTCTATCTTGGTGCAGCAGACACATTCCGTGCGGCTGCCGTGGAACAACTGTGTATCTGGGGCGAGCGGGTCGGCGTACCGGTTATCAAGCAGCAACAAGGCTCCGATCCTGCCAGTGTGGCATACGATACATTAGCCAGCGCGAAAGCCAACGATGCGGATGTAGTGCTGATAGACACTGCCGGACGTTTGCACAACAAAGTGAACCTGATGAACGAACTGACCAAAATAAAGAACGTGATGCAAAAGGTAGTGCCCGACGCACCGCATGATGTGATGCTCGTTTTGGACGGCAGTACAGGGCAGAATGCGTTTGAGCAGGCACGGCAATTTACGGCTGCGACACAAGTCAGTTCGCTGGCAATCACAAAGTTGGACGGTACAGCAAAAGGCGGTGTGGTCATCGGCATCAGCGACCAGTTTAAGATACCGGTGCGCTATATCGGGTTGGGCGAAAAGATGGAAGATCTGCAAGCATTCCACAAAGAAGAGTTTGTCAAATCACTGCTATAAGCAAACTAAACTATACGCTATGAAAAAGTGGTTCATATTTATTCTGCTCTTGCTACCATTGTATGGATATGCAGCACAAGAGTTGGTGCTGCTCTACCCGTCCGGAAAAGAAACAGAAACGGATTTGGCTGCTATTGGCAAACTGGAATTTTCGTCCGATTCAGTCTTTCTCATTTCGCTTGACGGAACACGATTAGGGGCAGAAGCCAAGGGAAAATTACAACATATTCGCTTTGTCCGAAAGTCCGTTTCCAATATAGACACCACAGAGGAGACAGGTATTTCCATTTATCCGAATCCTGCCACAAGTACACTGACTATCAGTGGCATAGAGCACAATACCACAGCACGTATCTATACAACAAACGGACAATTCCTGCAAGCCGTCGCGCTCTCTGAAGGCTCTAATACGCTATCGGTAGAATCACTGAGTGCCGGCACATATCTGTTGCAAATCAACACGGATGTAGTTCGCTTGCTCAAACAATAACATAATTTGGCAAGGTTAGGATATTATAAAATAAGATTAACAAACATCCTACCCTATCCCATACCTATCCTATGCGCATCCTATGCGTATCCTATAACAAAATAAGGCTGCCCTTTTCGGCAGCCTTACCCATCTATTATTAATTAGTTTTTATATTATTTACCGGATTTATCGGTTCCTACCGACTCTGTCGTGGCATTTTCCTGATCGTGTTTGGTCTCTTTATGACGGTTCATCAAACCTATTACGCAAAAGGGCACAATGAACATCGCCAAAAAGACCAATGTCAGGATAATAATTGAAGTATCCATAGTATGATCAATTTGTAAATGGGAAAATTTGTAAATTTGTAAATTGCCGTATTGGCAACATACATACCATAACGATGCGGGACGCATCGCCGCCATACGGTGGCATACTCTGCTTGGGAGTATGAACACTATACAAACCGACCGATTACCAGAACGTATTGAAAGGAAAAGATATATCTTCGGCAGGCAGGCCGACAACCAATGCCTCTGCACACGATATATCGGTATTCAAACGATGTGAAACAGCCGATTCTTCGGCTATGGAAAGGGCTAAATTAGGAGTAGTACGCGTATTGGTGTAATCATTCTGCACCGTGCGCGAATGTGTTTCATAACGACGGGCGAATGCATTATTCGCCAATACGGGTGAATAACCTGACAACGCAAAATCGGATACATAGTCAGTCTCAGAGAAAGTTTGTTCCTGCTCTGCGATGAGCGTTGCCTGCTCATACCCCCTACTCTCTTGTATATGCGGAGGATAGCCGTTAAAGCGCAAAACCGCACTGACAGCAAGCAACAAGAATATGTAGAACCGATGCCTCACGTTTTCGAAACGTTAATATACAGAACGTTAATTATCGTGTAATTAAACGTTAATTATTCTTTTTAGGAACATATAATTAAGCCATTAATTCTGCGTTAATTCATAATTCATCATTCCTAATTCGTAATTACTATTTCTGCGTAGCGAAGTATTTCCAGAGGGGAGCGGCATGGAGAGCCTGGATGATTTCACCTTGCTCAAGCAGTTGGTGTACATCGGCTTTGTCCATAATGTGTACGTGGATGTCCTCCGTGCGCTCCTGGTGCTGCTCCCGCACTTTCTCCACTCCCGTAGCCAGAAACGTATAAGAGAGGTTGTTATGGTTCCCCGGATTGGGCGACAGAACCATAAACTGCTGCCATTCGCCGCCCTCAAAGCCCGTTTCCTCACTCAGTTCGCGCTTCGCCGCCTCCAGCGGCGTCTCGCCCGGGTCAATCACCCCCGCCACCAACTCATAACGGGTCTCACCCAATCCGTGACGATACTGATCCTCCATCACCATTTGTCCGTCTTTGGTAATGGCAATGACATTGATCCAACAAGGGAATTCCATCACAAAATAGGCAGGCATAACCACCCCGCTCGGCAGTTCGACCGTGTCCTGACGGACATTGAGCCAAATACCTTTGCTGAGCAGTTTTTCACTTCGCAGCACTTTCCATTTACGGTTTTCCAACTTCTCTATCATACACGCTTTTCCATTTGAGTGTCATATATATCATTCGTGCCACGAGATGGGCAAAATAACCTATATATAAGGCTTGTGCACCACACCATCGGTATGTAAGCCCGTAGCCGAACACAAACGCTATCGCAGCAAAAATCATACCATTGCGAATCTCTCTGCCTGCCGTGGCACCCACAAAAATGCCATCCCACAAAAATGCCCATGCGGAAATGACCGGCATCGCTATCAACCACCCCATATACGGCACGGCAGCGGACAGCACGGACGCATCGTTGGTCAATAATCGGATACACCCCTCGCCCGCTACAAAATAAAGCAAAGAGAACGCCACACCGATAGCGGAAGCCCATACAAAAAGGATACGAACGGCAATTTTTAGCGATGCGGATTGTTTTTCGCCGACAAACCGCCCCACCAGTGCCTCACCCGCATAGGCAAAGCCGTCGATGAAATAGGAGAAAAGCATAAAGAGTTTCATCATTATGGATGATACCGCCAGTTCGGTGTCGCCATAGCGGGATGCCAAAGCGGTGAAACCGACATAGACCACCATAAAGCAGAGCGAGCGGATAAACAGGTTGCCATTCAGCACCAGCAGGCGGCGCATAGAGCGGAAGTCAGCCAGAACCTGCCAAACGGCTGTGCCCTGCAACGCGGTGCGGTATTTGACCGCCACAATGACAACCGACAGCAGCAGTCCCGAGTATTGGGCGATAAGCGTACCATACGCCACTCCGACCGCCCCGAGAGGAGTATAAACAGCCAGCAGGTAACTGGCAACGATATTCACCACATTGACAAGAATATCAGTTGCCATCGGACTGACCGTATCCTGCATACCGATAAACCACCCCTTGAATGCCATCAGACTGAGCGTGGCGGGCGCCGCCCATATACGCACAAAGAAATACTTGCGGGCAAAGGAAGCCACCTCGGGCGAACAAGGTACACACGCCAGGACTGCGGTAACAAACAGCCATTGGATTGCCCACACGAACAATGCCCCCAGAACGGCAATACCTATACTCTGCGCAAGAAGCCGGCTGCATTCCGCTGTATCTTTGCGTCCGCAAGCCTGTGCCGTCAATCCCGATGTACCCACCCGCAGAAAACCGAAATTCCAATAGAGCAGGTCGAACAGCATCGTGCCGATAGCAATACCACCGATAGCACTTGCATCGGATATATGCCCCGCAATAGCCGTATCCACCAGCCCGACCAGCGGAATGGTGATATTCGCCAAAATACTCGGCAATGCCAAATGTAGAATACGGCGGTTCAATTAACAATTAAGAATTAAGTGAGGTTCGATATAAAAACTCCTTTGCCGCACAGCGGCAAGAAATCCAAGTAAATCTTTGACTGAACATCCATAAATTGCTATAAATCTTATCGCCTACGGCGGCAAAGTAAGACAATTTGCCTATATTGAACTGACGTTAATTAACAATGAATAATTAACATACAAAGCGATACCTTCTTTTCAACCTAAATGCCCTGCCTGCGAAACAGACAGAGCATTTGTATTCTTTGTTCTTCGTTCTTTGTCCTTCGTTCTATTTCTTCTCTTTGATAAACAGGACGGAGACTGCCCCGAGGAACAGCAGTACACCAGCTATCACGAGCATGCCTACCTGCGAACCGGCGCAGATATGTTTCAATAGTACACCGCCCAGCAAAGCCGCCACAATCTGCGGAAGACAGATAGTGCAGTTGAATAGCCCGAGCAGCGTTCCCATACGTTTGCTGCCCATAATGGCATTGGTAAAGATCGTAAACGGCAATGCCAGCATAGCCGCCCACGCCGTACCGACAAGGGCATAACTCAACCAGAGCACATACTGATTGTGCACAAAGAATATGGATGCAAAGCCGATACCGCCTATTACGAGCGAGAGAATATACGCCCCCTTGTTGCCAATCTTATGCTCAATAGCCGGCAGCAGCGAAGCCCAAACCAATGAACCTACCGCTTGCACGGCAAAACATACACCTACCCAGTTGCCTGCATTCTGGAAAGCGTCGGCGGCAGTATTTTCACCATTCCAGCCGAAACACTGCGTGGCAATAGCACCATTGGAGTACGTCCACATATACATAAACGCCGCCCAACAGAAGAATTGTACCAGACCGATAGTAACAAAAGCACTGACAATGCGTTTGTTATCCGCAGCGTCATCCGTTGCGGCAGTCTCGTCCTGCTTCTTGTTCAGCCCGTGGAACTCGGCATATTCCTGCGGATTCATCTCCTTTACGGCAAAGAATGTATACAACACGCAGAGAATCAGAATAGCAGCCCCTATATAGAACGACCATTTGACAGAATCGGGGATCACTCCCTCGGGAGCCGTATTGGCAATACCGATCCACGTAAAGAAGATCGGGAACAAGTAGCCGACCAGCGAACCGGCGTTGCACAATGCCGACTGGATGGCATACGCCGTACCCTTCTGCTCCTCGTTGACCATATCGCCTACCATCATCTTGAACGGCTGCATGGCTATATTGATGGATGTATCGAGAAACATCAGCGAGAAAAGCCCGAACCACATAGCGGCGTTAAGCCCGAGGAACAGCCCCTGTTGGAAAGTGAAATCACCCGCATTGGGCAACAGTATCATCACCGCCACGGCAATAATGGCACCGATAAGCAGGTAGAACTTGCGACGGCCGAACACAGGTCCGAGCCATGTCTTATCCGACAGCAGACCTATCAACGGTTGCACGATCATACCCATCAGCGGGGGTAGAATCCAAAAGAAACTCAGGGTGTGCGGGTCGGCACCGAGTGTAGCAAAAATACGGGATATGTTGGCACTTTGCAGGGCATACGCTATCTGCACGCCAAAGAAACCGAAACTGAGATTAAAAAGTTGCCCGAAAGACAAATTACGTTTTTCCATTTTGTGTTCTCTGATATTGATATTTATTTAACTAAAGACAAAAGTACTGCTTTTTTCCGAGGCATACAAGTTTTTTCTCTTTTTTCAAATAAAAAGTTTGCAGAACAAAAAAAAATGACTACCTTTGCAGTACAATACTTTGCCTTTTTCGGGATAAAAAGCGGGCAATCCCCGCAACTTACAATCGAACAATTATACACCTTATATATTTATATATAGATGAACGTAACGCATGAACAGTTGACCGAAGCACTGCAACGCTACTTTGGTTTTGACAGTTTCAAAGGTAACCAGGAAGCCATCATACGCAATGTGATGGAGGGGCACGACACGTTTGTACTGATGCCTACGGGCGGCGGCAAGAGCCTGTGCTACCAGTTGCCTTCGTTGATTATGGACGGTGTGGCGATCGTCATATCGCCGCTTATTGCGCTAATGAAAAACCAGGTGGACGCTATGCGCAACTACTCGGACGAACCGGGGGTTGCCCATTTCATCAATTCGTCGCTCTCCCGTCCCGAAATCAACGCCGTCAAAGAAGATGTGCTGGCAGGCAAAACCAAACTGCTCTATTTGGCACCGGAGAGCCTGCAGAAAGCGGAAAACGTGGACTTCCTCAAAAGCGTCAAGATCTCTTTTTATGCAGTGGACGAGGCGCATTGTATCTCGGAATGGGGGCACGATTTCCGTCCCGAATACAGCCATATCCGCTCTATGGTGCAGCGTATCGGCAAGGCACCTATTATTGCCCTGACCGCTACGGCGACGCCCAAGGTGCAGAAAGATATTCAGAAGAACCTCGGTATGCCCGATGCCACCGTTTTCAAGAGTTCGTTCAACCGCCCTAACCTGTACTATGAAGTGCGTCCGAAGACCAAGGATGTGGATCGCGAAGTCATCAAATACGTGCGCTCGATGGAAGGCAAATCGGGCATTATCTATTGTCTGGCACGCAAAGAGGTGGAAGATCTGGCACAGACACTGGTTGTCAATGGTATCTCCGCACGCCCGTACCATGCGGGTATGGATGCGGCTACGCGCAGTGCCACACAGGATGCGTTCCTGATGGAGGAATGTCAGGTAATCGTGGCAACCATCGCTTTCGGTATGGGTATCGACAAACCCGATGTACGTTTTGTCATCCACTACGATATACCCAAATCGCTGGAGGGCTACTATCAGGAGACCGGTCGTGCAGGGCGCGACGGCGGCGAGGGGCAGTGTATCTGTTTCTATTCGCCCGACGACATCGAGCGTCTGCGCCGTTTCCAACAGGGCAAACCTGTCAAGGAAGTGGAGATCGGCAACCAGTTGCTGTTTGAGACGCAGTCGTATGCCGAATCGACCATCTGCCGCCGCAAACTGTTGCTGCACTATTTCGGTGAGGAGTACAACCAGGATAATTGCGGCAACTGCGACAACTGCAAGAAGACCTATCGCATGATGGACGCCCACGAGTTGCTCAGCCTCACGCTTGAGACCATTCAGCAACTCAATGAGAAATTCAAAGCCGACCATATCGTGGATATTCTCCATGGCAACGATACTGCGGATATCCAAAGTTATAAGCATACTGAATTGGAGAATTACGGTGCCGCAGCCGATGTGGACGAATCCACGCTGTATGCCATTATCCGCCAGGCTATGCTCTGCGGCTATCTGAATAAGGACATTGATTCATACGGTGATCTGAAAATCACCTCCGATGGCAAGAAATATATCCGCCGCCCGACCAAGTTCGAGGTGCCTATCGAGGTGCGCGACGAGGAAAGCGAGGATATAGACAACGGAGCGGTTGCCTGCGCAGCAGCAGACGATGTGCTGTTCTCCATTCTGAAAGATGTGCGCAAAAAACTGTCGAAGAAATGCGACGTGCCGCCGTTTGTCATCTTCCAAGACCCGTCTCTCGAGGCAATGGCAACCACCTACCCCATCACGATGGAGGAACTGATGACCATACCCGGTGTAGGTGTGAGCAAAGCAAAACGCTACGGCGACGAGTTCCTGCGGGTCATCAAAGAGTATGTCGAGGAAAATGAGATTATCCGTCCCGAAGACCTGCGCATACGCACAGTGGCGAAAAAATCCACCCGCAAAAAACAGATCATTGCGGCTATCGACCGCCGTGTGGATCTCGACGACCTCGCCGAATCCAACGGAATGTCGATGGAGGAAATGCTCGACGAGTTGGAAGCGATTGTTTTCTCGGGAACGAAAGTGAATATCAACTATTTCATAGAGGAGGTACTTGACCCCGACGAGGAAGAGGAGATATACGACTATTTCAAGAATGCCGAGAGCGATGACCTTAAAACGGCGATGGACGAACTCGGAGAGGACTACTACGACGTGATTCATGTCCGCCTCGTGCGTATCAAATTCCACTGCGACCTTGGAAACTGATGCGCAATGCGCAATGCGTAATGCATAATGCATAATGAAAAAGCAGGAAAAATCGAACATTCCTTGTGCTTTCTTCCTGATAGAAAAGTAAGGAGGATGTCGGGTGGATGTCGGGAGGATAGACCTACCTTGCCACTCCGAAAAACAGAACATACTACGTATGTTAATTGTTAATTATTACTGGTTAATTGAACAACTTGCATAAAAACGAAATAGATATTATCACGTTGGGTTGCTCCAAAAACCTTGTGGATGCCGAGCGGCTGATGCACCAATTGGAGTTGGCAGGCTACCGCTGTGTACACGATTCGGATGACCCAAAAGGTGAAATTGCCGTTATCAACACCTGTGGATTTATCGGTGATGCCAAAGAAGAGAGTATCAATACCATTCTTCAGTTTGCCGACCGCAAGACGCACCGCAAACTGCGCCGACTGTACGTAATGGGGTGTCTCAGCGAGCGTTACCTGCACGAATTGGAGACCGAAATCCCAGAGGTGGACAAATGGTACGGCAAGTTCGATTTTATGCGCCTGATAGACGACCTGAAAGCGCAGCCCAAGAGCGACGACGGGTGCGGCTACAAACGTACGCTTACCACTCCGAAACACTATGCCTACATCAAGATTTCAGAGGGGTGCAACCGTTTTTGCTCCTATTGCGCCATTCCGCTCATTACGGGCAGGCATACCTCGCGCCCTATTGAGGAAATACTCGAAGAGGTACAATGGCTTGTAGGTCAGGGAGTAAAGGAGTTCAACGTCATAGCGCAAGACCTGTCGAGTTACGGGCTTGACCTTTACAAAGAGCACCGCCTGCCCGAACTGATAGACCGGATGGCACAGATCGACGGTGTGCATTGGATTCGCCTCCACTATGCCTACCCGACCGATTTCCCGGATGGTATCCTCGAGGTAATGGCAAAGCACCCGAATGTGTGCAAGTACCTTGACATCGCCTTGCAACATTGCAGCGACCACATGCTCACTCTGATGCGCCGCCATATCACCCGTGCGGAACAGGATGCGCTCATCGCGCGCATACGCGCGTGCGTACCTGATATATGTATCCGCACCACACTGCTTGTCGGACACCCGGGCGAGACCGAGGAGGATTTCGAGGAACTGAAGCAATGGGTGCGCGAAATGCGTTTCGACCGTATGGGTGCCTTTGCCTACTCCGACGAAGAGGGTACGTATGCCAATCTGCACTACCGGGACAACATCCCGCAAGAGGTGAAAGACCGCCGTGTAGCGGAAATAATGGCAATCCAGCAGGATATTTCGGGTGCTTTGATGCAGCAGAAAGTGGGTAAAACGATGGATGTGGTCATCGACCGCGAGGAACCCGATTATTACATCGGACGCACACAGTTCGATTCGCCCGAGGTGGATTGCGAGGTACTGATAGACAAAGAACATACATTGCAAACAGGTGATTTTTATCCGGTTAGGATTACTCGTGCCGAAGAATTCGATCTGTACGGCACACTCGGAAAAGAAGAAGATTTATGCTGACGAAAGACTTGATAAATAACATTGCAGAGACCACCGGTATGACCAAGAAGCGTGTGGAGGAACTGCTCAATGCTACCAATGCCGTTGTACGCGATGCATTGATAGAGGGAAAGGCCGTATCCTTGCAAGGATTGGGTACATTGGAAATCAAACGGAAAGAAGAACGCACTTTTGTTCATCCTCGCACGGGGGTGAAAAGTACCAGACCTGCAAGAAACCAACTCTGCTTCAAGCCGGCAGCCAGCGTCAAAGACGAACTGAAAAACATCTAAACCATGGCAGACAAACTGAGTAGTACAGACCTACGTCGTGCCGTCATGGTACGCACAGGAGCCTCCGAAGAAGAGGTTGCCTTGTTTCACAATGCCCTCAAGGAACAGATTATCGGGGCAATGCGGACGGATGACAAACAGATAAAAATCAACGGATTAGGTACATTCCGTCTGCAAGGTGTCGCCCCGCGCAAGAGTGTCAACATTGCCACCGGCGAGAGCATCACCATCGAAGGCTACAACAAACTGACATTCGTCCCCGAAATCAGTGTCAAAGAGTTGGTATATAACAACCCCCTGCCGACAACGGACACAGACACCTCGTCCGCTGCAAACAAGGTTGGCACGAAACAGCCACAGCCCGCAAAGAAACAACAGGACAATGAGTTCGACCCGCTGAAAAAACTCGGCGAGCAGGCAGACGAAATAGTGGATATCCTTGCCACTCTCGGACAAGGACCGAAAGCAAAAAGCGAAGAACCACACTCCGCCCTGACTCCACAAAGCCCCCTCAAAGAGGGGAATGTAGCAGAGACGGTTCCTGCGAAAACGGCTGCTTCTCCAAAGAAAACCACGGCACCCAAGGAAAAGCCTATTGAACCTATCAAGATTGAGCCTGTTTCTCCTACTCCTAACAAGGAAGAGAAAGAGCCGCAAACGCCTGCCAAACCCAGGAAGAAATACCATTTCCTGCGCGACACGTTGATTTGTGTCAGTTGCTTGCTGCTGGTATTGGTAGGCGGCTACATCTTCCTGCGTGAAACTCTCAGCCGGTGGGTGGATTCGCTCCGCAAGCAACCCGCTACAGAGGTAGTAGTTGTAGAAGATACACCCCCTGCCGACATCATAATAGAAGACACTACACAAACTACGGAAACTACGGAAACTGCGCCTTTGACCTACACCGAGTTTATCGCCACCGAGCGTGTACGCAACGGCAGCCGTCTTGCCCAGATTGCCCGCCGCCACTACGGAGAGGACAAGATGGATCTATGGGTATATATCTACGATGCCAACAAAGACATCATTGACAACCCCAATGCCATCAAAGTCGGTACCGAACTGCGTGTTCCCCGCTTGACGGAGCAGCAAATGGATTTGACCAACCCCGATACACAGGCACAGATAGAGCAACTCAAAGCACAAATAGAAGCACTCGGCAAGTGAACGGACAGGTGATACATATAGAGAACGCTTGCACCAACAACCTGAAGCATGTAAGCGTGGATATACCGCGTAACCAACTGGTTGTAATTACAGGCGTGAGCGGCAGCGGCAAGTCGTCGCTGGCGTTTGACACACTCTATGCCGAGGGGCAACGCCGCTATGTGGAGAGCCTGAGTGCCTATGCACGTCAGTTCCTCGGACGTATGCAGAAGCCCGAAGTGGACAAGATAGAGGGTATTCCGCCTGCTATTGCCATTCAGCAGAAAGTGAGCAGCCATAACCCGCGTTCCACCGTGGGGACAAGCACCGAGATATACGATTATCTCAAACTCCTTTTTGCCCGTATCGGACGCACCTACTCGCCCGTCAGCGGCAAGGAAGTGCGCCGCAAGAGCATACGCGATGTGGTGGATGCGATGACCTCGCAACCCGCCGGTACACGCGTCTATCTGATTGCGCCTATCGTTTTGGAAAACCGCACGCTACAAGAGCAGTTGGATATATGGCAGAGCGAAGGTTTCTCCCGCCTGCTGGATAATGGTGATGTGGTGCGTTTGGGTGCCACTACAAGCCAACAGGTAATTGCAAACGGACAACTCAAAGAGCATGTTTACCTGTTGGTTGACCGTGTGGTTGCCGATGGCGATCCCGCTACAGCGAACCGTTTTGCCGACTCCGTGCAAACCGCACTCTTTGAGGGACACGGCGAGTGCGGGCTGTATATCAACGGCAATTATGAGATGTTCTCCGAGCGTTTCGAAATGGACGGTATCCGTTTTATTGAACCGAGCGAACATCTCTTCGATTTCAACAACCCTATCGGTGCCTGCCCCACCTGCAAAGGTTTCGGCAACATCATCGGAATCGACCCCGATCTGGTAGTTCCTGACAAGACCAAGTCGGTCTATGACGATGCCATCGCCTGTTGGCACGGAGAAAAGATGAGTGCTTGGCGTGACCAGCTCGTCTATAATGCCGCGAAGTTCGATTTTCCGATACATACACCATTCTTCGAACTCTCGCAGGAACAGAAACGCCTTATCTGGACAGGCAACGAGTACTTCCGCGGACTGAACGATTTCTTCCAAGAGTTGGAATCCAAACAATACGGCAAGATACAATATCGTGTGATGCTCGCGCGCTACAAGGGCAAAACCGTCTGTCCAGACTGCAACGGAATGCGTCTGCGCAAAGAGGCAGGATACGTGCGCATCAACGGCAAGAACATCTCCGACCTTTGCTCCATGTCCGTCTCCGATCTGTCGAAGTGGTTTGCTGATTTGTCGCTCAATGAGACCGAGCAGAAGACGGCAGAAATGCTTCTTCATGAAATAACCTCCCGTCTCCAATTTATGGAAGACGTGGGACTCGGTTATCTCACACTCAGCCGTATGAGCAACACCCTTTCGGGGGGTGAGAGCCAGCGTATCTGTCTGGCAAAATCGTTGGGAAGCAGTCTGGTCGGGTCGCTCTATGTATTGGACGAGCCCTCAATCGGTCTGCACGCCCGTGATACGGAACGGCTCATTCACGTACTCAAAGAACTGCGCGACCTCGGCAACACGATTGTAGTGGTAGAGCATGATGAGGAAATCATTCAAGCCGCCGACTACATTATAGAGATTGGTCCTGCAGCAGGTATCCATGGCGGCGAAATCACCTACGTGGGCAAACCAAAAGCCGGCGAATTTGTCTATAATATCCCTGTGCAACGGCGCAAGTGGAACAATTATATCGAGATACAGGGGGCTTGTGAGAACAACCTAAAGAATCTGAATGTGCGATTCCCGCTCAATGTAATGACCGTGGTTACCGGCGTAAGCGGCAGCGGCAAATCGACCCTTGTGAGCAAGGTATTCTACCCTGCTCTCAAAAAGTACTATGGCGGTATGGCGGAGCATACAGGCAGTTTTTCTGCCCTCAAAGGCAGTATGCACCTTGCCACAGACATCGAGTTTGTGGACCAGAACCCGCTCAGCCGCTCTTCACGCTCCAATCCGGTAACCTATCTCAAAGCCTATGACGAGATACGCCGCTTGTTTGCCGACCAGCCGTTGAGCAAACAACTCGGTTTCACCGCCTCCCATTTCTCTTTCAACACCCCCGGAGGGCGTTGTGAGATGTGCCAGGGCGAAGGTACGATTACCATTGAAATGCAGTTTATGGCAGACATCACTCTCGAGTGTGAGCAATGTCACGGCAAGCGTTTCAAACAGGATGTGTTGGACGTCCGCTATCGCGACAAATCTATCTACGACATACTGACTATGACGATCAATCAGGCTATCGACTTTTTCTCAGAAGACCCTGATTGTGAGAAGATTGTAAAACGGCTCAAACCGCTGCAAGACGTAGGTATCGGCTATATCCGTTTGGGACAGTCGAGCAGTACACTTTCGGGCGGCGAGAGCCAGCGTGTAAAACTTGCATCGTTCCTTGCCCAAGAGGACGCACAGCCTACTATATTCGTCTTCGACGAACCTACTACAGGTCTCCACCACAAAGATGTACAGGTACTGCTCAAAGCGCTCAACCAACTGATTAGCCGCGGGCATACCGTTATTGTCATTGAGCATAACCCGAGTATGATTCTGGCAGCAGACCACATTATCGACCTCGGTCCCGAGGGCGGTGACGAGGGCGGTCATATTGTGTTCGAGGGTACGCCGGAGGGCTTGGCACAATGTTCCGGAAGTTACACGGGGCAATTTATCCGAAAACTATTCCATTAACAGTTAAATTCAGCGTTATGAAAGAAAAATTAAACGAGTTGCACAACTCCGACATCTTTTCACACCTTGCTTCGGCCAATTATCTGCCCCGCTGGTGTGTATTGCTCATAGATGTTTTGCTATGTTCCATTGCCTATTGGTGCAGTATCTTGATTGGCAACGGTATTTTTTCCTATGGCTTGGTTTGTTATGATGTCCTGCCGTTCTGGACGCAATATGCCGTATTGATTGTAGTGCAGATGATCTGCTTCTGGTTGTTCCATTCCTATTCGGGTATTCTGCGCTATTCCACGTTTATTGATACCATCAAGTGCCTGCTTGCCATATTGTCGTGCGGTGCATTTTTGTTGCTTGTCAATTTTCTGTGCCAAGGTATTGCGAATGTCAAATTGTTCCTCAATACGGCACTCGTTATCTACATTCCTCTTGCCTTTATTTTTCTTTTCTGCTTGCGCGTGGGGGTGAAAACGCTGTACGAGTTTATCAAACAGCATGCTTCGGGTACCAAGAAAGTAATGATCTGGGGTACCAAATCTGCGGGTATTGCCATCGCCAAAATGCTCCGTAGCGCAGGTGATGACGCGCAGTACAATCCTGTCGGTTTTTTAGGAGATACGGGTGCTAAGTCCGAGGAACAGCAACATAGTCTGGTTGGACTGAAAGTCTTTCCGTTCAATGCTAAGACGTTTGAGTGGATGAAGGAACACAACGTACACGATGTGATTATCTCCCCGCTCAAAATGCGTGCCATCAATCCGTCGAAAGACCTGCAAGTCTTTTTTGACAACGGTTTCCACGTGCTGACCACTCCCAATTTCACACAGTTTGACAATGTAGAAGAGATTGACAACCGGCGTATCGGGCGCATTGAAAATATCCAGATAGAAGACCTTTTGGAACGTCCCGCCATTCACATCAATACGGACAACGTGCTGAAAATCATACAAAACCGTGTAATACTGGTTACCGGTGCGGCAGGCAGTATCGGTTCGGAACTGGTGCGTCAGGTACAGAAATACCAACCGAAAGTAACCATTCTCTTGGAGCAAGCCGAGTCCCCGCTTCACGACCTGACACTTGATCTCAAGAAGCAGTTCCCCGATGCACAGTTTGTGCCTGTCATTGCCGATATTCGCAACCGCGAACGATTGGAAGAGGTATTCAGCCAATTCCGTCCGGCAGTGGTCTATCACGCTGCGGCATACAAACACGTGCCACTGATGGAATCGCACCCCAACGAGGCGATCCGCGCCAACGTAATGGGAACAAAGAATATGGCGGATATGGCGGTCAAATACGGAGTAGAGCGTTTTGTGATGATCAGTACCGACAAGGCGGTCAATCCGACCAATATCATGGGTGCAAGCAAGCGTATTGCGGAGATCTACGTACAGTCGCTCTTCAAGAAACTCGTAAAGGAGAACCCGAATTGCACCAAGTTCATCACCACTCGTTTCGGCAATGTCCTCGGCAGCAACGGTTCCGTCATTCCGTATTTCAAGAAGCAGATTGCCGCAGGCGGACCGGTTACGGTTACCCACCCCGACATCATCCGTTATTTTATGACCATTCCCGAAGCGTGCTGCCTCGTAATGGAAGCCTCAACGCTCGGCAACGGGGGCGAGATATTCGTCTTCGATATGGGGCACCCCGTGAAGATACTCGACCTGGCAAAGAATATGATCCGCCTTGCGGGCTTTGTCCCCGGCGAAGAAATACCCATTGTATTCACAGGTCTGCGCCCCGGCGAGAAACTATACGAAGAACTGCTCAACCAGAAAGAAACCACCCTGCCCACTTCCAACGAGAAGATTATGGTGGCGCGCGTGCGTGAGTTCGAGTTCAACGAGGTGGAGAAGAACATCAATGCCCTCATCGATCTGACCACGCAGAACAAACCGTTCCTCACCGTGGAACTGATGAAAGAGATTGTTCCCGAATTTATCAGCAACAACTCGGTTTTCGAAAAATTGGACAAATAACCTCCCAGTGCTGCGCGGTATGACCGAATACGCACACGCACAATACCAATATGCTTAGTGTAGAACATCTATCCATAGAATTTTCATCGCACCCCGTTCTGGAAGATATATCCTTTATGATCAACAAAAAGGATCGTATCGCCCTTGTGGGCAAGAACGGTGCGGGCAAGAGTACGCTCTTGCGTCTTGTGGCTGGCGAGTACCAGCCTACTTCGGGGCGTATCTCGCGCGACTCGGATATGACTATCGGTTATCTCCCGCAGGTGATGATGCACATCGACGGCAAGACGCTCCGCGAGGACGTGATGAGCGTGTTTGACGGCGAGCCCGACGAGGAGAAAGCCCGCCGTATCGCCGAGATGGACAGAACCATCATCGGTCTCGGGTTCGAGCGGAAAGACTTCGACCGTCCCTGCTCCGAATTCTCCGGCGGATGGCGTATGCGTATCGAGTTGGCAAAGATTCTGCTCCGTCATCCCGACCTGCTTCTTCTCGACGAGCCGACCAACCATTTGGATATAGAATCTATCCAATGGTTCGAAGACTTCCTGAAATCCTCACAAAGTGCCATTCTGCTGGTCAGCCACGACAAAAAGTTTATTGACAATGTGACGAACCGCACTATTGAAATTACCCTCGGACGGATCTACGACTACAATGTCAATTACTCCCGTTTTCTCGAACTGCGCAAGGAGCGCCACGAGCAGCAGGTACGCGCCTACCTCAACCAGCAAAAGATGATTCAGGAGACCGAGGACTTTATCGAGCGTTTCCGCTACAAGGCAACCAAGGCGGTGCAGGTGCAGTCGCGTATCAAACAACTGGAAAAACTGGAGCGTCTGGAGGTGGACTTGGAAGATACCTCGCGCCTCAGTCTCCGTTTCCCGCCTGCTCCCCGAAGCGGTGATTTCCCGCTGATCGTGGAGGACTTGCGCAAGGATTTCGGCAACCATACCGTCTTCTCCGATGTTACGTTTACCATCCGCCGCGGCGAGAAAGTGGCGTTTGTCGGCAAGAACGGCGAGGGTAAATCGACCCTGGTCAAATGTATTATGGGGCAACTCGACTATATGGGTACGCTCAAGATCGGGCATAATGTCAAGATCGGCTATTTTGCACAGAACCAGGCGGCTTTATTAGATGGCGAACTGACGGTTTTTGATACCATAGACCGTGTGGCAGTGGGCGATATCCGCACCAAGATACGCGATATTCTCGGCGCATTTATGTTCGGCGGTGAGGCATCGGAAAAGAAAGTGAAGGTGCTTTCGGGCGGCGAACGGAGCCGTTTGGCGATGATCCGTTTGTTGTTGGAGCCGTGCAACCTGCTTATTCTCGACGAACCGACCAACCATCTCGATATGCAGTCCAAGGACGTACTGAAAGCCGCCTTGCAGGATTTCAACGGCACCGTTATCTGCGTCAGCCACGACCGTGATTTTCTTGACGGACTGGTCAGCAAAGTCTATGAGTTCGGCGGCGGAAAAGTACGTGAACACCTCGGGGGCATCTACGATTTTCTGCAATCGAAAAAGATTGACAGTTTGCAGGAACTGGAAAAGAAAAATCCGACAAAAACGATAGGCGAAGCGAAAAACGATGCCTCCAACAGCCCCAAAGGCGGACAAGCCGATTACGCGGCGCAGAAAGCCGAAGCCGCAGCCCGCAGGAAAAAAGAGAAACAGATTGCGGAAACCGAGGCGTATATTGCCAAGTTGGAGGCAGAGCAGAAACAGTTGGAAACACTGATGTCCGACCCCGCGCAACAGACGCAGGAGAATTTCCAACGCTACGAGCACATCAAGCGCGAGATCGAACAGAAGATGTACGAGTGGGAGATACTCAGCGAGTAATTATGAATTACGAATGGCCATAATTCCTCATTCTGCATTCATAATTCATAATTAGAAACACGGGTGGATGTCAGGTGGATGACGGGTGGATAGACTACTTTCTTCCTTTCTATCCTAAGCCTATCCTATAACGATCCTATAACAAAACGAGCAAAAGAATTAATGGTTAATTGATGGATAATTATATGTTCAATTAACAATTAATTATACGATAAATACCGTTTCATAACCATGGACGAGATAATCGAATACATCAAGTCGTTTCTCCTCTACGGAGACACCACGATGACGCAGCACATCGGCTACACCGCCGACGAGTCGCTTTGGTCGCGCTACAAAGTGGTTATCGTGCCTGGCGGACACCTCGGCTCCGACCTTGTCCTGCCCGATATGGAACACCCCGTAGTAGAGCAAACGGGCAAGACGTTTGTTGTCCGCACCGACCTCATCTACAACACGTTTTTCTTTATCTCCCGTGCCGAGGAACTGCTCAATCCGCAGCGCGACGAGCACGGACGTTTTGCCGCCCGTTTCTCTGTTCTCGGGCAGGGCAACAACCTTGAGATTCCCATAGTGGACGAATATGCGCGTATTCTGATGAAACTGCTAGATATGGATATGCCGCACCCATGCTACTCGCATATCTACCTGACCCACGATATAGATATTCTCGACTACTATCGCCATCTGCGCGGAGCATTGGGCGGTATCCGTCGCGGACACTGGCGCGATGTGCTGTCCTCGTGGCAGGACATCCACCACGACCCTGCCTATACGTTTCCGTGGCTCATAGAGCAGGACACCAAAGTGCCGACTGCCGATGTGGTTTATTTTGTCAAACATACGGAAGGAAAAGGTTTCGACTATCCGCAATATGACACCAACGGACACGATTTCAACCGGTTGGCCAACCGCCTCAGCCGATCCGGCGCACGTTTGGGACTTCATTCGAGTTACTACGGTTTGCCCGCGGGGGGCAAACAGGCGGACTTTTTCCGCACCATTCTCGCCCCTGCCTGCCCGCTCCACCGCAGCCATTACCTGCGCTGTTCTATCGACAATATGCAACGCCTTGCCGACCTCGGTTACACCGACGATTTCTCGATGGCTTTCCCTGACCGTGCGGGTTTCCGTCTCCAGACCACCCGCCCCGTGCGGTGGATCAACCCCAAGACGATGACGCTCACCCCGCTTACACTCCACCCGCTCACGCTGATGGACTGCACCCTGAGCAACGGCAACTATATGAACCTCTCCGAAGACGAAGCCTACTTCTTCTCCGAACAACTCCTCGACCGTGTCCGCCAGCACGCCGGCGAAGTAACCCTCCTTTGGCATAACAGCATTTTCAATTCCGCAACTTATCATATTTCACTATATCAAAAACTTCTGAAAGGTCTGCGCCATTATACCAACCACCCGCAATGAGACTCATTACTATCATAGGTGCCCGTCCGCAGTTTGTGAAAGCCGCAATGGTCAGCCATGCGATACAAGTTCACAATGCACACTCTTCTTTACAAATAGAAGAGCGCATTTTGCATACAGGGCAGCACTATGATTACAATATGAGTCGTATATTCTTCGACGAATTGCATATTCCCGCCCCCGTATGGCACTTGGGTTGTGGCAATAATGTAGAGGAAATGAAACAAGCGATTGTGCCGATTATCCAGGGCAATGCCGATTATATTCTTGTATATGGCGATACCAATTCCACTTTGGCTGGAGCATTGGCAGCGGAAGTATGTCGTATTCCTCTTATCCATATAGAAGCAGGATTGCGCAGCCACAATAGGCTAATGGTGGAAGAATACAACCGCATTGAAACCGACAAACGCTCACAAATACTCTTTTGCCCGACCCATACGGCGGTAGCAAACCTGCACACGGAGGGTATTACGCAAAACATCTACCAGGTGGGCGATGTGATGTATGATGCGGCACTGACTTTTGGTGCCATAGCAGACAAACAATCTTCCATATTGTCCGATCTGGCTTTGGCGGATAAGCAATATCTGTTAGCCACGGTGCATCGTGCAGAAAATACCGACTCGGCAGCCACCCTGTTGGCGATATTCCGCGCCTTGGAACAACTTCCTATGCCTGTTGTTCTCCCTCTGCACCCGCGCACAAAACACGTGATAGAATCAGATGCAACCCTATCCGCTTTTGTAGATGGTACAAAGAATATACATCTCATAGAGCCTGTTAGTTACATCAATATGGTGCTATTGGAGAAGCATGCTTTCCGTATTCTGACGGACTCCGGCGGGGTACAAAAAGAAGCATACTTTCATCATGTGCCGTGTATCACACTCCGCAACGAAACAGAATGGGTTGAAACCCTGCAAGCGCATTGGAATATCCTTGCCGGTACTACCACACAAGGTATTTTGGATGCGTACAAAACCTCTCTTACGATTACCCGGACTCCTATTACCGAATACGGTAACGGACATTCCGCCGAAACCATCATTGATATTCTATGCAAAAGCACCTGCTAATCATATCCGATGGTTTCAACCGTCCGTTATATGGACCTCGTATGACCCAACTATGCAAGAACCTTAATGCAAAAGGTTGGGATATTACGCTGATAACGGAGCAGATTTTAGGGGAAGATTACGTTGTCCCGCATTGCCGTTTTCTGGCAATGCCATATTATGTCCAATTCTCTCTAAAGCACAAGATACAATGGCTTGCAGACAAACTATTTGGAAATAAAGACAGGTGCTTGTATCACTTTGCCAAGCAGAACATACGTTTAGAGGATTTCTCTATTGTTTTATGCAGCACGTTTAATCTTTTCCCGCTACCTACAGCCCATAAGTTGGCGAAAGAAAGCCACCTTCCCTTGGTTGTTGATTTGCGTGATATTACAGAGCAATGGCATGCTGACAGTTATTTGGCGTCCCAACTGCACCTGCCCAAGAGAATAAAGAACCGGTTGATATCTATTTACGAAAACAAGTGTATCCGGCAACGTAATACTATTTTGCGTGATGCAGATATAGTTACCACCATATCACCATGGCATCAGCATTTTCTACAATCTGTCAATTCAAATACACATCTCATATATAATGGGTTTGATTCTGATGTATATACGCCGACGGATATTACAACGACCAAATGTATCATCAGTTATATTGGCAGGTTATATGATTTTCAATCGCGCAATCCGCAACTTTTTTTAGAAGCAATCGCCGATTTGCACGCACAAGGTCTTATTACTCAGGATACAATACACATTAAGTTCCATATAGAACCAACTATGGTGCAACCTATGCAGGAACTGGTCAATAAACTTAATTTACAAGATTATTTTTATATTAGCACCTATATCCCGCGTCAGGAGGCAATATCTCTTTTGCAGCAGTCTTCTATCAGTCTGCTGTTTGTAGCAGCACCTTCCCCTACAGCCCCTCAAGGAGTAATGACCACCAAGTTTTTTGAGGCACTCGGGTGCGAAAAGCCGATACTATGCGTGCCGTCCGACGAAGGGTGTTTGGCACAAACTATCCGTGAAACAAATGCCGGTATTGCCACATCGGATATCGAAGAAATCAAGGCATTTATCTTGGACAAATACCACGAATGGCAACAGAACGGCTATACGCACCAACCCGTTATCAACAAGGAACAATTCTCCCGCCGACACCAGGCAGAGCAGTTTGAGCAGTTGTTTCTTACGCTTATCAACCAATAAGTATGCCTATTATAAGCGTCATAGTACCTATATATAATGCCGAAGCGTATTTGGCAAAATGTATTGAGTCTATTATCCAACAGGCTTACAGCAACTTGCAGATCATTCTCATAAATGATGGTTCTACCGACAACAGCTATGCGATTGCCGAACAATACGCTCAGAAAGACAAACGGATAGAATTGTACTCACAGGTAAACAAAGGACAATCGGCAGCACGCAATATAGGACTGCAACACGCTACCGGTGACTATATATCTTTTATAGACGCAGACGATTATATAGATGCGGATTTCTATGAAATGCTGCTCAAGAACTGCAATGCGGATACAGATGCTATCCAAACAGGATATAGGAGAGTCCAAAACGGACATATTCTCTCCCAACAATCGACATATACGTTTTACCGGTTTACCTCCCCATGTATGCGTCTCTACCGGCGAGACCTATTCGTACAAAATTCACTACACTTTACAGAAAGGATTATATACGAAGATGTGTTGTTTTCCATTGATTTATGGGCATTACACCCCAAATACAAGATACTGAGATACAACGGATACAATTATACTTTCAACCCACGTTCTACGACCTCAGTACGCAACAAAAACGCAGAAAAAAAGATCTTTGAACTGCTTCGAGATAGATACAAAGCAAGTTCTGATTTATCGACTCGTCTCCTTATTATCTATACATATATACGCTTAAAATTACATTTTTGGAAACAATGAAAAAACTATTCTATATATCATCGGTACTGCTACTGAGCAGTAATTTATCCCTTTTTTCCGCCACCTATTATGCTGCTCCCGATGGAAGCGGGAACGGGAATACATATAATACGCCCTGTTCGCTGAGCAAGGGAATCAGCAGCCTAAAACAGGGGGGCGATACACTCTATCTGCTCGGGGGGCAGTACAACCTCGGAAATACCAAAATCAGCAGCAAGAACGGTACTGCAGGGCAATACATCGTTATATCGGGGTATCCGGGGGAGCAAGCCATATTAGACTTTCGCACCACTGCCTACGGCACACGCGGACTGCAAATAAGCAAAGAGTGTACCTACCTGCATATCAAAGATTTGACACTTCGTTATTCGGGGAAAAACAATCTATACAACGAAGGCAGTTACTGCCTGTTTGAGCATCTGGACATCTACGGGTCTGCCGATACGGGATGCCAAATGAAAGCGGGCGGGAACAACCTTATCAAGAATGTGGACTCGCACGATAACTTCGACTATGAGTTGGACAAATCGGGCAACCTGACCCAATGCGATTTCGGCGGCAATGCGGACGGGTTTGCCGACAAGCAACACAGCGGTGCGCCGAACCACTATATCGGTTGCCGCAGTTGGAACAACTCGGACGACGGGTGGGACTTTTTCCAACGCGTAACAAGCGGCGAGACGATTATCGAACATTGTGTTTGCTACAAGAACGGTCCCGCTTGGTATGATATGCGCAATCACCCGCGTTATGAGACCGACAAGGCGTGGTTTGACCAGTTCAAGAACGGCAAAGAAGTTACGGATGCGGACGGCAACAAAGTGACGGTTACATTAGACAAGTATCCGAATATGGGTAACGGGAACGGATTCAAACTCGGGGGGGGCAGCACGAAGCATGATGTGCTTGTACACCACTGCCTTTCGGTGGCAAATACAGTAAAAGGTTTTGACCAGAACAGCGATGCGGGAGCCGTACGGCTGTACAACAACACGGCTTACCTCAATAATTCCGACTATAGTTTTTACAATGCGAACGGCTGCACGTTGGATATACAGAACTGCATCAGTTTCCAGTCGAAAAGCAAAAACACCTTTGACAGCGGGATTGTACAAGTGAGCAATAATAACTCATGGTCGAGCGGATTCAGTGTGTCGGCAGCGGATTTTCTGTCGTTGGATACGGCGGAAATTACCGCAGCAAGGCTTTCCGACGGCAGTTTGGCAGAAGGAACCTTACTGCATTTGGCGGAGGGGTCTGCGCTCATTGATGCGGGCAACGATGTCGGATTAGACTATACGGGCGATGCACCAGACCTCGGTTGCTATGAGACAGCAGGCGCAGAACCGCAGCCTGACAACGGACATACGGTGGCATACATTACCACTCCGGGCAGCGAGGAAGACAATGCTATTCTCAGCCGTCTGCGCAGGAACGATTCACTCTCTATCAAGGTAGTGAATGCCGGTTCGGCTTCTACCGATTTTTCCAAATACGAACTACTGATCATCAGTCCGAAGCCCAACAGCAGCGCGAGTGCATTCACCGCGTTGAAAGGATATGACAGACCGATGCTGGTACTGAAGCCGTTCCTATTCAAGAGCAATGTCTGGAACTGGGGTACGGCGGTAAATACACAGGATCTGTCCATAGTGGTGAGCGACACCACACACGCCTTGTTCCACAACATTACTTTTGGCAATACACAGACTATCCAACTCTTTGAGAGTTGCACAACCCATGCCGTAACAGCGATAAGCGAGTGGACAGGGAATACAACGGGGATTGTATCGTTAGGTGCGCCCGTTTCGCAACCTGACTACACCACTATTGCCGATATGGCGGCAGGTACAACTCTCAACGGCACGACACTCACGCAGCGAATGGTGATGATCGGTGTATCGGAATACAGCACCGCAGACCTCACCGAAACAGGGCTGCAAGTGATAGAGAACGCTGTCATTTACCTGCTTGGTATTCCACACCCCGATGAGATCACCGAGATAGCACATCCTACCATTACTCCACAGGCGACAAAGATACTGACTCCGCAAGGTATGGTCATTGTGCGCGACGGAAAACGCTATACGATTTTGGGAAGTTGTATGTAGAGATATACAATATATGCAATAAAAAAAACTGTATATGATGCATAAAATGGAGGCTTATACCCCTCATAAAATCCTATTCTTTCTACGTCCTTTCTACGTCCTTTCTACGTCTTTTCTACGTAATGGGTAACAAAATGCATACTATGCATAATACCATATAATCAATAATTGTACAAATATGGACTTAGTAGAACTCTTACATCAGGAGGTAGTGCCTGCGATAGGTTGCACAGAACCGATTGCGGTGGCACTCTGTGTGGCGAAAGCCACGGAGCAACTGCAGCACGAACCGACCGCTATCCGTGTGCGCTTGAGCAAGAACATCTACAAGAACGCATTGTCGGTGGGTATTCCGAACACGGGAATGACAGGGCTGCCGATTGCCATTGCTCTCGGGGCGACTATAGGGCATAGCGACAAGCAGTTGGAGGTGCTGTGCGACGTATGCCCCAAGGCGGTGGAATATGCCAAAGCCTATATGGAGCGCACCCCTATTGACATAGAGACAGACCCGCAGGCACCGGATATACTGTATATCCGTGCGGAAGTGTCGGACGGCACCCACACGGCACACGCCACCATACAAGGCAGTCATACCCATTTCTGCGAAGACAAAAAAACATCTGCCATTTCCGCGAAAAAGCAGGAGACTGCCCCCGCACTGACCTTGCGCCAAGTGTACGACTTTGCGATGGCGGTTGATTTAGCGCAAGTGCGGTGGCTATTGGACGGAGCGGAAATGAATATCAACGCCGCCAAGACCTCGTTCAACGGAGACTACGGACACGGATTAGGCAAACTGCTACAGACCCAACGCAAACGCAAATGTATGCCTGCGTGCCGCAACCTGCTGCCTGCGATATTCGGCAATACACTGTTTACCAAGATATTGAGTTACACCAGCGGTGCATGCGACGCACGTATGTCGGGGGCAATGGTACCCGTGATGTCCAACTCGGGTTCGGGCAACCAAGGCATATCCTGCTCCGTGCCGGTCTATATTTATGCCAAAGAGAACAACTGCACCGAAGAACAGATGATACGTGCCTTGACGCTCAGCAATCTGACGGTTATCTATATCAAACAATCGCTCGGCAGATTGTCGGCCTTGTGCGGGTGTGTGGTTGCCGCCACGGGTTCGGCAGCCGGTATCACCTACCTGATGGGCGGCACCTACACCGAGATAACCTACGCCATCAAAAATATGATTGCGAATATATCGGGTATGATATGCGATGGTGCCAAACCGGGGTGCGCACTGAAAGTTACCAGCGGCGTAAGTACGGCAATACTATCGGCTTCTCTGGCTATGCAACACTCATATGCCGATGCCACCGAAGGGATTGTAGAGGACGACATTGACCGTACCATCCGTAATCTGACCCGCATCGGTAGAGAGGGGATGACGCAAACCGATGACCTGATATTGGATATTATGCTCCACAAAGGCAATTAACAAGTAATAATTAACAATTAACATACATAGTAAAATCTAATGCGACGTTATTTTTATTTGATTTTAGGGTGCTGTTTGTCAGTGTTTGCACAAGCAGAAAATGCTATTTATCAAGAGGTTAATTACACCATTGACCCTGATTTGCATACCGCCGAAGTGGCACTCAATCCACAAGCAAGCGACGAACTCTACATCCCCGAAGAAATCACCATCGAACAAGAAACCTATCGCGTTACTGCCATTGGCGACAGGGCTTTCAAGGGTTGTAAGAACCTAACGGCTATCGTGCTGCCCAAGACCATAGAACGTGTTTACCGTTCGGCATTTGACGGCACGGGCATTATGCTCGACAAGACAAATTGGACGAATGGGGCATTATACATAGACAGTTGCCTGATTGCGACAGACAAGACCATTAAGGGCAAATTTATCATCCCCGAGGGTACACGATTGATTGCAGCCGGGGCTTTTCAAGGAAACAAAACACTTACCAGAGTGGAAATTCCCGCTTCCGTACGCTGCATAGACCACGAGACGTTCCGTGATTGCAAGAACCTGACGCGGGCTATTATTCCGCAGACTGTCAGCGAAATAGGAGAAGACGCATTTACCAATTCGGGAATTTGGAACAACGAGAAAAAATGGAAAAAAGGGGCGTTGTATATCGACGGTTGCCTAATTGCCGTGAACGATGATGTTCCTGCCAAATTTGTTTTCAAAAACAAGATTCCTACCCGGCTGATTGCAGCGGGGGCATTCGCCAACAACAAGAAAATCAAGTCGGTAGTGATACCCGCGACAGTGTCGGCAATACCCAATGCCGCGTTCTACAAATGCGAAAACCTGACGGATGTAACCATTCCCGCAACCGTAAAACAAGTGGGCAATTTTGCTTTCTACGGGTGCAAACTGCTCCGCGAAGCCACCCTGCCAACAGATATAGAAACATTAGGAATGGGGACTTTCTACGGGTGCGAAAATCTGCGCAAACAGGTGCTATCTGATCACTTGACCATTATCCCGCAAGGCTGTTTCTATCTATGCCGGAGCATACAGCATATTACTCTGCCGGAGCACCTGCGCAAAATAGACAACGGGGCATTTACGGGTTGTTCGGCTCTGGAGGATTTGAAATTCCCAACCACAATCCAAGAAATAGGCGAAATGGCGTTTGCAGGCTGTGCCAAATTTGTGGAAATTACTATTCCAGAACAGGTTATCAACTTGAACAAAGGCGTATTTACGGGCTGCACACACCTGCGAAAGATTGTGCTACCGGAAGGCACATACGCCATTGGCGATGAGGCATTTAAGGGGTGCGTTACATTAGAACGCATTAACATTCCAAAATCCACCTTCCGTATAGGGAAATCGGCTTTTCAGAACTGCCAGCAGTTGCGCGGAATCTACCTTGCAGATCATATCCACGTAATAGAAGAAGGGGCTTTCCAAGAATGCAAGATGCTGGAAGACATGGTGTTACCCGAATCTCTGACGGTATTGAGCAAAGGGGCATTGGCACAGTGCGTCAGTTTGCGCACGATCAAGTTCAACAAAAAACTGCGTACAATTGAGGACGGTGCCCTCTATGAGTGCAGACAACTGCGGGAGATCACGTTGCCCGACAGCGTGCAAACGATTGGTGAAGAGGCATTTATGAATTGCAAGAATCTGCGCAAAGTCGTGTTGCCAGAGGGATTGAAAAAGATCGGCGCGTCCGCTTTCAAAGACTGCGAGAGCCTGCCAGTACCTTACTACCCCGCAACGGCAACTGTAGGGAAAAATGCTTTCAAGGGGTGCAAGAACAGATAATGCTACGCATTTATACCCGATATTCCGACATTCATCCGCAGGCGTGGGACGCTTTGGCGGAGCGGTCGGCGTGGGCAACATGGTTTCAGACACGTGCGGCATACGATTTCTACAGCCGTATGCCACAGGAGATGCAACCGTTTGTTCTCGGGACGGAAGAAAACGGGATGTTGGTCGGTGTTGTAGCGGGATACATCACGCACGAGCGGAATGCAACAAAACAATTCTTCACACAGCGGGGCATTATCCCCGGCGGGGCATTATTAGACGAACATATCAGCGATGAAGCATTATCGGCTTTGCTTGCGGCAGTCCGCAGGGAATTAACACGAAAAGTCATATACATCGAACTACGCAACCTGCATGACTACTCCCATTGGAAAAGCGTGTTTGCCGCACAAGGGTTTGACTATACACCGCACTTGAATTTTCAAGTGGACTGCACAAATCCTGCCGCCGTATTGGGACGGATGAAAAACAATCGCCGCAGGCAAATCCGAAAAGGACTTGCCCACGGCGCATACATTGCGGAAGCGCAATCGGACAGCGATGTTACGGCATTTTATTCTATCTTGCGGAACCTATATACGCACAAAATAAAGACACCATTGCCAAGTGCTGATTTCTTCCTGACCCTCTACCGGTGGGATTATGCAAAGTTCCTGCTGATCAAATACCAAGACCATATTATCGGTGGCATTGTATGTCCCATTCTGAAGAAACAAACCATGTATGAGTGGTATATATGCGGTTTGGACAAACAGTACCGGCAACAATACCCATCTGTATTAGCCACCTACGCCGCCATGGAGTATGCAGCCACACACGGCATTTCCTCATTTGATTTTATGGGTGCAGGCACACCGGACACACCCTATGGCGTACGCACTTTCAAGTCCCGCTTTGGCGGGACAGAGGTTGAAAACGGGCGCTTCCTATATGTCAGCAAGCCATGGCTGTACCGTTTAGGAGAATTGGTTATCAGATGGTTGCAGCAACGAGATTAACATAAGTTTGATATAACAAAAAGTTATAAAACAAAACTTACAAAACCTGTCTTGCGGCACAACACGTGCCGCGCTTTTTATACAAATACATGAAATACTAAACCAAATATATTCAGAAAATATACATTGCTGTTTTACAAATTAACAAATATACCACTTATATTGGTCTGACGCTAAATCAGAACTCCGTTTGCTTGAAGTCCATTGTGCTGTCTTTGGTTATTTGGGCGGTATGGTTGGTGTTGATGTCGCCCCAGGAGAGTCCCTCATAATGCCCCGTGTAATTGACCTCTTTCCATTGGCGTACCAAATCCACAATGACCTTGTTGGGGTAGCGTTGGAGCACATCGGCAAAGTCTTTCTCCTTGTTGGTTATGACAAGGACATCGCTGTTGGCACATACGGCATCCAAGTCATCACTGACAAAGTGCTGCAAATGCGGTATCTTCGCCATGATGAAGTCCTTGTTGGTACCTGTCAATTCGCTGACTTTCACATTCTTGTCATATATGCGTATCTCAAAACCCTTCCCGAGCAGGCTTTCCACCACGTCCACGATAGGAGAGCAACGCAGGTCGTCGGTTCCTGCCTTGAAGGACAAACCGAGGATGCCTATCTTACGATGTCCTTGCGCCATAATCAGTTGCACGGCATTGCGTTTCTGTGCTTCGTTGGAGGCGTGAATACTCTCAATAACAGGCACATCAATATAGAGGTCGTGCGCCAACGTGCGCAGGGCTTTCATGTCCTTGGGCAGGCACGAACCACCGTAAGCAAAACCGGGTTTGAAATAGTAGGGACTGATATTCAGTTGCTTATCCTTACAGAATATCTCCATCACCTTGTGGCTGTCGATGTTCAGCCCTTTGCAGATATTGCCCACCTCGTTGCCAAACACAATCTTCAGCGCATGGTAGGTATTGTTCACGTATTTCATCATCTCCGCCACACGAATATCGGTAGAGACAAACTCGGCGGCAATGTCCTTGTAAATCTCACGGAACACCTGTTCGGCATACGGGTTATCCGTACCAACGAGCGTCAAAGGCGGATTGAAATAGTCTTTCACCGATGTACCTTCGCGCAGGAACTCGGGGTTGCTGACAATGGTAAAGTCTTTGTTGCGCTCTTTGCCCGAGGCATCTGCAATGATTTCCCCCACTTTCTCATTGGTACCGGGCAGCACCGTGGAGCGGATAGCCACGATATGGAAAGTCGTCTTGTGGCGTAGGGCTTCGCCTATCTGCTTTGCCACCGCGTAGATGTAATTCAAGTTGAGGTGCCCCTCTTTGGAAGAAGGTGTTCCGACGACAATAAACGATACGTCAGTCTTCTCTACAGCCATATTGACATCAGTAGTAGCCGTCATACGCCCTGCATCATGCGCCTCCTGACAGAGTGCCGCAATGCCTTCCTCGATAATAGTAGGTTTGCCCTCTTGCATAAGACGCACCTTGTTTTCATTGATATCCACGCCGATGACATGATGCCCCAACTTTGCCAAACACGCTGCACCTACACAGCCCACATATCCCAACCCGAAAATACTTATGTTCATATCACTCTTATATTGCAAGTATTGCATTTTTATTGTTTATACTCAACAAAAACCATGGTATATGATTATTTATTGTCTGTACTGAACAAACTTATTGGTTATCTTGATTGATAAGGTTTACAACCACCTTGACTATAATGTCTTTTTCTTCCGTACGGCTTTCGGCAATCATCAGCGTGAGAGCCACAAGGGTGTTATCCCCTATTCGCTTATGCCCGTCAGCGGCGTACAACACTCCGTTATTGCTTAAGAACCAAAGAAATAGCATAGCGGCTATGCGCTTGTTGCCATCGCTGAAAGAGTGATTTTTAGTTACCAAATAAAGCAACATTGCCGCCTTTTCCTCCACAGACGGATAGAGTTCTTCTCCACCGAAAGTTTGGTATATCTGCCCGATGCTGGACTTGAATGATTCGTCTTTCTCATTGGCAAACAGAGCACTACCTCCGAATTTCTCTTTGAGTGCCGTGATTGCCTCCATCGCATTCTCGTATGTGGCATGGAAAGGCTCTTTCTTGGTTGTCTTATCAATAGTTAGTTGTTGATAATCATAACTATCCAACGTATCAAGCGCATACACATAATCACTAATTACATTGAACAATCCCGAATACTCGTCTTGTGTGGGCTTCTCTTGCAATGACAATGTACGCGACATCAAAGCCACAACGTCTTTGAGTTCCTGATAATGTTGGAGTTGGATGTTTTGATTGATAGCATAACCTTTGAGGAGATAATCTCTTAGTATCTTATTTGCCCATTGGCGAAATTGTGTGCCACGTATACTATGAACTCGATAGCCAACGGAGATAATAACATCTAAACTATATAAGGCAGTTTCATAAGAACGTTCCAAACCTTGGGGCATATATGCAAATTTTGCATACGTGCCCTCGCGCTGCAATTCACCTTCTTTATAGATATTCCTTATGTGACGAGCAATAACCGACTGATCTCTTTCAAATAATTCCGCCATCTGTTGTTGCGTCAACCACACGGTCTCGTGCTCCAACTTAACTTCAAGTTGAATACTATTATCCTCTGCTTTATATAAAATGATAGCAGACTCTCCTTGCGTTATTTCGCTATTTTCCATTTGTCTTATTCTTTACATTCTCTACCAAAGATAGCATATAGGCATTGATGTCGATGAAGGTATCGTTGATGTGGGTGCGGAGTTGTTGCTGGTGCAATTCGGCGGTTTTAGGGTTTATGGATAAGGTGTTAGTGAGCCAATCGGCAATGGGTTGGGTCTTTTGGTTTTGGAGTTGGGCGACCTTGGCAGCGGCAGCATTGGCTGGCATATCATAGCGAATACCGAGATAGTAAGCGGGGACACCCAGCAAAGCCGCCTCGCGTGCCATACTATCACCCGACGAAACCAAGCCTGCACTATAATAGATGAGGGAGTGGATGTCTTTGATGGGTTCTTGCAAGAGTATCCAGTCGGCAGGATATTCTGCGCGGCGGTGCTTCTCTTCAAGAGAAAGCAACACTTTTAACTCAGGATGTAATGCCTGCATTTTTTGTATTTCGGGTACTATGCCCAAGACGGCACCACTTGCCTGCCCCGCATAGTTCACCGTCCCGACGGACACTTCACGCAGAAACAAGTATTGCTTGGGCTGTACGCCATACTCCGATAATGCTTCTACATCGTGTTTGAATACATTAGGTGCAAGGTATGCCCATTCTTTGAGGCAAGGCAATATCTTGGCTTTGGGACTCAAAGGTTTCTGCGATTCGTATATGCAGTATGCGGATTGAGTACAGAAAAAAAGTTTGGGGCGGTAGTCCCATACTTGCGGGTCATCATCAAAAGCAAAACAGGGTACACGATGAATCCATCCCACCACATGTGCAATTACCCCATTGGCTAACACCACATCTATATTCTTTCCCAATGACCACCATAGCAGTTGAAATATGCGTAGCAAGTTTGACTCTAAAATGGCAGACCACTTATTCATACGATGTCTGCCAATAGCGACTACCTCTACATTGGGTACATTACCTAATTCGTATCGGGCAATTTGTGGCAAACGCCCCCGTTTAAGTACCACCACATAGACGTGATTTCCGCATACGGATAATGTAAGAATCAGATTCTTGTAGAAATTCAATTGAGGCGTATGCCCTATATCTATCAGTATGTTCATTGCAATCAATCAAATGTGGCTAAAATAGTCTTACGAACATAAACTTGCTCCTTGATATTGACACATATATGTGCATTTGCAGGAATAATCACATCCACTTGTGAACCAAATTTAATCATTCCAAACCACTGTCCCTGCTCCATAATATCACCCACCTTGCAGTTGGTTACAACCCGTCGAACTAATCGTGAAGCCGTCTGCACTACTCCGACACGAAAACGCCCATTATCCAAGACTATTGTATTGCGTTCATTACGTGCTATGGCTGCAGGATTCTTTAAGGACAATGTTTCACCATCAAAGTGTTGATTCATTACTACACGTCCTGCTATAGGTGTTGCATTGCGGTGCACATCAAATGGTGTCATATTGATACCTATGATGATACACGGATAATCCATATCCACATTGGTAAATTCTTGCAATGTCGCCGTAACACCCTCCTTTGTTGACATAGGGATATCACCTTTCTCTATACGCTTGATATAGATAATGTTTCCGTCAGCAGGGGATATAATAGCATTCTCTTTCTGTACACGTTTCCGTAACGGAAAACGAAAGAAGCGTATCATTGTAAGGAGCAATCCCAAAACAGGTACCAACACAACACCTATTAGCAATGCCCATATACCTAAAAGAGAAATACACCAACCGGTGAGAGCCGCAATCAGGATACAAACTATGAGGTTGTCTTTGTACAAGTACGATAGTGAGATATGCGTTTTCTTGTGTAAATAACAATACATTGTGATGCTCTCACACACCACAATTATGCAACCTATCAGGATATAGATATTATTCATAAACCAAAGAAATTAGTATCTCAATATATACAATATAGGAGATAACAGAATATACATAATGCAAGGCAAGGGGTCGCGGAACGACCAGACAGCATACTCCTTGGGGAATTTGTAGGTTTGGACGGCAGAGGAGAGTCTCATACGATGGTGGAGAACTTCTTTCATGATAACCGTCCAATCGGTAAGGCGTTCCACCCAACCGACTTTGTTGGCTGCAGGTGTCTTTTCTCGATATGTCTCATTCCCATTAAGCACATCTATCATCGTGCCTATAAACGAAAAACCTAATTGGTTCGATATGGTGTGCCATTTCCATGCGCGGGTGTTGATTTCGAGGAACTTGTATTGCCCGCTCTTTGGGTCGAACATCCACTCTATTTCTCCCATTCCCCAATAATTGACAAGGCGCAACAGTTGCTCCGATTGGCGTGCTATATCGGGAACGTTGCACGTAACAGCAAAGGTGGTAGAGTTGCCAAAGTCCATCGGGTTTTGGCGGATACGGTTGGCAACAAGTGATGCTACGGGTATGCCATCCTTTGCCATTACGCCATAAGAGAACAGGTATTGCGGTCCGCCCGACAGAAATTCCTGTATCAACACTTTTTCCAATGGGTAGTTGGCGTCTGCAATGCGCTTGTATGTGGCGAGGAGTTGCTCTGCATTATCACAACGGAATGCCTTTTTGCCGAAAGTGGTATGGAAAGTGTACATTATAGCAGGCTTTACCACAACAGGATAGGGCAAAGTAGCGGCTATTGCTTTTACCTCATCAATGGTATTCGGATACCAACATTCAGGACACGGAATATGGTGGGTTTCCGCAAATTGGTACGCCTTGCGCTTGTCGTTAAACAAAGCCACCGTTTCGGGAGCAGGAATACCCTGTGCAAACCGCTGCTGATAATCGGCATAGCGTTGCGACAGGAACTCCACCATCTCGTCATTGGTAGGAAACAGCAGACAACCCTTTTGCGGCAAACACAATGTATCGATCCACTGCTCTAACTCTTTGGTGTCGTGATAGATATGCGTTTTGTGTACTGCCTTGGAGTATTTAGCCACGGCATAACGGGTATCCACCAACAGCACAACCTCAATGGACTCGGCTGCGACTTGCCGTGCCAATCCCAAAGCCTGTATATGCCCTCCTAATATGACTACGCGGTGAATCATATTAAACTATTTAACGTAAGTTCGACATAAAAACTCCTTTGCCGCAAAGCGGCAAGAAATCTACGTAAATCTTTGTTTTAGCAACCATAAATTGCCATAAATCTTATTCGCCTACGGCGGAAAGTAAGACAATGTGCTTATATCAAACTGACGTTATTTACCAGAAAGAGAATCAATAAGGAAAGAGCAGGATGCATATACCATAAAGTGTTATTGTTTGTTAATCATAAGTTGGCACAAAGATACACTTTTTTATTGAGATCGGCAAATTTGTATGTGCAAAAATAGCAGTATAAGCGATAACCGGTAGTGCGTGCTACGCACAAAGCGATGCTTTGCACTACCGATCAGCAAAAAACACAGCAATGTTGCGACATACTATAAGGAATCACCCGTTAATCACCCGTTAATCACCCGATAATCACCCGATGCTGTTATACGGATTGTAATATCCTATAAAGAATCACCCACTAATCACCTACTCCTGATAGCATAAGGGTATGTTCAATATACATTGCTGTTGTACAAATTAACCAATGTACCGCTTATATCGAACCGGCACTATCTACAAATTGATGACCTCTTCCCACGTGAGGTCGCCGCCATCGGTGGTGGAGGGAATATAGCCCATTTCGGCTTTGGCTTTTTCTTGCGGGAAAGTAAAATAGGTGCAGAGACACTCGCAAAGCAGTTCGCCTTCGGCACTCCAGATCTCGCCGATGACATACGCCACGTTGCGATGCTGCTCCTTAAGACGACCGCGAAGGGTGATATAAGGTTGGAGCGTAGAAACGGGTTTGTGGTAGCGTGTCTCCATCTTGGCGGTAACGCCCGCCGTTTGCAGTTTATGAAAGACCACCCAACCGCATACCTCGTCCAACAAAACGGCTTGGACACCACCATGGAGCGTGTTGATCCAAGACTGGTGGTTCTGCGTGGGACGCCATACGGAAACGACCTCGTCGCCGTCCTCGTAGAAATGCATGTGGGTACCGATAGGGTTGGTCGGGCAGCACCCGAAACAATTGTAGCCCTCTACCCCGAGCCAAGGGTTATGTATTAAACGCATAATTTTGGTTGTGTTGTTGTCCTACGCACCCTCGTCGAAAAGGGCTTGCAACATTGAAACTCGTTGCACGAGTTTAGGTTGCCGCCTTTTCTCCTCTCTCCACAAAATAAATTTTGCGGAGCCTCTTGAGGCGGTGCGAGAGAAATAAAGGAAATAAAAGAAAACTATTTAATTTTTTCTGCGGTTTTTCCGCGGGCGAGGGCGCCCGCGTCCCCGGAGGTGGTATGTTACGACGACGCGGAATAATAAGGAGTTCTACTCAACCTCCATAAATTGCCTTAAATCTTATCCGCCTACGGCGGGCAAAAGCGGGCAATTACGCTGACATTATTTGATGACGCGCTCGGGTTGGAGGATGACACGGATGGATTTGCCGACGTTGATAAGGTGGTCGGCTATACGCTCGGAATCGCTGGCGAACTCCAGATACTGCGCACCGACGGTCGGATTATACTCGTTATGGGAGAGACGCTCCACGTTCTTATCCGCCATCTTGTCGGTCATCTCATCCACCAGATCCTCCATCTTGTTTGCCTCGTTGAGGGCATCGACGCTGACTTCCATATAGGCTTTCATCACGTTTTGATAGACGGAGAAAACGCCCTCACGCACCTGCTCAATCTCCTCTTTGACCTGCTCGGAGAAAGCAAGGTTATGGTCACGCAAGACCTCGGCATATTCGATGATATTGGTGGCATAGTCGCCGATACGCTCCAAGTCGCCGATACAACGAATCATAGAGGACAGGTAGCGGTGATCGACCTCATTGAGGGGCTTGGAGTTGAGACGGACGACGTACTGAATGAGATAATTATTCAGGTAGTTGAGTTGTGCCTCGTTGCGGTTGAAATTATCTTTCTGGCGGAAATCGAGGCTCGAAATCATATAGACGGCAATGTCGTAGTTGTGCATAGCGACCGCCGCCATGTGTTCGATCTCGAGTTTGACCTGACGCACAGCGATAATAGGGGTACGGAGCATCTTGTCGTCCACAAAATAGAAATGCGGTTTGGCAGCCTGCCCCTCCTCCTCGGAGAGTTTGTCAGGAATGATAGCACAAACGGTCTTGACAAGCAGGTTAGTAAGCGGCAAAATGATGATGACCGTAAGGCAGTTGAAGATCGTATGGAACATAGCCAACTGTACCTGCGGTGCATCGGGGAACATATCTTCGAAGATAGTACCGAAACTGATCTGCCCTTTGGTAACAAGATACATAACAAGAGCGGCAAGCAAGAAGACAACGACGCCAAAGCAGTTGAATATCAAGTGCATAAGGGCAGTACGCTTGGCATTCTTACCGCTGGTCATACCCGCAATAATCGCCACGACGCAGGAACCGATATTGGAACCAAGGGTAAGATAAATACCCTGGTTGAGCGTAACGAGCCCCGTTACAACCATTGTGATAGCAACCGAAGTCATCACGGACGAAGATTGGATAATCGCTGTAAAGATAGCCCCTATAAGCACCAAAAGAATCGGGTTGCTGATAGAGGAGAGGAAGACCTTGACCGCGTCCATCTGTGCAAAATCCTCCATAGACCCCGACATCATACTCAATCCGACGAAGAGCATACCGAAGCCCGTAAGGATACCGCCAGCCGTTTTCCACGAGTCGCGCTTGCTAAAAAGCCCGATGAATGCGCCGATACCTGCGAATGCGGCAAAGATAGCGGTGGTGGACAAGCCGCCCTCGGAAGAGAGACCGAGCGCCACAATCTGCGCCGTGATAGTGGTACCGATGTTGGCACCATAGATGATGGTCGCCGCCTGACTGAGGGACATAATGCCCACATTGACGAAACCGATAACCATTACCGTAGTGGCACCCGAAGACTGGATAGCCGCCGTACTGAGGGCACCGATACCGACACCGATCAGTTTGTTGTTGCCGACCTTGGAAAACAGAGCCTTGAGGTGCTCACTACTTGCCGATTCCAAGTTGCTTGACATCATCTGGCATGCCACCAAGAAGATACCAATACCCGCAATGAGCATCAAAATAGCCGTTATTGCCGTTACTAACATGTATTTATAGGTTTATGAGTTTATAGTTGAGAGTTGAAAGAAGTTTATGAGTTTTATTGTTTTATCAGGGCGTGGTTTTTGAAGCCGTCGATGTAGATCTGCAAGGGCTCACCGAAACGCACATGGCGGACAAGATCGGTCTCCTCAACCGCGGGCAAAATGTCCAGTTGCTCCGCATTGAACGTATCTTCCGGGCGGGAGAACGGATCCACATTGATATAACCGACATTGAAAGAGGTCATATTCTGGAAGAAATGAGACCCCTGACTCGGGTCGATACGAAAATCGGGCAGACTGCACTCCACCAGGGCTTTGGCCTCACTGATGTCGCTCCACTGAACCGGCACCCCGAGCGAAGAGATCTGCGAGCCCCACCGCCCGTAGCCGATAAGGACATAATTGCGTCCCTCCTGCCGCATCCGCGCGTTCCATGCACGCAAGGTATCCGCCATCTCGCGCGTGCGCAATACATTGAATGTTTCCCGACGAAGATAAACCACATCGGTTATACCTTCCACTTCGCCCACACCGAGCGCACTATTAGAGCGGATAATCGGCGCGGTTTCATCGATGTTTTTCCAGTCCACTTTAGCCGTCAGTCCGTCCGCAGAAATGGGGCGGATCTGCAAGACATTGAAAACAGCGGGTTCCTGCATCAGGTTGGCAGCGAACTCGATCTCCACAGGGCATTTGATTTCAGCCGCAGCAATATCCAACAGGCGCGACACGATGTCCGCCAAAGGGAAAGTGTTGAATTTCAAAACGGGCGCAAACGTGAGGCACCGAGGTCCCGCAACATAGCACGAATCCACCATACGCATATTCTCGTAATCAAACGTGGATGCCACCTTTTTAAGGGATTCGAACCGCTCACAATCCGCCACGGAGAAACGCTGCAGATTGACCGCATCATCGATAGAAGTTTTGAACCGCTCGGGGGCAAGGCAGAGGGCAAGCATGGTCTGCTGGGTCTCGCGCATAGCCAAATCGGGCGTGGAGGTCTGCATCACATGCTTCGGATAGCGGGGCGAGAAACGGAGCACCTGCTCGCCGTCCACCACGGTTTTGCCCAGACCATACGCCACCTTGACGATACCGTCCTCGGGTTTCTCGTAGCCGACGGGGTAAAAATTGATGCTGCGTGCCACGCCGCTGATGGTGGGGAAATAGTAATTTCCTTCGGTTTCACCGCATACTTCCTGCACCACAATCGCCATTTTTTCCTCAGAAAGGACATTGGCGGTAGAAGCGATATAGCCGCGCGAAGCAGAGAAATAGACCGAGGCATAGACCGACTTGATCGCCTTGCTGAGCAGGCGCAGTTGCTGGTCTTCGTTCTCGGTATGGGGAATCATATAGGTGGAATAGACGCCCGCAAACGGCTGATAATAAGAGTCTTCCAACTTACTGGACGAACGTACTGCCAAGGGGCGGTGTGCCACACGGATAAACCGGCGCAACGCCTCGGTAAGGTCTTGCGGCAACGTGGATGCCACGAACTCGGACAGGATTTCCTCGTCGGAAATATCCGAATTGATGACATATTGCAGTCCGTTGTCGTGGATAAAAGTATCGAAAGAATCGGTGGTGATAACGAGTGTACGGGGTACGAGAACACGCACATTCTCCCAACAGTCGTAGAGGTCGTACTTCTGCAAGATATGGTTGAGAAACGCCAAGCCCCGCCCTTTGCCGCCCAACGCCCCGGCACCGTACCGAGCAAACCAAATCGTATCGTTGTAGGTATCGGGGTGGTATTTTGCCACTACGCCGAGTGCCTGATTGATACGGTAGTCGTGAATGGTCTTGATATTGATAGCACGGATATGCTCAATATCCGAGTCGTCCTTGATAGTAAGAGGACTCACCTGCTTCCCCACTGCAAAGAGACCGCGCGCAAAAAGCCACTTACTCAGATAGTTGTTGTCCGACAGGCGACGGAACGCACGGGGCGAAATGGTAGAGATAATATGCTCAAAGCCCTCCAAATCGTTGGCACGCGCTATCTCCTCACCCGTGTCAGGATCAATAGCCACAAAGTCGCCGAAACCGAACTCCCGTCCGATATATTCGCTCAACTCCTGGGTAAGGGTTTTCGATTTCTTGACAATAAAACCGACATGCAACCGATTGGCCACCAGCCGCATAGACTCTTGCGAGGATTGCAGGAGAAACGGCATAGTGGGGTTGTCGGCACGAATAATACGGCACAGATCAACACCCGCATCGAGTTTTTCCGCCGACGAGGGGTCGCCCTTATGCACCACAAAGCCGATGTCGGAAATGACGCCGATGATATTGTCGCGATAGCGGTTATAGAGTGCCAATGCCTCGTCGTAGCAGGTAGCCATCAGCACTTTGGGGCGCGCACGCTTGCGGAGGAGTTGCTGTTTCTCATTAAGCGCATCGCGAATGGCGATACTGTTCTGCTGGAGCACCAACTTGTACAAAAGCGGCAGATAGGTGGAATAATAACGCACCGAGTCCTCGACCAAGATAATCGCCCGCACCCCCTCCTCGAGAATGTCGTGGTCGGCATTCATACGGTCTTCCAGCAGTTTGATAATGGCGATAATGAGGTCGGCAGAGTTGTTCCAACAGAAAAAATAGTCAATGTACTGCCGTTTGTGGTCGGCTACATTGCGATAGGTCTGTTTGGAAAAAGCGGAGAGCAGCACAATGGGGGTATCGGGGGAAAGGCGCTTCATACTCTCGGCAAAATCGAACACATCCAGGCTGCCGGCATTGTTCATCGTAATGACAAGGTCGAACTGCTCGCCCTGCTGCGCCATTTCAAGAGCCTGCGCCGTAGTCTCCGCGCGGAGAATAGCCGGCGGATTGCTCAGGTTGAGCGAGGCATATTCCTGCGCAATCTGCACATCGATATGCCCGTCCTCCTCCAAAGCAAAACTATCATAGTTATTACAAACCAAGAGGATACGCCGTACCCTCCGCACCATAAGTGATGTATAATCGCCGCTTTCCTTCTGTTGTATCATCTTGACGTGTTTTGATAGAGACGACGCGAGACGCATCGTCCCCACACACATAAAAAGTGAGGCTGTCTGACTTAAGTATCAGACAGCCTCATTCCTATTTTATTATACTATACCCTGCTCTACCATGGCATTGGCCACTTTCATAAAGCCGGCAATATTGGCACCTTTTACATAGTTGATATATCCGTCCTGCTCCGTGCCGTATTTGAGGCACGCTGCGTGAATGTCCGCCATAATGGTATGCAAACGCTCGTCCACCTCTTCGGCTGTCCATTTGAGACGCATAGAGTTCTGCGTCATCTCCAGCCCCGAGGTAGCCACACCGCCGGCGTTGCTTGCCTTGCCCGGACTATAGAGGATACGCGCCTGCTGGAAAAGTGCGATGGCTTCGGGTGTTGTAGGCATATTCGCCCCCTCTACCACACAGGTGCAACCGTTTTTGAGCAGTTGCTCCGCATCGTGCTTCTCCACCTCGTTTTGGGTAGCGCACGGCATAGCGATGTCGCAGGGAATACCCCATGGACGCTGCCCCTCGAAATACTGTGCGGTCGGATATTTGGACACATATTCCTTGATACGCCCGCGGCGGATATTTTTCAGTTCGAAAACATACACCATCTTCTCCTCGGTCATACCGTCCGGATCGTAAACAAAGCCGTTGGAATCGCTCAAAGTAAGCACTTTGGCACCGAGACGCATCGCCTTCTGTGCGGCAAACTGCGCCACGTTGCCCGCACCGGAGATACAAACACGCTTGCCCTCGAAGGTCTCACCGCGGGTAGCCAGCATTGCCTGTGCAAAATAGCATACGCCGTAGCCTGTAGCCTCGGGACGCATCAGGCTTCCGCCCCAGTTCTGCCCCTTGCCCGTGAGTGTACCCGTAAACTCGTCACGGAGACGTTTGTACTGACCGAACATATATCCGATCTCGCGTCCGCCTACACCTATATCGCCTGCCGGAACATCGGTATCGGCACCGATATGGCGTTGCAGTTCGGTCATAAACGACTGGCAGAAACGCATCACCTCGGCATCGGATTTGCCGCGCGGCGAGAAATCCGAACCGCCTTTCGCACCACCCATAGGAAGAGTGGTCAGTGCATTTTTGAACGTCTGCTCGAAAGCGAGGAACTTCATAATGCTCAGATTGACACTGCTATGGAAACGGATACCGCCTTTGTACGGACCGATGGCACTATTCATCTGAACACGAAAACCGCGGTTGATTTGCACCTCACCGCGGTCATCCACCCAAGGCACGCGGAACATAATCACACGTTCGGGCTCTACCATACGTTCCAGCACTTTCTGCTCTCGCAGATACGGATACGCCATCACCATCGGTGCAACGCTTTCCAGCACTTCCTTTACCGCCTGGTGAAACTCGCTTTCACCGGGATTCTTCTGTACGAGGGTCGCCATAAAACCGTCCACGTACGCTTGTGTTACCTTGTCCAACATAAGACTAATACTATTTAGAGAGTTTTGGTTGTACCGAAATTGCATCCGTTCCGCCACGAAAAGCGAAACCCGCGAAATCAGCGACAAAGGTACACATTTTTTTTCATTCTCACAATACGCCCAGGCACAATGTGCCGCTGCACGACGGCAATTATTTCAGATATTTCTCTATCTCCTTTGTAATCAAGGTCTCCATCAGGTCATAGCCTGCCGATATGGGATGAACGCCGTCTTCCGAATAGACAGCGGGCAGTCCGCCACGCTCGTCCACCATAGCCGAATAATAGTCCATATAAGGGATATTGTTCCGCTCGGCATACGCACGGAGCAGTGTGTTTAACCGGCGAACCGTCTCTGCGGGATTTTCCAGATCTTTGCGCCACGGATACTGATAGACGGGCAGCACGGAACAAAGAATGGGCTGGATATGGTGAAACAATGCCAGTTCGCACATCGATTGTATATTTTCGGCAATATGCTCGTTGGAGATATAGCCGTTGTTGAGACCTATATCATTCGTGCCCGCCATAATGACCACCATCTGCGGGTGCAGTTGAATCACATCGGCTTGAAAACGGGACAGCATCTGCGACGACACCTGTCCGCCTATTCCGCGGCAAGCATAGTTGTGCGACGTAAAGAAATCAGGATGCGCCTCTTCCCACATTTGGGTAATGGAATTGCCCATAAAAACCACGGTAGGACTCTGCGTCAGCGATTGGTTAGCCGAAGCATACAGCCCATGTTGCGCCCAATCGTCGGTGGCAGCAAACAGCGACACGGTCAGCAATAAAGCCAGTGCCGCAAAAGAAAAACGTTTCATAGATACGGAATTTAGAGATTAGTTGCGCAAAGGTACTGCTTTTTATTGAGATATGCAACGTCTCTCAACAGGGGCGGCTATCGGATTATGCAGTTTATGCAAAATATACAATCCCTATACCTCCGTATAGCCATTACGTAGAAAAGACGTAGAAAGGACGTAGAAAGAATGGACCTTTATGCAGTGTATATGCATATGAATATACATCATATATGCATAAAAATAGGCTGTCCGCCAAAGGGCAAACAGCCTAAGAGAAACCGTTTTCTGCAATGATTATTTCGTCAACTGACCGGCAGCGTTGTAGGTGTTGCCGTTGCGCTCGATGAGAAGAACGCCGTTAACAAGGCGTTTGGTTGCCTTGACGGTGGTCTCAACACTCTGAATAGCGGTTTCGACTTTCTCGGTGGAGATAGTCAGACCATCGAGAGCGAAATAAGTCGGGGTGTTAATTCCCCATTCACCTTTATCTGTAGAGGTCATACGGAAACTCAAGCCCCAGCATTGACCAATAGAAGAAAGATCTACCTTGTCCCAATTTGTATTATACTTTCCATCTACTGCCAAATGGTAGGTAATGGTATTTATTTCCTCATAATTGCTATTCAAACCACTGATAAGCAGGTTCAAAGTATCTTTGTCGGTAAATGCACGTGCTACACCAATACCATTAATAATACCTTCCAATGCATAAGTACTTTGGCAAATAGAGACTTCAGCAGGATAGTACTCGTCATTAAACATAATACTCGGTGCCTCTGAATACTCCGAGAAATAGGCAATTACAAAAGGAGTGCCAACACCTTTCAATCCACCTTTGGCGGTGCAAGCAAACTGGTTCAACGTATCAGCAGCAACTTTGGAAATAGTAAAACCATCATAATACGTACCATTATAATTTGCACCACTTGGAGTATGGGAAAGCATAAATTTGGCATCATTACAATAAATGTACTGATATAAGCCACCGGCAGCGTATGTGCTATCCCAAACATCTTTCATATTTCCCATATAGACAGAAATATCCTTTGTTTCATACTGAATAGGCGAACTTGCCATATCGGTAGCCGTACTCAAATCGAGGGTGAAAGTTTCAGCCTGCGCGGAAAGAGCGAGCAGGGCTGCACAAAAAAGGAAAAGTTTTTTCATTTTGTTTTTGGTGTTAAAATTGTTTGTTATTTAGTTGATTTTGTATGATTATTCCATACACAAAAGCCGTATAGGAACATATCTCGTTGCCGTCTCGTTGCCGTCTCGTTGCCGTAAATGGTACTATAATTGAGACTACAATGTAAACGTTAATTATCATTAATTAAACGTTAATTGCATTATTGAGGATAATCTTTCTGCATTCATCATTCCTAATTGATATGCAGGTCGATAGCACCGGCGATTTCAGTGGAGATTTCGCCTATAAGGCTGTTGCTATAGTCAATAGCTGTTACCACACGGATAAAATCGACCGACGGCAACACGACCGGATTACCTTCCGCATCGACCGCCCACGATATATCAAAACTTGTGCCAAGGGTGTCGGCGTTAGGTTTGTTGTCGGCATATCCGTATTCGAGGACACGCTGCACATACGTATTGTTGATTTTCTCGGTCGTATTCGCCAAGCGGACACCCTCAAACGTAATGGTATCCCCGGTGAACCATTGCGGGTAATAGGGCTGTCTATGGAAAGCGTTCTGGAGCGTGTCGCCCGCACGGGTATAGGTCTTTTGGTAGTGGTGGTCGGTAGTGGGATTGTCGTACTCGCTGCCGCGCAGTTCGTACCATGGGTCGTCAGGAAGCCCGTTGCGGTTGACATCGCGGGAGACATAGACAATCCCCGGTTCGCTGCTGCCGTATTGTGTGTTGCCACTCATATAAAACGCATTGCCAAGTATCTGGAAATCCCGTTCTCCCTGCACATTGCGCACAGCGTGGTCGAAACCGAATGTGATATATCCTCCCCAGCCTCCGAGGGTAATCGTTCCGCCGTTGTTGCCGGCAATAGCGGCTTCACACTTGCGGCACATCGCCTCGGCATCATCGCCCTCGGCATACTTCGGCATCACATTGACAAACTGCCCCATAGCGGGCATATACTCATACACGTGCGCAAGATATTTTCCACCCGTGGTAGTGGTGGTATCGGGTGCTATATTGCCTAAATTGACGCCCACCAAGCAGAGATGCCCCGGAATGTCGCCCGTCTTTGCCTGCCAGCGGTGCAAGCCCGAAAGGGAGTAACAATGGAGCGTACCCGAAGAGACATAGTTCTTCGCATCGGTGATATAGATACCGGTCGGCGTTGCCAACAATCCAAACGGCATCTCGTACGTTTGCAGATCGGAAGAGACAGTGTTCTGCGGGGTGATTTGGAGCGTCTGCGTATGGATAACAGAGAGCGTTTTTGCCTTGGCGTCCAACACATAAAGCGAGTCGCCAAACAGAGAGATATTGTCGCATTCAACGGCAAAACGCTTGGTTACCATATCGCCCTCCACCACCGCAAGCGACGGGGCGACATTGCCGTAATTGCCCCTACAGGTAACCCATAGTTTGCCATATCTGTCCACACGAATCATATACGGATTGAGTCCGACAGGAATAGTCTTGAGCACCTCGAAAGAGGTAAGATCAATCACCGACAGCGTGGAATCGTATCGGTTGGTAAGGTAGCCGCCCGAGTTGCAGACATAGATACGGTTGCCGAATATGGCCAGTTCGTCGGGCTGATGCCCTACCTTGACCTCGCGGGTAACCTGCAACGTGGCAGTATCGACCTCATACACAGAGCCTAACATATCCGGATCAACCATCGAACCGACATAGGCAGAGACATACGCCTTGCCATCAGCAAAAGCAAGATAGCGGCAGTTGGGCAAGTCCACCTGCCCGATACGACGTGCCTGCAGGTCCATCACCTCCACCTTGTGGCTGCAGTTGATGACGGCATAGAGACGACCGCCGTACACCTTGATGTCGTTGCCGACATCGCCGAGTTCCTTGACCTGATTGGGGTTTTGCAGACCATAGATATTGCTTGTATAGACACCTGTCCGAAGGTTCATATAGTCGATACGCGCCTTGTTCGACCCCATATTCCCTTCGTTGAGGACATACAGCCCGCCCTGCATGGTATCCGTGGTAACGATTTCGTTGCCGGACGGATAGACCACATCATCCGTGCGGCAGGAGAGGAGCAATGCACAATGCACAATGCACAATGCACAAATCCAAATAGGTATTCCGTTCTTCATTTTTTCTCCATTAAAGACCATTAAAGTTCCATTAAAAACGTTTGCGGGGTTATGGCTCCGTTAATTACCGCTAATTGACCGTTAATTCTTCATTCATCATTCATAATTCGTCATTAGAAGCGGTATGCGAGGGTGCAGCGGAAATTTTGTTTGGGCATGGGGTAGTTTTGGATAACCTCGTAGTCCTGACCGAGGAGGTTGTTGATCTCGAGGGTCAGTTTGAGAGTATGGCGTTGGCAGACAGTCCACTCGCCATACAGGCTGAGGTCGTGGGTGTACCACGGTTGCACATAGTTGTACGCCGTATTCTCCTGCTGCCCGTAGCGCTCCCCCACATAGATAAACGAATAGTTCAACCCGTACCGGTCGCCACGGCGGGCGGTATAGTCCAGTCCCGCCACCGCACTGCCGCTATGCCACGGGATATACGGAATCTGATTATTATAATAGGTGTCTGCGGGATTGGTAACGTCGATGGCTGTCTGGTAGGTATAATTGAGTCTCATTCGCAGGACAAAACGCATAGGCAACGACAGCGACAAGTCCGCTTTGGTGTCCACACCGTTGATTTTCACCAAGCCGAGATTGAGCATTGTCCAACGGAACTGCTGCCCCTTGGGATAGGCAATAATCTTGTCGGACACCCTATTGTAGTAGTACGACAGCGACAGGAGCAGGTTCTGCACCGTCTGTTTCCGCAGGCGGTAGGTCAGATCCACACTATGCTGCCGTGCCAACTCGGGGCGCAAGTCGGCATTGCCCATATCGGTATAGTAGAGGTCGTTGAAAGTGGGATAGCGATACGACTGTTTGTAAAACGCATTGAGACTCAAATCGATAGCGTGCCACGGACGCAGACTGAGGAACACACCGGGCGTAACACGCGGGCTACGCTTGTCCACCTGCGTCATCAGCACCGAGGTCTGCACACGCAGATAGTCCTGCACATTCCATGCCGATGCCACGCTCAACCAGTGCGACCAGCGGTGAAAATAGTCGCAGTCGGCATCCAAGAGCAGATTCTCACGGCGGAGGTGATTGTACTGGAAATCATATGCCACGCTCATGTCCCACCAGCGGAAAAGCATCACTTTCTGCGCCAGCGACAGGTATAATTCCTGTTGAAGATACTGATTGTCAGCGGGAAGAAGCCTCTCGTCGTAATTGACATAATGCGTGTAGTCGTTGGCATATTTGAGCAGTCCGCGCAGGCTCCAACGCCCGAAATACTCGTCCTGCCATTGCACCTGTCCGAAAGTGTTTCTGTCCCACAGCCGCTCGCCATTGCGCCACACGTTGTTCACAATCGCCCCCGGCACGCCGCGCTCGGAATAGTAATTGTACAGGTGCAGCCGCCAAAAGCCCGTATTGGAATAGTAGTGGTGCAGTCCCGCCTCGGTGCGCACGGCATTGATGTCACCGTTCTGCCGCACCGCCGTGGTATCGTACGCCACCTGTCCGTCGGGCAGCACACGCCTGTAGCGGAAAGGATATTTGCCGTCGGAATAGACGTACTCGGCATCCAGCGTCAGGCTCAAACCCTCCGCCAGACGCACGTCCACCCCCACTGCGGGGTTAGCCAAGGCAAAACTGCCTGCACGCATCTGCGCACGCACGTGCACTTTCTCATTTTCTTTGAAATAAGGTTTGCGGGTGGTCAGATAGACATTGCCTGCGCTGCCGAACTCGCGAGCCGACTGCCAGATGTCGGATTTCTGCCCGTTGTAGAGCGCAATCTCCTCCATATTGTCAAGCGAGAAGCGCCCCAAGTCCACCTGCCCGTTCTGGGCGTTGCCGAGTTGTACACCATTGTAATACACCGCCGTATGCTGACTGCCCATCGAACGCACATTGATAGTTTTGATGCCCCCTACCCCTCCATAATCTTTGAGTTGTACGCCCGAGAAATAGCGTAAAGCGTCCGCCACTGACAACGAATTGAGCCGCTGCAGTTCCGCCCCCCGCAGCGTTTGCGGAATGATAATATCTTTGCTCAACGTGCGTGCCGTAACCATCACCTCGTCCACATTGAACAGAGCGGATACAGAATCCGTATCGGTATGGTTATCCCCCCACACCGATACAATGCCAAGCACCGACAGCCATATTGCACACAAATATCTTTTCATTGTCGCCCTGCTCCAATCCACGAGAGCAGCCAACAGCCCGACAGGCATATCCGGCAGGTCTTCTGACTTGTTGCTCCTTTGCCCGACCTTCCCGCCTGCTCTCCCTATAGAGACTACAATCAGACAGTGGCCATAGAAACGGGCTACGGATACGCAACTTACAGCAGCGGGTCTGTACAGGACTTCCACCTGTTTCCCTTATCCAAATACGCCGCAAAGATACACTTTTTTTCCGAATTACACAAATGCACTTCCGATGCTAATCCTATGCGGATAGAAAGACTATATTTCACTCAGTTCGAGCCAACGCATCTCCGCCTCGTCCAACAGGGTCTGCACTTCCCGATAGCGGGCAGAGGCTTGGGCAATGGCATCGCTGTCGGTAAGTCCGCCCGAGAGTTGTGCCTCGAGGTCGCTTTTTTCCTGCTCCAACTGCGGGATACGCGCCTCCAAATCCTCCATCTCGCGCTTTTCATTGAACGACAATTTCCGTACACGGTTTGCGACAGGCTTTGTTTCTTTTCCTATATCTGTCTTCGCTTTGTTAATTGTTAATTGCTCATTGTTAATTGAACATTGTTCTCTGTATTGCGTATAGTTGCCGGGAAAATCGTCCACCACCCCATTGCCACGGAAGACAAACAGATGGTCCACTACCTTGTCCATAAAATAGCGGTCATGGCTCACCACAATCAGACAGCCCCTGAAATTGCGCAGATAGTCCTCCAGCACATTGAGCGTAGGAATATCGAGGTCGTTGGTAGGTTCATCGAGTATCAGGAAATTCGGGTTGCGCATCAGCACCGTACAGAGGTGCAGCCGCTGCCGTTCGCCGCCCGACAACTTCGCCACAAAATCATATTGCTGCGAGGGCGAAAAAAGGAAATGCTGCAGGAACTGGCTTGCCGTCAGCCGGTCTCCGTTGCCGAGGTCGATAGTTTCGGCTATATCACGCACAATATCAATCACTTTTTTGCTCCCGTCAAATAGTAGCCCCTGCTGGCGATAGTAGCCGAAACGCACTGTCGTACCGATGTCGAAACACCCGCTGTCGGGCTGTATCTCACCCAACAGCAGACGCAGAAAAGTGGACTTGCCCGTACCGTTGTTGCCGATGATACCGAGTTTCTCATAGCGCGAGAACACATACGAGAAATGGTTGAGTATCTGTATGGTATGCGGTTGCTCCGAAGAGTCTTTGACAGGAACAGTGAACGACTTGCATACATCTTTCGCCTCAAAAATCTTGTTGCCGATATATGCCGATTGCACCTGCAGCCGCACATCGCCCTCCTGATTGACCCGCTTGGCTTTCTTCTCTATCTCGTAGAAATTATCAATGCGATACTGCGCCTTGTGCGCACGCGCTTGCGGCATGCGCCTCATCCAGTCGAGTTCGGTGCGGTAGAGGTTGCGGAACTTGTCCGCCTCGGCGTTCTGCGCCTCAATACGCTCCGCCCTTTTCTCCAAATAGTAGGAATAATTGCCGTGGTAGGAATAGAGTTGGTTCTGGTCAATCTCCAGTATATCCGAACATACACGGTCGAGGAAATAGCGGTCGTGGGTAACGAGCAACAATGTGATAGCGGAGCGGCGCAGATACTCCTCGAGCCACGCCACCATATCGAGGTCAAGATGGTTGGTTGGTTCATCAAGCAGCAGAAAATCAGGTTCTTCCGAGAGCACTTGCGCCAACGCAACACGTTTCTGCTGCCCGCCGCTCAGGTGTCCTATGAGTTGGTCGGTATCGGTGATTCCCAACTGCGTGAGGAACTGCGACAAACGCAACTCCTGTTCCGAACTTTTGGACAAAGCACGCACCGACACATCCTGCGGGAGAGAGATACGTTGCGGCAGATAACTGATTTTAAGGTCGTTGCGCCACGTGATACGCCCGCTGTCATAGTCTGTGCGACGAGTAAGAATATCCATCAGAGTGGACTTTCCAACCCCATTGCGGGCAATCAGCGCCACCCGCTGCCCCTCATTCACGGCAAACGATATATCCGAAAACAGCACTTTCGACCCCACCGATTTGGTCAAATCCTCTACTAACAAATAAGGTGTAACAGCCATAGCATATTTTCTGTTTTTACCAAACTACATTGCTTAAATTTTTCAAACTTTCGTACATCGTAGCCACTCGGTTGTAATCCAAGAACGAAACACGTTTTCGGATAGGTTCAAACATTGAAACATTGAGTTTGTCCTCATATTCTTTTCTTCTGCTGCTATCCGCCACAATATAAAAGCCAGCATAAAAATCTTGCAACTCATAAAATTTGGATAATGAATTCTTTATATCCGTTGTATGCTCCACTTCATAGAAAGCAGACGGCATTCCGCGCTTGTTAAACCATATTACATCTACGGTTCGTGCTTTTTTCTTCAATTCTTCATACGTAAAATCGGGCAAATCGGTCGTATCTGCCATTTCTTGCAACGACTTAATTCCCATAAACTTACGTCCCTTATCTTGTGCAGGAATATATGTCTGTTGCTGCCGGTATCTGCCAATCTCTATAAGCAAACCTTGGTAATATCCGTGCGAAAATCTCTCCTCACTTGCAGAGTTGCCAATCTGCAGTTCAATCTTTTTGAGAACCTTGTCGCGCATATCCTCCAAAGCCCACAATCCCGGTTGAATACGAAAAACAGCCCCACTATTTTGCACGATACGTCTTACCGTCGCCTCTGGTGTCTTTGTCCCCCACGTAGAAAAATCTACGATTTCATTCAGCCTGCGCAGAGTGGCAAAACCACCTTCTTTTCGCAGAGCCTCAATCACTTGCGCCGTTTGAGTATTCTTTCCCATATTTGTTCTAACTTGTTGATATTCCAATCCCTTAAAATTCAATTCTTTCTTTTTCTTATTTTGTTTCCAATTGTTTTGTCCAGCGGATGTAGCCGAAGAGGCAGGTCAGGCACCAGAAAGCATAGAGGGCGGTCATGCAATAGTTGCCGGCAAGGAGCCACATAACCGTGGTAAGCACATCGACAAACAGCCACAAGTACCACTGTTCACGGTATGCCAACATCATCAGCACCTGCGCCACCAGGGCAGGAATAGTAGTGAATGCGTCCAAATACGGACTGCCGTCTGCTGTATAAGTACTTAACAACCAGCCCACTAAAGCAGATACGCCCAATGATACGACTGAGATTGTCAGCAAAACAGGGAGCGGCAAAGTGCGGGTGGTAATAGTTACCTCCGAGGTCTGTTCCCCACTTTTTTGCAGCCGTTTACGCCATGCAAAAAAACCATATACCTGGGTCAGAAAATAAAAGACATTCATCACAATGCCCGCATAAAAACGCTCCAAATAACAGAGATAAGTATAGGTGACTATCTGCCCGAAGCCGAAAAAGAAAGTGAGTATATTGCCCTGCGAACAGAGTATCACGGAACACATACCGAACAATCCGCTCACCAGCGACCAAGGGTTGTCAGGCATCAGCACATAGACCACCACCTGTACCAACAGCCCCGCAGCAAGGATGCTCCAATCGATTATCTTGTCTTTTTTCATATATTGTCATTCAGCCGCCCGCCGTCGTTCCATTCGCCATAGAGGATGCCTTTGCGGGTGTTATCAATGTATTTTTGCAAGCGGGTGCGATATAGTTCGGGGCGGCTTTTCTTGTTGAACTGAATGGTATCTATCCGCACACGGCGGTACAACTCGGGCTGTTTTTGGTAATTTTCCCATACTACTGGGTCGGCTTGGAGAGCAGCCAGAATATCGCCATCCACCTGACATCCACCCGACAACCACCTGACATTGCTATCCGGATAAACGGCTCGCCCCGCATCGGTCATCCGTCCGAGTTGCTCCATCCTGCGGCAACGGGCTTTGTTCAGTTCCGTCCAGTTGCTGTCCTTGCGCCGATGACAGAAACGCTGCAGATGCACCCCGTCAACGGTCTTGGTGGTGCTGTCAATCCAACCGAAACACATCGCCTCCTCCACGGCATCGATATACCAAAACGTGCTATCGTCCTTCGGGCGCCCGCGCTTCACACGCACCCAGCACTCCGCCTCGGTGGCGTAGTGCGATTGCAACCAACTGCGGAACTCATCGCGGGTGGTTGCCGGAAGGAGGTTTTTGATTTCCATTTTTAGTTTCCTTTAAGACTTTTTCGCCATTAATGCCCATTAAAGAACCATTAAAAGTCTCCATTAATTATCATCAATTTATCGTTAATTAACGTGAGTTCGATATAAAAACTCCTTTGCCGCACAGCGGCCAGAAATCTAAATAAATCTTTGTCTTTACATCCATAAATTGCCATTAATCTTATTCGCCTACGGCGGAAAAGTAAGACAGTCTGCTTATATCGAACCGACGTTAATTATTGTTTTTAGAAACATATAATTGAACCATTCATTTCATAGAAAAGCATTAATGGGTAATTAACGAACTATGTTGAAAAAAAATGATTTTTATGGATAAAAAGGTGCTTTATTGCCTCGTCGGGAGTGTTCCGACACTCCCTTGCCGGCAGGCGCTCCCTGCGGGGAGTGGTTGAGGTCCCTTGGAGACAAATCCGTCCTGATAATCGGTGTTGTGTTTGACAACCGCAAAACTCTGCCGGATGACCTTATTCATCACTGCCACCAACGCCAGTTTGCCGGATTTGCCTCTCTCTTTCAACCGCGTATAGAGTTCCTTGCAGGCGG
>CAKUYO010000015.1 GCA_934716995.1 uncultured Bacteroidales bacterium | reverse complement strand
GTGCATAAAGTGCATAAAAAAGTGGCTTATACTTGCTATAAATACGCTTTCTTTCTACGTCCTTTCTACGTCCTTTCTACGTCTTTTCTCCGTAATGGGTATATGGAGGTACGGGAATAGTATAAAGTGCATATTTTTTGCATATTCTTTTTTTGGGGGGGATTTACAAAATGCAGTTTATAATAATGCGTATATGATTATTCCCCCAACAAATATCGCCACATAAATTAAATATATCGCTTTGTCTGCCTTGTTCCTTCCCTTATAGCCCGGCAGTTGCTCAATGATACCCTCTATCTTATTTGCATCATCCGGGTTCAAATAGGTTGTACTGCGGCAGAATGTAATTGATTCTCCCTTTGTGTTTTTGAGTGTGTACACAGGAACGGTGTTGTTGACCGTGTAGGTAACGACAACATCATCAAGGGGCGCACTGAAACTCTTTTTCGTCGTGCGGATAGTCAGAATGTCATCCTCGATAGTGAATTCCGTGGAATGACCGTCTCCGAACTTCTCAACAATCTTGTCTCCAACCATGTTGTTTAGCATACTCTCTTTCTCTTTGTTGATGTCGGCAACTGTAAATTTAACGTTTTCCATAAATGTGTTTGTTTTTAGACCAAACGGCTTCGATTTGGCTGAGTAAGTAATAAAAAATAGATTTTGTGGGGACATAAAAAGAAAGCGTGGAGCCTTATCATTTTGCTTATTCTTCACGCTGAGGTTCCGGAAAGACCCTGTAACAAGAACAAACAATATACGCCCACGCCCGATATGCAGAACGGCCGCACCAAAAAGTGCAGGCAATCATTACATACCACGAGGGCATTTATTGCCTCTTGCTTTGGGTTACGAAATTTTCCGGATTTCAGCATGCCAAAACAAGCGCATATAAACGCCTTTTATTTATGTCTGCGAAGCCGAGTGTTCGACTATCGGGCGTGCGGCTATCGTTGTTCCAACAACATCAGCCCCACCCGCGAAAGCCCTCCTCAACTTCACGCTGCAAAATTACAACAATTATTTGAAACGTACAAATAATGGTTTAATTTTCTAAAAGAAAGAAAAAGAAAGGCTCCATTAAAAGATACATTCAATGGCACCGGAGTATATAAGAGGAGGGAAATTATAATCGTGCAAGCATGGCACCTGGGTAGTAGTGCTGCAGAATTCGGGAGTAGGAAAAGCCCTCGGTTGCCATTACGGCAGCACCTATCTGGCACAGTCCTACGCCGTGTCCCCAGCCGTGTCCGTGCAACGTAAAACCAAAAGGAATCCTCTTGGCTCTCTCACTGACAGCAGTGGAAAGATAGGGCTTTTCCGGCGAATAGGCACTCGGTGAAAGCATCAGCCAATTGTATTGTACATCGAAACACGACGAATAGAGACAACTGCGGCTGAGCCATTGGCGTATTTTCAGTTCTTTTCCAATAATCTCCCTGTGTTTTGTACCGACAATTTCGAGCGAATAAATACGCCCCGATGCTCCTCTTTTGAGCGGATTGAGGGCAAGAATATCGCCAAAGTCGATCCCCGATTTTTTGTAAATGATGTCGGATAACTCTGCCTGGCTATATCTCACTTTCCATTTGTAGAAATCCGTTGTTTCTTGGTCGTAGTTGTTCAGCACGAGACGCAGCAACCGCTCGTTTCCGACGGCTTTGGCACAAAAGGGGCACTCTACGGAGGTGAGGTATGGGATATGTACATCCTCCCAGCAGGTTTCGAAATTTTCTGTCCTGCCTCCGCAGCACTTGTGGTAGCGTGTATCACAGATAGTGTCGCCAAATACCAGTACTTCGCCCGCAGTGGCACGTACCGCCTCTACGGCACGCGGATTGCGCCGAAGAACACCCTCATATCGCTGGCAATGGTCGTCGGCGCACACATCATATCCGACATGTCCCGTATTGGTCTTGTGTATGGCATTGACCACCCAACTGCGGGAGATGACGGCGTGGGCTTTGAGCAGTTCGAGCGGGCTGTCGGCAGACATCTCCGACGAGATGACGGAGGTCAGGTAGTCTTCGAGGTCAATGGTATTGACGGCTGTTTCCGTGCCGTCTGCATTGCGGAGTATCTCCAATTCGCCCTCAAACTCCTGCTCCTCGTGCCTGTCCCAGTGGAACCCGATGCCGATACGTACATTCTTGATAACGAATGTATGAGACCGCTGCTCATAGTCGATATGCGGTGCCGTAAGTATGCCTACACGCACTTTCATTGCGGAATTTGCAGAATTTGTAAATTTGTAAGTGTGTAAATTTGTAAATTACGCATTTTGCATTCTGGCAATCAGTTCCCATGTGCGGAGACGGTCTTTGTACCGGTTGTTGCGGTTCATAGCGGGAATGTCGCAGTTGGCATCGGAGTTGTCTTCCCAACGGCGGCAGTTATACACCACATCATAGATGCGCCCGATGGGGTAATCGCGCGAGATACGCAGTCCGACAGCATAGTCTTCACCGTATTTGGTAGTGGGAAAATCGATGGTGCGGAGCAGGGGGGTATAGAACCCGCGCGGAGCACCCAGTCCGTTGATACGCAGTGCATTGTTCCGCCCGTTGTCGTCTGTCCACTCGCGGTGGTCTATCACACCGGGGGGCAGGATATTACCCTGAATATCGGTCATCTGATACGTACCGATGACCATTCCGTAATGCCCGTTTTCGAAAGCATCAATAAAACGCTGCACGGTGGTGGCATCGTGGTAGGTATCGTCGGAATCCAACTGGATGGCGTATTTGCCGCAATGCGGGTCATGGACAGCCATGTTCCAGTTGCCGCCGATAGCGTGCCACGTCTTGTCCTGCGCAATATAAATCAATTCGGGGGTTAGGGGATTTGCCATGCGCTGCTCTTTGTTGGCTTGCAGGCATTGGCGAATGACCTCCTGTGTGCCGTCGGTGGAGTTGTCGTCCACAATAAATACATTATACGTATAGGGTGTGCGCACTGCTTGGCTGAGTGCACTCTCTATGGCGTCCCTGACGGTGCGCACACGGTTGCGGCAAGGGATAACCACGCTGGCAGTTACGCCGTTATCGGTATGGGAAAAACCGGACAAATCTTTGTATTCCCCCGGGCGCAGGTAGGCACCGATGGCCTGCAGATGGCGGGTAACGCATTGCTCCATCTCTACCTGTACGGCACGGTTGCGCGGATCGACATAGTCAAACAGTTTCTCGCCCGATTTGCGGGTGTCGGTCTCCACCTCGTAGTAGAGATATTCGGGGATATGCACCAATCCGCAATCGCCCGTTCCGCCTTGTGTCGCCCGCAGGCGCAGGTCATAGAAACCGGCATATTGGTAGTCGGTATCCATCCGGGCGACAATCTGTTGCAGTACGTCGGTGCGCCAGAGCATTACGCTGCCGAAATCGAAATCGTCACGCAAAGCCCCCATCTGATAATCAATCACGGGTGCTTCTTTGACGGCGGTGCTTCCGCCGTCCTGTATCTTTTGGAAATGGTCGGCATAGACCATTTTTGCGCCCGTCATCTCCAATACCTGTACCATTCGTTCCTGCGCCCGATACACCCATTGGATATCGGGTTTGAGCAGAATGAACGTATAGGGCGTGGTGCTGCTTTGTGCTATATGGCGTATCTCATTGGTGGAGCAGATACGGCTCGGCAATACAAACATGGTCAATTATGAATTATGAATTATGGATGAAGGACTTTAGTCGTTGATCTTATCATAAGTGGCTTGACGGGTAGGGTCGATATCCATCAGAATCTCATAGACCGACTTCTTTTCGGCATCGGTACCCTTCTGGAAGATATTGACCAACTCATCCGCTTTGGCGTCCAGAAACGCATTGACCACATACGTGGCGGGACGTGCGCGGTTGGCATCGCGCAACACACCGATACCGCCGGCAATACGTGCGCGGCCGTTCGCTACATTGGCTTGCATCTCGTCCAAGCCGAGGCGGTGGTATTCGTAGAAATACTCGCGATACTTGCGGAACGCCTCGTCCATCAGGTTGTTGATGAGTGCATAGCGGTTGCGGTTGCTGTCGAAAGCCTGCCACCCTTTCTGCTCCAGACTCTCCATCGAGGCGGACTGGCAAGCGGAGACAATATCTTCGCAGGCTTGGAAATAAGGCGTGCCGCCGAGACGGGAGAACGAGTCCATATCGTACCCGATAACCAGGTAGCAATAGTACGCCAGCATAGCCGTGAGGTTGGTGGTGAACTGGCTCTGCTGGTATTCGATACGGTCGAACTCCTGATAGGTGAAATTGAAATTGTTGTCCTTGAAGTTGATGAGCGGGGTGGTGTAAGTGGTGTTATAGACAGGGCGGCGGCTCTGCAACTGCATTTCGCACGTATATTGATTGTCGGCTACCGCCTTGACCACAATCATCATACTGCAATCGATTTTTTCGCGTGTGGCAAACGTCATATTCGTCCAACGGTTCTGGTTGACAAACTCTTCGATAGACGATTGCAAGGTGTTGAAAACCGACTTGTTGCTGCCCGGCACTTGGTCGGAGTTGATGGTAACGGTGCAGTTCAGTTCCTGCGCATACGCTCCGCATACCGCACAGACAAGACCCAATATAAGCAATAATTTTCTAAAAGTCATACCGAATAATCTAAAATAATGTTATAAAATACACCGTTTCCAAAGGCTCAAACACCTGCTATCCTATGCCTATCCTCCTTGCATCCACCTTGCAAAGATGCATAATCTGGATATTAACTTATTTTTGCAGGCGGACAGATTGTATATTTCCGGTTTTGGTATCGAAACAAATCTGCGGCAATACCTCTCCCGCAAACAGGTCGTGTGCCAAAGGAACGGCTATGCCAAATTGTGCTATAGGCAGGCTGCGCTCGGCGAGAACTTCCCCCCGGTAGGTAACAGCATAGTCCGCCCACCCGGGCAGGTTGTAGTATATCTGCGAAGGTTGCGGGGCTTTCTTGCTCTGCCCGGTCGCCGCCTTAATCTGTTTGTGCGCCACTATGGTGAGCAGCAGCGGACTTGCGGTAACATCTTCGTCGGTGGTAATGCCATTGTCCTCCGAGAAATAGAGCAGGGCATACTCCTCGCTCCCTGTGGGGATATAGGTTACCGTTTTGTGCATACGCTTGACAGTGCGCTTGCCGGTAAACAGTTCGGTCAGTTGCTGTTCCTGCCTGTCCAATTCTTTGAGCACCAACTCCATCGCCTTGCCGTCAGCGGGTGCATGGTCTATCTCGCCGCCGAGGATATACATACGAGTCTCGCGGATACGGTAGATCTGCTTGGCTGCCCCCTCGGCTTTCTGCTGCAAGGAAGGGGCGGTAATCTGCTCTTCCAGAAGGGGCATTACATCGGGGCGTTGAGCACGTATTTTTTCTTCTTTACATTCCTGCCTGCGCGGTTTCTTCTCAGGAGGGCAGACATTATAGCCGTAGAGAAGCCCGTCCTTGTTGAGCGAGAGCAACTGCATCTGCATACCTTTTTCGGGTACCACCTTGTAGGCACGGGTATAGTCGGGGCGGGTTAGAAGACGTGTCTGTACGCCCGTCAGATGATATTCAGTCCGGTTCTCCTGAATCACATCTTCCGTACCGAGGTATTTCTCGGCAAAGAGGAAGAAAGGACCGGTTTCCAAGGTCTCTTCCGTGTAATCAATGTCGAAAACAAGTTGGTTCTCCGGCATATAATAAACCAATGCCAACTCATTCTCCTGCACAATCTGTGCACTTGCTGCGATGGTCAGGCACAGCCCGAGAATTGCTATTGTCAGTCGTTTCATAGTGATGATAAAAACGTTAATTATCGTATAATTATTCATTGTGCATTATGCATTGTCCAAATCCTCCACGCCGCTTCGGCTTGTCCGTAGAGCATCTGCAGTCCGTTGGTGGTACGTGTGCCATGTTCGCGTCCCTTGCGCAGAAAGAGCGTCTCGGCGGGGTTATAGACACAGTCGAACAGCAGATGGGCGGGCGTGAGCAGGTCGTAAGGTATGGCAGGGCACGTATGGATGTCGGGCAACATACCAAGCGGCGTACAGTTGACAATCAGCGTATGCGCCTCCATAGTCGCTTTGTCCAACTGCCCGTAGGTCAGTTGTCCGGTTTGTGGCGTGCGGCTGACGAGGGTAGGGGCGATACCGAGTTGCTTCAGCCCGTACACCACCGCTTTGGCGGCTCCGCCCGTACCGAGTACAAGTGCCCTGCGGTCTGTCGGTTGTAGCAACGGTTTCAACGCCTCTATAAACCCGATACAATCCGTGTTGTAACCTACGCGGCGGCATACCACATTCACTGCCCCGATACGCTGTGCCGTATCGTCCAGCCGATCGAGAAAGGGAATGATCTTTTCCTTGTAAGGGAAGGTTACGTTCATTCCGTCCAGCGTGTCTAATAGCGGGCGAATGGTATCTTCGGTAAAGCCGCTCGGCTCTATGGGGTAGAGTTTATATTCCCCGCGTATCTGTTCGCGGCGGAACTTGTCCGCAAAATACCGTGCGGAGAAACTGTGCTCCAGCGGATAACCGATAATGCCGAACTGCAATGGTGCAGGGCGCCGTGTGATGACAAACCGCCGGTGTTGGACAACGGCTACATACTCCGGTGCGTAGAATGTCTTGCCCCCCTCGCCGCGCTGCAAAGCATCATACATCTTCTCTATTTCGGGGAAATCGTACTGCCGCAATTCTTCGTATAACTTGGCAATGCCTGCCTTGCGGGTATCTTTCTGCTCCAATACATCTACATATCCTTGCATACGCTCCGCCGTACGGGCGATGTTCTCTATTTCGGCTTTGCTGCATTGTGCCAACTGCACCCGTATGGCGTTGCGGGCAATGGCGGTGTCTGCATTGGTTGAGTCCACCACCCATTCTATATGTCTTTTGCTGTGCAGATAGTACTCTATATAGTCGCGCGTGGTGCAGAGCAGCGGACGTATGATCTTCACGCCCCCGGGGTGTATCGGGTTGGCTGCCATGGGGCGCATACCGCACAGCCCGCGGATACCCGTGCCGCGCAGCAGGTTGAGCAACAGCGTCTCCGCCTGGTCGTTCTGGTGGTGTGCCACCGCTACGGCTTGGCACAGCTCCGCCTGTGCCGCTTGTTCGAACCAGTCGTAACGCAGGTTGCGTGCCGCCACTTCGACCCCCACTTTGTGTTCCCGTGCGTACGCCAACGTATCAAAATCGCGTACCAAAAAACGCACGTGCAACCTCTCGCACAGGCTGCGTACGAACCGCTCGTCGCGCATACTCTCCTCGCCGCGCAGGTGGAAATTGCAATGTGCCGCCACGCAGTCGTAGCCTGCACGGAGCAGTACATCCAGCAAAGCCACGCTGTCCGCACCGCCGCTTATGCACACTAATACACGGTCGCCCTTCTGCAACAGTCCTTCGTCCTCTATATATTTGCGTACGCGCCGGAGCATCAGAATTCGCCGGTCTTCAGTTGCTCCAGATCCACCAGATGGTTTACTATCGCATAGATAGTCAGCCCCGCCGTGGAGTGGATATTCAGTTTGCGGGTGATGTTCTTGCGGTGGGTGATGACGGTGTGCGTAGAGATACACAAAACGTCGGCTATCTCCTTGTTGCTCAGTCCTTTAACCAATTGGATGAGCACATCTTTTTCGCGGTCGCTCAGTTCCTCAGTCCCTTGTGCCTCGGCGGTCTTGCCGTTGCTACGGCGTTTCTTGTCCAACTCAAGGGCGGGAGCCAGTATGTCGTCCTCTATGGCGCAGTGCGTAGAGAAGTCCTGCTCGATGTCGAAGAGGTCATTCATCACGCTGATGATGGCGTAGGTATGCTTTACATCGGCTGTCTGACTCGGATAGTACTTGATAATCAGGTTCTTTATCTCCGAGAACTTGGATGATATATTCTGGTCGTCCTGGGCGTGCTGCTCCCAGATACCCTCGTTTTCATGCTCGATATGGGTGCGGATCTCCTGTACGTACTCGTCGTAGAAGCGCAGAATGAGCATAGGTATCTGGCTGGTCGTATCGGCGGGATTGATTGCCTCAATGAGGTCGCGGCGGATACGCGGCATCTGGAAATCGATAAAATAGGCATGCGCATTGCGCAGATACATACGCAGCGTGTCAATGTCAATATCCTCGGGGTTGCAGTCTGCCACATGGTCAGTCTTATAATTGACCACTGCCAAAAACGTCGGGCAGTGTACGCCATGTTCGCGGCAAACCTCTTCTATGGTCTTTTCGCTGACACCCATAGTCAGCCCGAAGCGACTGATGACCCGTATGGCATCGGGTTCTTTTGCCATCAGTTCGCACATCTTGTCCTGTAGTCTGTACATTGTAGAAACGATACATTAAAACCGCTGCAAAGTTACAACATTTTTCGCAACTGTGCAAGCCCCTGCGAATACGCAAAGTTGCTGTCTGCTCACTCCCGTACTCATAAAAGATAAAGACAAATCTATATAGGTTTAAGGTACTTTCCGTTGATTATATCGGGTGATTATCGGGTGATTAACGGGTGATTAACGGGTGATTAACGGGTTGTTCAGCATAGAATGTCGAATGATTACCATTAGTTTGGCTAATGTCAATGATATATCTATTCTGCCATTTTGTCAGTATTGCGGGGCTTGGTACAACATTTGATTTCCATATGGCGAATGTGTCGCGAGAGCGAGGCATCCGAGAAAGGAGATTTAACTATGAATACAAACAACAACTACAACAACCAACAACAGCAGAACGAGAACCTGCAGAAGTTCGCTATCAATCTTTGCGAGCGGGCACAAGCGGGCAAACTCGACCCTGTTATCGGGCGTGACGACGAGATTCGCCGCGTGCTGCAGATATTGAGCCGCCGTACAAAGAACAACCCTATTCTGATCGGCGAACCGGGTGTCGGTAAGACCGCCATCGTAGAGGGATTGGCGCACCGTATTGTGCGCGGCGATGTCCCCGAGAACCTGAAAAAGAAACAAATCTACTCGCTGGATATGGGTGCCCTGATTGCGGGTGCGAAGTATCAGGGCGAGTTCGAGGAACGTCTGAAAGGCGTTATCAACGAGGTCGTTGCCGCTGCAGGCGAGATAATCCTGTTCATCGATGAGATTCACACCCTCGTGGGTGCGGGCAAGTCGAGCGGTGCGATGGACGCTGCCAACATCTTGAAACCGGCACTGGCGCGTGGTGAATTGCGGGCTATCGGTGCCACCACCTTGGACGAGTACCAGAAGTACTTCGAGGAGGACAAGGCATTGGAACGGCGGTTCCAGGTCGTTATGGTGGACGAACCGGACGAGGCAGCCACAATCAGTATCCTCCGTGGTTTGAAGGAACGCTACGAGACGCACCACAAAGTGCGTATCAAGGATGATGCCTTGATAGCAGCCGTAACGCTATCAACACGTTATATCACAGACCGTTACCTGCCGGACAAGGCTATCGACCTCGTGGACGAAGCCGCTGCCAAACTGCGTTTGGAGGTGGATTCCAAACCCGAGGAGTTGGATAACCTCGACCGCCAGATCAAGCAACTCGAGATTGAGCGCGAGGCTATCAAGCGTGAAAACGACACCGAGAAACTGAAAGGTATTGAGGAGCAACTCAAGACGCTCAAGGCACAGTCTTCCGAGATGGAAGCCCGTTGGGACAAGGAGAAAGGTTATGTAGCCACTATCCAGAACGAGAAAGCCCATATCGAGGAGATGAAGCACGAAGCCGAAGTGGCGGAGCGCGAGGGTAACTACGGCAAGGTAGCCGAGATACGCTACGGCAAGATACAGCAAGCCGAGGCGAACATCAAAGCCGCACAAGATGCACTTCATTCCATGTCGGGCGAGAGCATGATCAAGGAGGAAGTGGACGAAGACGATATTGCCGAGGTGGTTGCACGCTGGACGGGCATACCCGTTACCAAGATGATGCAATCCGAGCGCGACAAACTGCTCCATCTGGAGGAGGAACTCCACAAACGTGTGGTTGGTCAGGACGAAGCCATCGAGGCGGTCAGCGACGCTATCCGTCGTAGCCGTGCGGGCTTGCAAGACCCCAAACGTCCTATCGGTTCGTTTATCTTTCTCGGTACCACGGGTGTAGGTAAGACCGAGTTGGCGAAAGCACTTGCCGACTACCTCTTCGACGACGAGAATATGATGACCCGTATCGATATGTCGGAGTATCAGGAGAAGTTCAGTGCGACCCGGCTCATCGGTGCACCTCCCGGATACGTGGGCTATGACGAGGGCGGTCAGTTGACCGAAGCCATACGGCGCAAACCGTACAGCGTCGTGCTGTTCGATGAAATCGAAAAGGCGCACCCCGATGTCTTCAATGTCCTCTTGCAGGTACTGGACGACGGGCGTCTGACCGACAACAAAGGGCGGACGGTCAATTTCAAGAACACCTTGATTATCTTTACTTCCAATCTCGGTTCCCAACTCATACGTGAGAACGAGGAGAAAGGTATTGATCAGGACACCACCAAGACTCAGGTGATGGAGATGCTCCGCCAGACGATACGTCCCGAGTTTCTGAACCGTATAGACGAAATCATTATGTTCAAGCCTCTCAACGAGAAAGAGATACGCGAGATTGTGGGCTTGCAGATTGAAGGTATCCACAAGATGTTGCTCAAGAACGGTGTGGACTTGCGCGTAACCGATGATGCTATCGACTATATCGCCCGCGAGGGCTACGACCCGCAGTTCGGTGCACGACCTGTCAAGCGTGCTTTGCAACGGCTCGTACTCAACGAACTCAGCAAGCAAATCATCGCAGGCAAGGTGGACAACAAACGTCCCGTCATCGTCGAACTCCGCGACGGCGAGTTGCACTTCAAGAACTAAAAGACCTTCCAAAAAAAGGAAAGGGTTATTGACGGAAAAGAGATTGTCCGATGTATTCGGTCAGTCTCTTTTTTTGTGTATGTCGGATATTGTGCGGTGCTATCAAGAGCGGGTGATTAGTAGGTGATTCCGCAGAGGATACAATATGATAATGAGTTACTCTGTCGTGATTTGGCATTTTGCGGCACTATCTTTGTGGCAAAAAAGATATGGTACGATATATTCAAGACACGGAACACTATTCAGAAGTGATTGCCTGTATGGCAAAAGCACGGCGTTCGCTGTGGATTGCCACAGCCGATCTCAAAGACCTGTATGTCAGGACTTCCGCCAAAGACCCGATACCGTTTCTCGAAGTGCTGAGCCGTCTGGTGCAACGGGGCGTGGAGGTACGCCTGCTGCATGCCAAAGAACCAGGGCAGCCCTTTCGCGAGGACTTCGACAGATACCCCGCTCTGTGGGGCGGTATGGAGCGGCATCTCTGCCCGCGCGTACATGCCAAGATCGTGGCGATAGACAGCGAATGGGTGTATATCGGTTCGGCAAATATGACGGGTGCCGGTATGGGAATGAAGTCGGCGCAGAACCGCAATTTCGAGGCGGGTATCCTGACCGACGAACCCGCACTGATAGACGCCGCTATGGCGCACTACGATGCCATCTTCTGCGGCTCGTTCTGTACCCGCTGCGGCAGAAAAGCCTTTTGCCCCGACCGTATCAAAGGGAATGGGTGATAGAACACCTTTAACCCGCGATAGAAATGGAGTATAGTGCCGTCTTCTTGGGCGGTGATGACCACTTCGAACTATCGTATCGGCAGGCGGTGTTTGTAGTCGTGGTCGGGGTCTTGTCGCTCGCCCATGCCGATGATGGTCAGCAAAGGAGAACCGTCGCCCCAATCCACTGTAACATAGGCGTTTTTGCGCACGATAATACTAAAATGCCCCAACTCGCCCATCATCCAATCCATCGTCTCTACCAATACTTTTATCCGTTCCATAGTGTTATTATATTTCGTCCCAACTGATATGGTTAATGTATTCCTCGCTACCGGTAGAGTGATAGGTTGACATATCGGTCTGTATTTCAAAATTCCGCACCCATAGCAAATCGAATATAGAAAATTCCATATGCCGAAACAGGTTGTGTACAGCGTACACAAGATGCATATCTTTGGTCATCTCTTGGTCAAAACCCTCGTTCCAATTATCTGTTGTATCATTGAGGTAGAGCAGCCGTTTTTCCGAATCCGCATTTCTGCCGGAGCAATACCATACATCCACACCGTCTTCGTATAAAGGCATATAGTCGTAAATTCCGGTCAGTATTTCCCACATTTTCTGGGCACGTTTGGTCTGTATCGGGTGCGCGGACGGGTAGCATGGATCAAGAAAACATTTTCCGGTAACGTTTATGCTTATGTCGTACTTGAAGGGCGCATTATACACCGCTTCTACTGCAGTAATAGCCTGTGTTCGCATAGTCAGCAGTGCCTTTTTCAATGCTTCGTTAAACTCGCTCAACAGACCTTTGTACTGTTCGTCCATTACAAACTCGCGGTCAAGCAAATCTTTTCGCCTTTGCAGTAAGCGGGTAATCATTTTCCCATAAGGTTCGGCGTACCCCATCTGCTCATGCTCTTGGCATGCTTCGAAAATCAGATCCTCTATCAGACGGATCGAGTCTTGTTCATAAATCTCTTGTATGGTTTTCATAATGTAGGTGTTTTTGTTTACGCTGCAAAGATACGGCTCAATAATGCCAAATTACGGCAGATAGAAACAAAAAAACAGCGCAACCTGTTAAGATTGCGCTGTTTTTAGAAAGAATGTAGTTTTTTATCAAACCCCGAGTTCCTGCAGTTTCTGCTCAAGAATTGTTGGAACTTGGATAAGCACCTCACGCCCCTTTGCTCCTCGGTCAGCACCGATAATGCCGACCATCTCTAATTGCTCCACTATACGGCAAGCGCGGTTGTACCCAATGTAGAACTGTCTTTGCAGTCTTGATACAGAGCCTTCTTGTTTGGCAACGACATATCGTGCGACGTCGGCAAACATCGGGTCGAGGCGCTTGAGGTCCACGCTGCCCGGTGCAACGGCATCTTCCTGCCCCTCGGGGACATACTCGGGCAACTGGTACGGCTCGAAATAGCGTTGCTGCTTGCTGATATGCTCGACGATGGCGTCCACCTCGGGGGTATCGACAAACGCACACTGGATACGGGTGATGTTGCCGTTGCCCGCATAGAGCATATCGCCTCGTCCGATGAGTTGCTCCGCCCCCTTGGCATCGAGGACGGTGCGTGAGTCGATGACGGACTGCGTGCGCAGGGCGATACGGGTAGGGATATTCGCCTTGATAACACCCGTAACGATGTTTACGGACGGTCGCTGGGTAGCGAGAATCATGTGCATACCTACGGCACGCGCCTTCTGCGTAATGCGGGCGATAGGCGTCTCCACCTGCTTGCCCGCCTGCATGATAAAGTCGCCGTACTCGTCGATGACAATCACGATATAAGGAAGGAAACGGTGGTGGAGCGAGTCGCCGACCGTTTTCTCGGGATTGAGGCGGCGATGGATAAACTTGTCGTTGTAGTCCTCGAGGTTGCGCACCCCCGCATCCATCAGCAGTTTGTAGCGGTTCTCCATCTCGATGACGAGCGAGTTGAGGGTGTTGATGACCTTTTCGCAGTCGGTGATGATGATGTCCTGCTCCTCCACATCGGGCATAGCGGCGAGGTAGTGGCGGTAGAGTTCCTTGTAGGGCGAGAACTCGACCATCTTCGGATCCACAAGGACGAGTTTGAGTTCGGCAGGGTGCTTCTTATAGAGCAGCGAGGTGAGTATGGCATTGATCGCCACCGACTTACCCTGACCTGTTGCACCCGCTACGAGGAGATGGGGTGTCTTGGCGAGGTCGAACATAAAGACCTCGTTGGTGATGGTGCGTCCGATAGCGATAGGCAGGCGCATCTTCTGCTCCTCTTGGAAACGTTTGGAGGCGATGACCGAGTGCATGGAGACGGTCTGCGGCTTCTCGTTGGGCACCTCGATACCCACCGTACCCTTGCCCGGCATAGGGGCGATCATACGGATACCCGTAGCGGCAAGCGACATCATGATGTCGTTCTCGAGGCTCTGTATCTTCGATATTTTGATACCCGCCTTGGGGACAATCTCGTAGAGCGTTACGGTCGGACCGATGGTGGCTTTGATAGAGTCGATCTCTATGCCGAAATTGCGCAAGGTCTCCACAATGCGTTTGGCATTGGCGTTCTGCTCGTCTTTGTTGACGATTGTACCCGTCTCGTTGTCATACACTTTGAGCAGGTCAAGGGAGGGGAACTTGTAGTATTCGAGGTCTTTGCGCGGGTCGTTTACAGTTTCTGTCATAGATTTTGTCTTTGTTTTACGCGTTTACCCGTTTCAAATAATCCGAAACAAACGCAACGGCAGTTTTTACCAAATCCTTGCCTTCAATCTTTGGCAGAAGCATATATGATGTATTCTTGGCGCTTTCTTCCGTGATTTGATATTGTTCTATCAAATCAGCGGGCATTACAGCCGTGCTTGCCTGCTCTTGGGTAATATGCCAGCCATCTTTCCTGCAAACAAGATTCCAAGTCTTATCAAGGGTCAATTTTGCGTCATTTTCAGAGTAGCGGGCAGAGTCTATCTTTACTCGGTTTGTATCTGCGTTTTGCTTTGTCAATTCATTATATGCGGCTTTGGAGAATATATCTGAGTAGTATGACAGTAGCGGGTTGAAACTGTAATTATTCAATTCTATATAGCCGTACGAGTTATGGTCATTTCTGGCAATGGAAACATAATTACTGAGTGGAAGTGATGTAGGATATTTCAATACATAGTAGTTGAACGCATCGGTAGCCTCATCGGGAATTTGAATATCTTCTAACTGGCGGTTGATATCCTTTCCGTTGCAATACCCGTCAATATAGGTCTTCAGGGCTGTCGGGAAAGTCTGATTATCCTTTCCGCCTACATAGAATAATGTATCCCATTTCCCGCGGGTTCCGAAGAAATAACGCTTACCCAGTCTGCACCAGCCGCAATCTACACCCGTAAAACCATAAGATATGAGCAATCTGATGAGGGCTTTCTCCTTGTCTTTATCACCGATTTCGAATTCGTGCAACGCCTCATATACTTTGTCGGGGTGGTCAGAGAGTTGCTGTTTGTCGAATGCTTGCAGGTGCCCGCGAACAAAATCGAAATCTTCAATAGCATCTACATCTGCCGTCCAAACCGCTTTTTCTTTTTCGTGTGCGGTATTGCCGAATCCGGTCGTGTCGTCGCTTATATGTTCCAACGATTTACGTACATCCTTGTCTGCAACAAGTTGGTCAATAACGTTTTTGTACTTGCCCATATCCGCCAGACGTACATTGGAGCGTATCTTTACCCCATCTTCACGCTGTACAATACTTTCAATGAGGTTGCGGCATACACGTGCGTATCGTATCAGTTCCGTATCGACTGCTTTGATAGAATACTTGATGCTATATTGCAGAAGGCAATATAGCAGTACTTGCATATTGGCTGTAAAGGTCTTATCTTTGCAAATACAAAGTCCGAACAAGTTGGCATTTGAGGTGTTGTTGAATAAACGCACCTTATGGTTACTATTCTCATTTTGTAAATAGAACAATTCGTTAAAGAACGATTGTTGATTGCCAATAGCAGCGAAGAAATCCAATGCTGCAAACAGAAAGTCCAAGTCCTCTTTTTCTATATTGAAAAGAAATTCCGCTTTTTGTTGGTTGAAATCCTCTGTTTTTACATCACGTCCTTTAATGGTCGGATTTTTTACAAAGAAAATCATACCGAGCAGGAACTCATACAGATTCATAAACAAGTCGTCCGTTTGCGGATAGTCTTCGTTGTCGTTGTCCATCCGTTCTACGGCATACGCCCACAGCATATCTGCCCACTCATGTTCTATATGTTGTTCAAAATAGGAGCGAACCGGTATTCCGTTGTAAGTCTCGTCTTTCCAATTCGTTTCCAAGTATTTGATAAACTCGGCTTTCCAGTTTTCGAAATCGGTCAGTTGTTTGCCACGCGCGTTCATCTTGATATAGAGCGAATCGTCCAGGTTGTACTCTCCCATATTGAGACATTCAAACAGAATACAACTTGTTCCGTTTCCGTACAGGTTTTCCGCTATCGTGTCCCATTTGAAACTGTATTCCTCATAAACCGCCTGTCCATCCACAAAGTTATTAAATTTCATTCCACCATAGTAGGGTTCCATATATGCTTCTGTGTGCAAGCGTTTGTTGATAGCATCCAGCATATCCAGCATTGCCTTAATAGTCGGGTCTAAAAGCCATTCTTCGCAGAACCAGGATTGGTTAATGATGTCTTGCGACCACACCTTATTTCCCTCATTTTCCTTTTTATAACGCCACGGCATTCCTGTTCCGAACAACTTTTGGCAAAAGGCAGTGGAACTGTTGCGGGTGGTATAGGTGAATTTCTGTATCTGTTCATCCAATTCTTCGTTCGGTTGAACGTGGCTGATGTTTTTGAGGACATAGTAGAGCAGGAATAGGGTAGTGATACGCTGCTGCCCGTCTAAAGGCTCAAAATACCCGCTATTGGTGGAACCGTAAATGAAGTCTAACGATAGTGGAGTTCCCGTTTCCAATGCTAATAATAATGCATCGAGAAACTTGTCGCGCTTGGCGGCGTTCATATCCGAACCCTGTACGTAATCGCGCTGTATCAATGGTATCCGCACTTTATTTTCTTGTGCAAAAGTCTTAAAATCTTTCACTGTTGTAGATGTTTTTATTGTTGTACAAAATAATCATAGGCATTCTTTATTGCCTCAAAATAAGCCTCTCTATCTGCGGGAGACCAGAACTTCATATCCATCACTTTGTTGGAGAATAGTTTGTTAAATGCCGCCCATGTCCCTAACGGAATATACGTTTGGTGATTAAGTTCGCGTTTACGCAACTTGTCGCGCTTCTCATAGAGGAAACCGTTGCTGATTGCTGCGTTGGTATTTTGATCCACCAATGCCATATTGCACAATTTGTGCATAAGTTCCTGATCCATACCTGCCAATTCGTCAAACTCAGAATCAATGCTGTTTATGCAATCGATAATGATATCCCGCTTTGTCGCATAGAAAGTTTTCTTATCTTCGCTCTTTTGATACAACATTTCCAACTCGCTCAACTTCTTCTCTGCATCCAGAACCTCTTTTTTCTTGCTGTTCTTGATGTCCGCTTTTCGTCCTTCAAACCATTTGATGATTTCCTCCATACTCATATTATCCGTGTTCAAATTCTGCGGATGGATATGCTCCAAACTTGTAACATTGTATTTCTTGAACAAGTCGAAGCGGAAACGGTCGGTACTCTCTTGGTTGGATAGTTGCAGATACACATTGAAAGCCTCAAGAATTTGAATCATCTTTATCTTTGAGGGATTATCCGTGTAACTGATTTCTTCTAATTTTTCGTTTTCACCCAATCGGATCTTGTCGCCAATCGCCTTACGCAGCAACTCCTTTGCCTCTGATTTGGTATGGTTTACAAATAGGTCATATATTTTCTGTATATTATTCAATGTGCTACCCGCACTCAACAGGTTGTACAATCCCACCAAATGGTAAGTCGCTGTATCATAGAACCAGTTACGGAAAACCGTATAAGCATCTTGTATCTTCTCCCAAATGCTTTCCACTGTCTCTGCATTGATAGCAATGGCTTTGCTGATAACCAGAAATGAGAACAATTCCTTGTTTGCTTGGTAGGGATATTTGTCTTTGTCTTGCTCTTTGAGGCTCTTGGCTACGAAGTCAATCACTAATTCTATGTGTGAGGACGGGTTGTATTGTTCAGAGACAAGCATCGACCAGAACAGCGGGTCTTGCAGTTGTTTTTCGATAGTGTCCCATTCCATAGCACGGCGCATAGCCACTTCCTGCTGTACTTTGTCATCATTGCTGCATTGCAATAAGAGTGCTTTTACCAATTCGGCATTGGTCAAGGCTATCTTGCCCTCGTTCAGACGGGTAAATGATTCAATGGCTTGGGTGTCATTATCGCTTTGGGGCAACTCATACCAAATAACACGGACATCGTTCTTTTCATTATCGTCCCATGCGCCCATTATTTCTCCTGTAAATAATTTTGCAATCGGTACTTTGGAAGCGCGGTGTTTGTCGAACCATTCGGCAATGATTTGATAGGCTTTATAAATGTAGAAGTTGTCGGCATTTCGCTTGTAAAGTCCTTTGTCTTCATCGTCTTCCAAAAACAGGTTTTTGCTCAAATAGCAGTCTTCTTGTGCGTGGCGGTCATATTCAATGGAATAGACGGATGTTCTGTTGCAATTCTCTTCGATTGTATTTCGCAGATATTGCAGGATCAAATAGATGGTTGTCAGACGTTGCTGGCCGTCTATTACATCATACACGTCCGTTTGTTGTCGGTTTTGTTGTACAACAATAGGTTGCAGGCAATAGAATGTACCCCGCACACAACAATTATTATTGGCGATAAACTCATTTAAGTCGTCCAATAATTCGGTTACTTGCCGTTTCTCCCAACGATAACCGCGTTGGAATGATGGAATGTTGAATTTCATTTCCAACAAATGGTAGAAATTCATAACTTGAAAAGTGTGATCCATAATTAAATTATAATAAGTTGTATAAAAATTAGTGTCTCTCTGACCAGTTAGTATGTCTCAAGCAAGAACTCCACAATCTTTTGTTTGCGGCTTTGGATATTCTCTTTTGTCCATTGTCCATCAGGTGTCATATTCTGCACTTCACGCTGTTGGTACAGTACATTATATGTTGCGCGTTTTTCTGCAAAAGGACGGTTGCCGATACTGGCATTGTGCGAACCGCTAAGCAGCAGATAGTTTCCGAGACAATTAAGTTGGTTATTATAAAAATCTTCGTCGTATTCGGGATATCCGTTTGCGGGTTGCTCGTTGTCCGTTTGCGGTGCAATATGTTCTAATTGGAATTCACCTCGCTTGGAATAAAGCACCTCGTCATAGCCTTTCTTCTCTGTGTTGATAAGGTGGTTTTCGTAACACAGCAGCAATATCTTGGCGGTATTAGGGTCGAACCAAGTGCTATTAAGTGCATTGGCAAATTGTTTTTTGTCCCAATACGATGACCACCAATCGGGTGCGCCTTTCATATATTCTATACGTTCCACTACTTTTTGCAAACCGTTTTCTTGATTCATTGATTTGAATACACCGTCAAGACGGGTACTGAGTTCTGCACGTGTACCAATTACTTTCGCACGGAGTAGCAGACTGTCCAATACCTCTATCATCTCCAAAAACTCGCGGACATTTGCGTTAAGTGCTACACCCTTAATCCAGAACGGAATAGAAATAGGTTTGTTATCCAAAGCCAAAAGCAGTTGAACTCTGTTTTCCGGTGCAAACAGATTGCTGTATAATTTTTGTATGGCGTCAAAACTGTTGGCAAGACAGCGGGTGAACTCCTTTACAAACACACAATCCGGTTGTGCCTGCAGATCCTTTTTAATCCGTTCGTCTGCGTTGTCTATACACAGATTGTTGTAGAATACCTTTGCCGTGTAGTTCAGTATATCATCTTCATTGATGTTTGCTTCTATAGTGGCAATATTCTTGTAGATATTCTCAAAACGGTCTTTTATATCTTTGAGCAAGGTATCTTTTTCTTCGCCGCCATAGAGCAAAACCTGATAAATAAATTGTGCTTTTATAACCTCCAATCGTGTCGGTTTTTTGCCGCGGTTATTTTGGAATAGGAATATCTGGGTGGCTTCCGTCTCATCTTTTACGATATGGGTAGAGCAGGAAGCATCATTCAATAGGGAGATGAAACGGCAAATATCCTCCTCGGAAAGTTTTTTCAATTGTGTTTCAAAATAATTGTATGCTGCCACCAAACGTTTCTTGGATTCGGTGTCTAACGAGTGTGATACCGGTGTGCCGTCAATCAGTTCGCGTAGCACCAAATCATCATAATCTACTGTAGCAAAATGATATTTCCCGCTGATTTTGATACTCATCTTTTTGCTAAAGTCCTCGTCTTCTGTCAGTGGGCGGATGGTTTCCAAACAATGATAAGCGGCACTGAGAAACAAAATACCGGTGGTCAGCCGTTGCTGTCCGTCAATCACTTCGTATTGTGTATCGCTTTTTTGCTGAAACAGGAAATGTCCCAGATAGTATTTGGTCGGAATACTCAGATAGGAGCATAAGTCCTCATAAAATGTGTTTACTTGTCGCCCTTTTTCGTTGGTGTCCCACGAATAGGCGCGTTGATAACTCGGCACTGTGATAAAATTGTGTGCCAACATTCCTGCAAATGTGCTTGTTGTTTCCATAATGAGTTGTTTTTGTAAATAAAATATTTAGTGCCGTTTAGTCCAAGTGCGCCCCTCGTTGGTAGAGTAGTACAATCCTTTTGATGTCTGGGCAAGCAGTTCGCGTCCGCCGTCCATCAGACTTTGGAATTCACCACACGAAGAACCGGTATAGCGTGAAGACCATATACGCCCTTCGTTGGTACTATATGATTTGAAAAAGTTTTTCATACTATTATGTTAATTTTTATTGTTTGTCAACTCATATACATTATGCTTGAAAAGTCAGGTAGATGTCTGGTGGATGCCAGGTGGATAAGCGGTCTTCATGTGTGTTTATATGGTCTTTTTCTTTTAATTTCTTTAATTTCTCTCGCTGTCTTTTTTGAGGCTCCGCAAAATTTATTTTGTGGAGAGAGGAGAAATGGCGGCGACCCAAACTTGCATCGCGAGTTTCAATGTCGCAAGCCCATTTCGACGAGCGGCATAGGAAACTATAAAAAAGCGCGAACCGAGTATATGCTTATTCTCAATCCTTAGGTTCCTGCAAGACCCTGCCACAAGAATAAACAACATCAGTCCACGCCGATATGTACATACACCGCACGGGTGTTGCGGATACATATCACGAGGACATCTATCGCCATCTTGTCTTGGGTGACTAAAAAATCTTGCAGGATTCAGGACACCAAAACAAGCGTCAATAAACGCCTTTTGTATTTTTACCTCGCAAAGGTACAACAATTTTTGCATATCGCCAAACACCGGTTGCATTTTGTTGATAAAAATCAAATTAGGTTGCGTTTGTTTATTCTTGCAGCAGAGAACATTATCAATGCACAATGCACAATTCATAATGCACAATGTATTTTCCCCTTTTGCGCTGCAAAATTACACCTTTATAATGCCATATTGCGGCAGATATAATAAATAATTTCCATTTTGTGGTTGAGCAGATGAGCAGATGAGCGGCTGTTTTTCTATATATGCCCGCACGTGCGCAGGCGGGGGCATATATTTAGAAAACAACTGCTCTGCCGCTCATCTGCTCTTGTCTTTTAATAAGTTTTTAGCCATACAACCACCCTCTATCCTATACGCATCCTATGCCTATCCTATAACAAATTGAGCAGAAAATTAATGGCTAATTAATGGCAATCAATAGGGGGTTTTTAATAATTCTTTAATGGTTTTTATGGAGAAAATAGCATCTGTGCATGGAACCACGTACGCTATTTTACGGAGAATACTCTTGTTAATTGTTAATTGTTAATTGTTCGGGTTGCGTAATCCGAAAAAAATGTGTAACTTTGCAGCAAATATGGCTTTCTCCGTACCGACGGGGAGATACAACGTAAATAATAACACAACGATATGAATTTTATTCAACTGATTACCAAACTGTTCGGCAATAAGGCACAGAAAGATATGCGTGCTATTATGCCGTATGTGGAGAAGATCAAGGCGGCATACACCGAGATTGACGCCCTCTCCAACGACGAACTGCGTGCCCGCAGCCAAGCCCTGATGGACAAGATACAGGCACGTGTAGCAGACAAGAAACAGAAAATACAGGAACTGAAAGCCGGAATCGAGTCGCTCGAGATAGAGCAGCGCGAGAAGGTGTATAACGAGGTGGATCGTTTGGAGAAAGAGATCAAGACCGACTACGAGACCATTCTCGACGAGATGCTTCCCGAGGCGTTCGCCATCGTCAAATCGACGGCGCACCGCTTCGCGGAGAACGAGACCGTGGTTGTTACGGCTACCGAGCAGGACAAGAACCTTGCTGCCGACCCGCGTTTCGATTTTGTGGAGATAGACGGCGACAAGGCCATCTATCACAACCATTGGACTGCCGGCGGCAACGAGATTACATGGGATATGGTGCACTATGACGTGCAACTCATCGGCGGTGTCGTACTCCACCAAGGCAAGATCGCCGAGATGGCTACGGGTGAGGGTAAGACGCTCGTTTCCACGCTGCCCGTCTTCCTCAATGCGCTGACGCACGAGGGCGTGCATGTGGTTACGGTGAACGACTATCTGGCAAAGCGTGACTCGGAGTGGAACGGACCTATCTATATGTTCCATGGCTTGACCGTCGATTGTATTGACAAATACAAGCCCAACAGCGACGAACGCCGCCGTGCTTACAACTGCGACATTACGTTCGGTACCAACAACGAGTTCGGTTTCGACTATCTGCGTGACAACATGGCTACCTCGCCGCTCGACCTTGTGCAGCGCGGACATAACTTCGCCATTGTTGACGAGGTGGACTCCGTCCTGATAGACGATGCCCGTACGCCGTTGATTATCAGCGGTCCGGTGCCCAAGGGCGAAGACCAGATGTTTGACGAGTACAAGCACCGTGTGGAACAACTTGTGCGCACACAGACCACACTGACCACCAAACTGCTCAGCGAGGCAAAAGCCAAGATGGGCAGTGCGGACGAGAAAGAGCGCGAGGCGGGCGAGTTGGCATTGTTCCGTTCGTTCAAGGGTATGCCGAAAAACAAAGCCCTGATCAAGTATCTGAGCGAACCGGGTATCAAGGTGCGCCTGCAGAAGACCGAAGAGTTCTATCTGCAAGAGAATGAGAAGAATATGCACATCGCCACCGACGAACTCTATTTCGTCATCGACGAGAAAAACAAGACGATTGAACTGACCGACAAGGGTATCGACGCCCTGACGGGTACCACGGAGGACCCGCAGTTCTTCATCCTGCCCGATGTGGGTAGCGAGATTGCCGAGGTGGAGAACAACGCCGCCCTGTCCGCCGAAGAGAAACAGCAGCGCAAGGACGACATTATGACCAACTACAGCATCAAGTCGGAGCGCGTGCATACGGTCAACCAGTTGCTCAAAGCCTACACGCTGTTTGAAAAAGATGTGGACTATATCATCGACAACAACGAGGTGAAGATCGTTGATGAGCAGACGGGACGTATCATGGAGGGCCGCCGCTGGTCAGATGGTCTGCACCAGGCGGTAGAGGCCAAGGAGAACGTGAAAGTGGAGGGCGCAACCCAGACTTTCGCCACCATTACGCTCCAGAACTATTTCCGTATGTACAACAAACTCGCAGGTATGACCGGTACCGCCGAGACCGAGGCGGGCGAGTTCTGGAATATCTACAAACTCGATGTGGTGGTCATCCCGACCAACAAACCCATCGCACGTATCGATATGAACGACCGTATCTACCGCACCAAACGCGAGAAATACAATGCCGTCATTGACGAGATTGTCGCCCTCGTAGGCGCAGGTCGCCCGGTGCTTGTAGGTACCACGAGCGTGGAAATAAGCGAGTTGCTGAGCCGTATGCTCAACCTGCGCAAGATACCGCACAATGTGCTGAACGCCAAGTTGCACCAGCGCGAGGCGGAGATTGTGGCACAAGCCGGTCGCCCGGGAGTGGTTACTATCGCAACGAACATGGCAGGTCGTGGTACGGATATCAAACTCACGCCGGAGGTGAAAGCCGCAGGCGGTCTGGCTATTATCGGTACCGAGCGCCACGAGAGCCGTCGTGTGGACCGTCAGTTGCGTGGTCGTGCCGGTCGTCAGGGCGATCCGGGTAGCAGCGTTTTCTATGTATCGCTGGAGGACGACCTGATGCGTATGTTCGGATCGGAGCGTATCGCAGCCGTGATGGACAAGATGGGCTTCCAAGAAGGCGAGATGATCGAGCACTCGATGATCTCCAGTTCTATCGAGCGTGCGCAGAAAAAGGTGGAGGAGAACAACTTCGGTATCCGCAAGCGCCTGATCGAGTACGACGATGTGATGAACCAGCAGCGTAATGTCATCTATGCCAAACGCCGCCACGCTCTGATGGGCGAGCGTATCGGTGTGGATATCACCAATATGATCTACGACACCGCCGAGGCTATTGTTGCCGACGCACGCGAAGCAGGCGACTACGAAGGACTGACATTCGAGGTTATGCAGACCTTTGCGATGGAGGTACCGTTCGACGAGCAGACTTTCCGCAGCAGCAAACCTGCCGCATTGAGCGAGCAACTCGCCGAAGCGGCGCTGGATATGTTCAAACGCCGTATGGACAAACTGATGTCGGTGGCTAACCCCGTTATCCAGAAGGTATATGAGGAGAAAGGGCAGATGTACGAAAACATCCTGATCCCGATCACCGACGGCAAGAAAGTCTATAATATCGCTGTCAATCTGAAGAAAGCCGCCGAATCGGATTCCCGCGAAGTGGTGCGTGAGTTCGAGAAACGTATGTTGCTCTATGTCATCGATGACGAGTGGAAAGAGCACCTCCGCCAGTTGGACGACCTCAAACAGAGCGTGCAGAACGCTTCCTACGAGCAGAAAGATCCGCTCCTTATATATAAACTGGAGTCGTTTGGTATCTTCCGCCGTATGCTGGACGCGCTCAACCGCCGTGCTATTGCTATCCTGCTCCGCGGGCAGATTCCTACTGCCAATCCCGAGGAGGTACGCCAGGCACAGGAGCAACGCCGTCAGGACTACTCCCGCTACCGTACGCAGAAAGACTCTGTCGCACGTGCCGCACAACAGAGCGGACAGGCGGCAGCCGCAGGGCGCGATACCCGCGAGGTGCAACGCCCCGAACCGATTCACGTAGAAAAGAAACCGCGTCCCAACGACCCGTGCCCCTGCGGCAGCGGCAAGAAATACAAGCAATGCCATGGTCGTTTGGATAACAGTGCACTCTAAAAAATGTGTATCGAAAGCCGGATGGGTTAAAATACATTATTGATAGCGTAGGGTGCTTCGCTTTGAATAAGTAAGGTGGATGTCGGGTGGATGTCGGGGGGATAGCCTGTTTTTGTCCTGCCCGCATTACCTGCAAAATATAATCTTATTTAATAATTTACCACAAAGCGAACAATTAATGGTTCAATTATATGGTTCATTATATGTCCCTGAATAATCAACGTTTAATTACACGATAATTAACGTTCTTATGTTTATGCGACGATTTATAAGCGTCATTGTATGTTTTCTGTCTTGTGCTGTCTCTCTTTGGGCGGCACAAGATTCTGTTTTAGTAGCAGACGGTTATGCGGGTATCGAACCGGATACTATCCGCCTGCAAGATCAGTCTTCTACTGCCGATTTGGATGCGCTCCTGCTTGAGTTGGTTGCCAAGCAAGGGCGCGAACTATACGAGAACGACAGTCTGGAGCAACAACTCACCGTGGCGGAGATACTGGTACGTGATTCGCTTTTGGCTCAAGCCCACCGCGACTCGGTTGAACTCGATTCGCTCAAGGAAGTAAACGCCCGTTTGCGCGAGGAAGTGCATGATGTGCCGATGGTGGTGGTAGCAAAGAAATCGCTTGTCAAGGATGCCGAAGAAGACCGCAACGAAGTATTGCGTGCCATTCGTGATATGCGCAGTCCGTGGCGCAAAGAGGCGAAGATAATGGTGCAACTGACCCAGAACTATGTTTCGCCCAACTGGTATCAGGGCGGATCGTCCTCTTTTGCGGTGCTCAGTATTTTCAAAGGAACGGCAGGATATTACAGCGAACGGTTCACTTGGGAGAATACGGGTGAATGGCGTGCGGGCGGTTCTACTGTCAGCGGCGACTCGCTCCGCAAGATCAATACTACCGACGACCTCTTCCGCCTTTATTCCAAAGCCAACTACAAGGCTATCGGCAACAAACTCTTCTATTCGTTCTCGGCGGAGTTCGAGACACGCTTGTTCAATACCTACAAGGCGAACACCCGTGAGAAAAAGTCTGCCCCGTTCTCGCCTGTGCGCCTGAACCTGGCCTTGGGTTTGGATTATAAACCGGTGGCAGGACTGAGTATCTCTTTCTCGCCGCTGGCGTACAAGTTGGTGCATGTGAGCGACACCACCAATATGAAGCAAACCGACTACAGTATTCCAGTCGGGCAGAAGACACTCAACGATGTGGGTTCTTCCGTCCGTGTGGAGTATGTCTGGAAACCCGTGCGGGAGATTGCTTTGGAGACCAAGTTCTATATGTACACCAACTATAAAAAGGTGGAGTTAGACCTGGAGGTGAACTGTGATTTTATTATCAACCGTTTCTTCTCTGCGCGTGTGATGCTCCATCCCCGCTACGATAATACCGTTATTTATACGGGCGACGAGAAAGCCAAGATGCAGTTTCGTGAACTCCTCTCTATCGGCTTCGCCCACAAATTCAGATAAAGCACTATCAAATTAGTAATTCATCATTCATCAAATTCATAATTGCCATGGATGTCCGTTCGTACATTGCCGCCAATCGCTCCCGATTCCGTGAGGAGTGGGCGAGTCTGATCCGTATTCCGAGTGTCAGTTGCCAGCCCGAGCATAAGGCTGATATGCAGCGTTGTGCCGAGCGTTGGCGCGAACTGCTGCTGGCGGCAGGTTGCCAAAAAGCCGAGGTGATGCCCTCAGACGGCAATCCTTTTGTCTATGCCGAGTACACACCCGATATCCAAGAAGGCAAGCGCGTCCCGACAGTCCTTGTTTATGCGCACTATGATGTTATGCCTGTGGAGCCGCTTGACCAGTGGCATTCCAATCCGTGGGAGCCGGATATCCGCGACGGTCGTCTTTATGCCCGCGGTGCTGATGACGACAAGGGGCAGGCGATGATACAAGCCAAAGCCTTCGAGTATATGGTGCGCGAAGGGCTTATGCCGTGTCGTGTGAAGTTTATCTTCGAAGGCGAAGAGGAAATCGGCAGCCCGTCTCTTGAGGCATTCCTACACAAGCACAAAGAACTTCTTGCGTGCGACATTATTCTGGTCAGCGATACCTCGATGATTGGCAAGGACACCCCCTCAATCACTACGGGGCTCCGCGGACTGGCATACTGGCAAATCGAGGTGGATGGACCTAACCGCGACCTGCATAGCGGGCATTTCGGCGGCGCCGTCAAGAACCCCATCAACGCCCTTTGCGAGATGCTGGCGCAGGTGGTGGACAAGCACGGGCGCATCACCATCCCTCATTTCTACGACGATGTGCTGCCCATCCCCGCCGCCGAGCGGGAGATGATAGCGCAAATACCGTTCTCCGAGGCGGCATACTGCCGCGCTATTGATGTGGATGCCACCTTTGGCGAGGAGGGCTATTCCACGTTGGAGCGCAACTCCTGCCGCCCGTCGTTCGACATCTGCGGTATCTGGGGCGGCTATACGGGCGAGGGCAGCAAGACCGTTCTCCCGTCCAAAGCCTTTGCCAAAGTCAGTTGCCGCTTGGTAGCGAACCAGGATCATGAGCGTATCAGTCAGGCGTTTATCGACTATATACAGCACATCGCACCCGTTGGCGTGCGCATAAAAATAACGCCTATGCACGGTGGTCAGGGCTATGTCTGCCCCATTGACATACCCGCTTACAAGGCTGCCGAGAAGGGCTTTGAGGTGGCTTTCGGCAAACGTCCGCTGGCTGCCCGCCGAGGGGGTAGTATTCCAATCATCTCTTCTTTCGAGCAAATTCTTGGTGTGAAGACGATTCTCATGGGCTTCGGTTTGGAGCAGAATGCCATCCACTCGCCAAACGAGTCGATGGACCTCGAAACATGGGAGAACGGTATCGTGGCGGTTACTGAGTTTTACAAGAATCTAACCATATAGGAATATGCGAATTACCATTGTCGGGCAGGGCAATGTGGCGTGCAATCTGCTGTATGCCTTTGAGAAGAACGGTGTGCGTGCCGAGATGGTATCAAGCAGGGTCGGGCTGGACGCTCTGCCCGAGTCGGACGTGTTTATCTACGCCGTGCGGGACGAGGCGTTGGAGCAGGTGGCTGCACAGGTATATGCACCGCGTGCGTTGCACCTCCATACATCGGGTACTATGCCGCTGTCGGTATTCGGCGACGACAAACCGCATGCGGGTATTCTCTATTTCTTCCAGAGTTTCAGCAAGACGCACCTTATAGAAGATTTTACTACTATTCCTGTCTTTATCGAGGGGCGCAATATCGACGACATCAGTGCCATCTATACCCTTGCGCAAACGCTCACGCCGCGTATCTACGAGGCGAACCAGCACGACCGTGAACGCCTGCATCTGGCAGGGGTGTTTGCCAACAATTTCACCAATGAGATGTATGCCATAGCCGCCGGCATACTGCGTGGCACGAGCATTCCGTTCCAAGCCCTCTTGCCGCTTATTGACCAAACGGCAGAGAAAATACACACCCTCTCACCATACGAGGCACAGACCGGTCCTGCCCGCCGTGGAGATGAAAACGTGATGCAGCATCACGTTTCCATTCTTCCAAACGAAGATCTCCGTACGCTTTACCGTTTGGTTTCCAAGTTAATACAGCAAACCGACAAATAACTATTGCGCAATATAGCGATAATACTCGCAGGCTGCAAGCAGGAAAGCACCTACGCCAAAGTTGGCTTCCGAATACGTGTTGAGTGTTTGCCCCAGTATGGCGCGGTCGCCGATGGGTTGCACGTATCCGACTGCACCCGAAGGCTGCAGGGCGGTTAGGGTGAGATATGTCCACGCACGGTCAATCGTTTGCGCATAGCCGGCTTTGTCCAAGTAGCCGTTGTTGATTCCCCATAGGATACCATACGTGAAGAACGCAGTGCCGCTGGTCTCATAGCCCGGGGCGTGTGCGGGGTCTAATATGGAGCGTGTCCAGTAGCCGTCCGGCTGTTGTGTATCGGCTACGGTGCGTGCCAAACGGCGGAATTTGTCTGCAAAGAAGGCATAGTGCGGATAGTCGGCAGGCAGATCTTGCAGCACTTTGGCAAGTCCGGCGAGGACCCAACCGTCGCCCCGTGCCCAGAAGTCTTTCTTGCCGTTGGCGGTAGTGTGCTGCGGATAGACATAGCGGGCATCGCGGTAGTAAAGCCCTGTCTCCCGGTCAAGCATGATGCTGTCGGAGTAGAGCAGGTTGACATATAGTTTGTCGAGATAAGCGGTGTCGCCCGTCAGGCGGAACATCTTGGTCATAACGGGCATAACCATATAGAGTGCATCGCACCACCACCAGTAGTCGGTCGGGGTGGAGTACGCCTCGTAGTGCATCACTTCCTTGGCACGGGCAACCATCTTCTCAGGGGCATTGTCGCCCGCCATATTGTAGAGGTCTATATAGGTCTGAAAGCATATCTGCCAGTCGCCGAACAAAACATAGTCCTGCCCTTCTCCATATTCCTTGTATTTCCATTTTTGCGGGTCTTGCTCTGTGGCTCCGCTCCAATGATTGTATTCCGCCCAACGGGTGGAGTAGTCCAGCATCTGTTTGTCCTGCAGCAACTTATATACTTCGATATTGCCTGTATGGTAGGCTGCATTGTCCCAGAACGAGCGCACTTCTGCGGGATGGTTGGTTTGCCAATGGGCGTTCACACGACGGATCAGGTTTTCTACTTGTTGCGGTGTCCAATCGGTGGCGAAGACGGGCAGCAATGCTGCCATTGCAATTATACTCAAAAATATCTTTTTCATAAGTACGTCCAATTAGAATAAATGGTTAATTATACGTTAACGTTTGATTTTACCATTTGTCAGCGGTTTGTATTCGGTCTCTCCAAGCATGGTCTTTGGGGAAGGCTTCGCCGTTCCATGCTTTGACCTGTGTCCACGGTTGCGGCGCATCTGTCCAGAAGGGGTGGTTGGCAGGCAGACCGAGCGGCATAAATGCCAGAGAGGTCATATAGAGCGAGCCGTTGTTGGTGTACCAATCGGCTATGTTCGGCTGCGAACCGCAGAAACCGATAGTCAGATGCCCTCCTTCGTTAAAATTTTTCTGTCCGTCAAACATACGATGCATTACCCGTGTAAGCGCCGCACGTACTTGTCCGTTGCCGAGTTCTTCGGGGAGGGTTTGGTACCAAGCCATCAGTGCCAATGGCTGTAATGCCGCCATACGATAGGGAATACTGCGCCCGATAACAGGGAACGTGCCTTCGGGCGAGATGAACCGTTCCAGGACAATGGCATATTTCTGACAGCGCAAGAGTTCGCGGTCGTAGTATTTTTGATAGTCAAGGCGGGTATCGGCTTTGGCATCCACCATAGCCTGCAGGGTCTCAAGATACATAGGGTGGAAGACATAACTGCTGTAGTAGTCGAATGAGAAGACTGGACCATCGGCATACCATCCGTCTCCGACGTACCATTCTTCCATCTTGCGGCAAGCGGAATTGACACGGTAGGCATCGTAGTCACCGCCTGCTTTGGCGATGAAACTCTCGATGGTAGAAGAGAAAAGCAGCCAGTTGGTGTAAGGCGGGTCAATGTGCCGGAGTTGTTGGAACTCGTGGATGTAACGCGCCTTGGTGAGGCTGTCGAGCGGCAGCCAAAGGGCATCGTAGGCACGCAGAAAACTCTCGGCAATATAGGCTCCGTCCACAAGGTTCTGCCCCGTGATACCCCAACAGAGATAATCGGGGTTAGCAGGATCAACGGCATTGCGGTACGATGCCAACGCCCATTCGCGCAACTGCTTGCGTTGCAATCCTTCGGCAGAATCGTCATCGGGCAGGGACAGCCACGGGGCAATACCTGCCATCAGTCTGCCGAAGCACTCCATATAGAGCACTCTGCGGTCGCGGTCATCAAAAGTGGGGCTGAACTCCGTCTGCATATTCTTTTGCAGTTCGCCTTTCGCCATATTTTCCAATACGGGTTGTGCCATTTGGTAGGCGAGACTGCACCAATACTGACGGTCGGTTTGCGGTTGTTTCTCCTTGGGCTTGGCGTTTGCACCTATCCACGGCAACGCCACCAAGAGAACAATCAGTGAGAAAGTTCTTGTTTTCATAATAAGGTTTTGTTTAGGTTTCGTGTGCAAAGGTAATAAGAAAAAACAAGATGTGCAAACAATTATTTGTTTTTCTGTGGTGAGATGGGAATAATGCCTCTATGCAAATTGCATAAATATATGCATAAACTGCATAAAAAAGTGGCATATACTTCCCTAAAAAACCAATTCTTTCTGCGTCCTTTCTACGTCTTTTCTACGTAATTGGTATTATGAAGTATAGGAATTGAATATAATGCATATTTTTTGCATACTTGTTTTACAGAAAAAGAAACGGGTTGCCATAACAGAATAGGGCAACCCGTTGAAGAGAGTATGGGCGGTGTTGTTACAGAATCTTTTTCACCCACTTGAACAGCGAGTAGGGCATATAGCGGAAGGGCAGGTCGAGACAAGTGGGGGTGGTAACGACCGCACGCCGGTGGCTGAACGCCAGGTAGGAATCCTTGCCGTGGTATGCCGACATACCCGAGTTGCCCACACCGCCAAAGGGAATATGGTCGTTGACGATGTGCATAATGGTGTCGTTGATACACGTGCCGCCTGCGGAGGTATGTTTCAAAATCCGCTTACCTTGTTCGCCGAAGTAGTAGAGTGCGAGCGGTTTTTCCTTATTCGTAATAAAATCAACGGCTTGCTGCAAGTCGGTGAAAGTGAGAACGGGGAAGATAGGACCGAAGATTTCCTCTTGCATCACGGGGCTGTCGGGACGTACATCGGTGAGGATGGTGGGCGAGAAATAGCGTTCACGCACGTCGGTCTTGCCACCATAATAGACGGTGCCGTCCTGCAGATACCCAGAGAGACGCTCAAACGCACGGTCGCTGACAATACGCACAAAATGGCGGCTCAGTTGCGGTTCCTTGCCGAGCAGGTTCTCAAACTCCTGTTTCAACAGGCGCAGAAACTCGTCCCGTACATCGGCGTGAACGAGCAGATAATCGGGGGCAATACAGGTTTGTCCCGCATTGAGCGATTTGCCCCAAGCCACACGTTTGGCGGCAATGGGGAGGTCGGCGTCGCGGTCGATGATACAAGGGCTCTTACCGCCTAATTCCAGCACGACAGGGGTGAGGTGTTTGGCGGCAGCAAGCATTACTTTCTTGCCGAGGTCGGGGCTGCCGGTAAAGAAAATCAGATCCCAACGTTGTGCCAAGAGTGCGGTATTGACATCGCGGTGCCCCTCCACAATACCGATATATTCCTCGGAAAACGTGGTGCGAATCATCTCGCTCAATACAGCCGACACGTGCGGCACGTAGGGCGAAGGTTTGAGCATAGCCGTACAGCCCGCCGAGACAGCCCCGACGAGCGGATTGAGCAGGAGTTGCACGGGGTAGTTCCACGGCGCAATGATCAGCGCGTTGCCGAGCGGCTCGGTGATGACTTTGCTTCGTGCGGGGAATATACTCAGCGGCGACGGCTTGCGCACGGGGCGCATCCACCGGCGCAAGTGGCGCAGATGGTTGCGAATCTCGCCATAGACGATACTGATCTCGGTGAGATAGGCTTCTTCATACGACTTGTGGAGGTCAGCCCATAGCGCATCGGTCAGAGCCTTTTCGTATTGGTGCAAGGCACTCTCCAGACGCTGCAACATCTGTCGGCGAAAGGCATAGTCGAGCGTTTCGCCCGAGCGGAAAAATGCCTTTTGCGCATCGTGTATTTGCTCTATATCCATGGGACTCAATTTGTAAATTTGTAAGTGTGTAATTTTGTAAGTTGCTGCGAAACGGGTTTATTTCCGTCCGGTAAAATGATCCATTGCCTTGAAGATACCAAAAACCGTACCAAACACAAAATCAAACAGTTTTGTAGGCAAGATACCCTGCATAAAGCGTACGAAATGGAAGCCCCATGGCAGTCCGCAGAAGTCTTGGTTGCGCTCGATGGCACGGATGATCTTCTTGGCAGTTTTTTCGGGGTCGAGGATAGGAAAAATAGGCGATTCCACACCGTCGAACATACCCGTATTGATGTAGTATGGGGCGATGGTGGTAACGTGGACATTCTTTTTCATCTCGCTCAGTTCGATACGCAGCGAGTCGCTCCAGCCGATGACCGCCCATTTGCTGGCGGCATAGACCGTCATTTTCGGGTTGGAAATCATACCTGCTTCGGAAGCGATATTGCATATATGACCTTCGTTGAGATCAAGCATCGGTTGCAGGGCTTGGAGCGAAAGCACCATCGGGGCGATACTGTTCACATTGAACGTGAGGCGCACATCGGCAATGGTGTTGTGGTTGAATGTCTTGTTGCCGCGCACGATGCCCGCGCAGTTGATGAGTACGCCGATGCGCTCAAACCGTGCCAGCACCTGACGATAGGTCTCTACGACCAGCTCGTCGTTGGTGATGTCCAATTGATACGTGCTTACTGCGCCGTACTGGCTGAGTTCTTTGCTTGTCGCTTCCAGCGATGTGGGGTTTACATCCCAGATAATCAAGTTTGCAGCACCTTTCTCCAAGCAGATGCGCCCCATAATCTTTCCGATACCGGATGCCCCACCTGTGATGAGGACATTCTTTCCTTTAATCTTTGTCATAACTAATACCTTTTTATATTTGCCTATAGCGAATAGCCGCTATAGCATTGATTTCAAGAGAAAAACTCCCTGCTCCGAGACTCGCCCAAAACAGGGAGCGAAAAATGCGCCTTGTGGCAAGGCTATAGCTGGTTATTCTTTCGGCAAAACGGTGATAGGAACGTATTTCGAATTCCCCATAGGCATAGATACTTTGGGTATAAACATAATCCACCTCAATAGTATCTATACCGACTTTATTGGCGTGTACTATTATTGTTTTTTTTGTACGGTCGCTTAAAGTACAAATTGAATCTTCAGCATGGAGCAATGTAAATGAAATATCTCGTACGCGTGGGTGTTTTACCTCGATAATAGTTTCTTCACCTACTGTTAGGGTGTTCGTTCCGACAATTATCTCCGGGCGTTTGTATTCACATGAAGCCAAGCATACAACCGATGCCAATAAAAAATAGTCTTTTTCATATTATTTTATTCTTTTGGCAAAACAGTGATAAAATCTAATCCTTGATGTCCGGGTGCTCCAGATGCATCTCTATACAGGAAGTCATAGGATATAAATAATGTATCGTTTCCCGGTTTATTAGCATATATTTTCATAGAATTGCTTGTAGAATCCATCAGTACACATATAGAATCTTCCGGATGCAATAAGTTTACATGGAAAGATTTAACATTGCTCCACTCTAAAAATGTGGTATCTCCAACGGACAAGGTGGTTGCACCTATTTGCACATTTGGTTCTATGAATTGATGGCAACCGGTAATTATACAAGAAAGAAATACCAATAGGATAAATGCTGTCTTTTTCATCTTATTTTATAAATTTTATTTGGTTAGAGGCGTTGTTATAGATAACCATTATTACCCTTATTGCGTGCGGGGTAGGAAGCAGAAAAAGAGACAATAAGGGTGTAGTCATACCCTGCTCATAGTATTTTGCAGCATAGGCTGCAAATACTATGAGAAAAGGATACGCCTTACAAAAGAACTATAAAAAGCAGAAATTACTTGTACATAAAACGCTTGATAGAGCGTTTCGGAGTTTTCTCAAACTCGTTGGCTACCAGTTCGATAGCGGTGATTTGGCTGTACTGCGGGAGTTGTTTGTTCAGTTCCTTGCGGTTCTGCTCCATCAATTCGTTGAAGTTGTTGGCACCATGGAGCAGTTTCTTGCCTTCGGGAGTGTTGTCGGGGAAGACGAGGGCAACGAGTTTGCCACCACCACGATCCACTACGACCGACTCTACCACGCAAGGCATATTATTCAGTTTGTCCTCAATTTCCTCCGGGTAGATGTTCTGACCCGAAGGACCGAGAATCATATTCTTGCAACGGCCTTTGATAAAGATATTGCCGTCTTTGTCAATGATACCGAGGTCTCCCGTGCGCATCCAACCGTCTTCGGTGAAGACCGCCTTGGTGGCTTCCTCGTTCTTGTAGTAGCCCATCATAACGTTGATGCCGCTCACCTGCAGTTCGCCCTCTTTATGCTGCGGGTCTTCCGAATCGACGCGCACATGGCATTGTGGCAGGTCTTTGCCGCAGGAGTGGAACTTGAAGCGGAACCAGTCTTCGTACGAAATCAACGGACCGCACTCGGTCATACCATAGCCCACGCAATAGACAAACTTGATGTCTTTGAGGCACTGCTCCACTTCCTGGTTGAGGGCGGCACCGCCGATAATCAGGTGGCGCAATTGTCCGCCGAAAGCCGTCATCAGTTTCTCGTTCACTTTCTTTCGGATAATGATATTGACACCGGGTGTATGCCACAGCACCTTCATGGCGGGTTTGTTGATAGCCGGCAGCACGCTCTTCTTGACGATTTTCTCGATAACGAGCGGCACGGTAAGGATCATAAACGGATGTACCTGTGCAAACGCCTTCATCAGCGTGGATGGGGTGGGGGCTTTGGTAAGGAAATAGACCTCAGCACCATCGCACACCTGATAGAGGAACTCGAACATCAAGCCGAACATGTGGGCGATAGGCAGCATCGATAGAACGCGGTCGCCCGGACGGTGGGGAATACGATTGCAGGCGAATTCCACGTTTCCGCTAAGGTTCAAATGACTAAGCATAACGCCCTTCGGTGCACTGGTAGTACCCGATGTGTAGTTGATCAGTGCCAACTCGTTGATGTTGTCGGTCGGGTAGTGGAGGTCTTCTTTCTGTACGCCCTTGGGGTATTTCTGGGCGAAGAGGTCGCCCGATTGCTCAAAGGCTTTGGCGGTCTCCTCGTCTTTTGCCGCCACAAGCGAAAAATCGTCCATAAAGACCATCGCTTTAAGACCAGGCATTGTATCAAACTGCACTTTCTTCTTTACGTTGGGTCCCACAAAGAGCAGGCTTGCCTCGGAGTGGTTGACCAGGTTCTGAATACCCTCACCGGTGAAATCGGGCAGGATACTGACAGCCACCGCTTTGTAGGTCTCGATAGCGAGGAACGTAACGCCCCAGTTGGCGCAGTTGCGTCCGCAGAGAGCCACCTTGTCGCCCTCTTTGATACCGAGCGCCTCGAAAGTAGCGTGCAAACGCTCAATTTGTTCTGCCAAATGAGCATACGTGTACTTGTTATCGCTGTCCAAGTCGGCAAGAGCCAACTCGTTCCAACGTTTCTTCATCGTTCCTTGCAGGAACTCCAAATAATGTTTCGTTGCCATACTATATATAATTATGAATGTCGAATTACGAATTATGAATTACGCATTGTACAGCCACAAAGGTACTGCTTTTTAACTGAACGACTGTTCAAGTGAAAAAATACGACATACAAACCGCATATCTATAAGATTATTAGGGGGGAAAGGTCATTAAGGTCATTAAGGTCATTAAGGTCATTAAGGTGCTTAAAGTCCTTAAAGACCACTTTGCTGATTAGTTGGTAGCGGTTTGATTAATTCGTACAGGTAGTTGTACTGTTGGGGGAATATGTTAAAGTCCATAGTTTCACCGTTTTGACCGCTGTCGTAGCCGTCTTTGACATGGGTGAACATAAGTGCCAGCAAGTCGATGTTTACACCTGAGCGAACTTGCCCTGCACGGATACTGTTGCGGATAGCCTTTTTCCAAAGTTCGATCTCGGCAGTATAGAGCCGTTTGGCTTTGCGGGAGAGCAGGGGAAAAAGATTGTAGGCGGTGAACATCAGATTCACCACATTGGTCGTGTTGATGTTTTTGTTCTCAAAGGTTTGCAGGGCGTCTTGCAGACTATCCAGATAGCCGAGCATAGCCTGTATCATATCGGGAACGAGAATGGTATCGGGCTGCTGCAACGCCTGCTGTTTCGGACGCATAAAATAACGCTCCATACAAACCTGGAACAACTCGTCCTGCGACTTGAAATAGTAGTACAACGTCCCGCGCCCCATATCGAGCGCAATCTGCAAGTCGGTGATGGAAACGTTGTTGTAGCCGTTGAGCGCATACAACTCCATCGCCTTTGTGATAATGTATTCCCTTCTGTCTTTCATGTTGTGGTGTTGTCTGTGGGTTGAACATACATCTTATCAGTCCGCAAAGGTAACAAAAAAAATAGAATTGTGCAAGCGTAATGCAAATGCGCAATGTTTTTCAGGGTATCCACCTGCTATAAGGAGTTCTACTCAGCCCACAGGGCTTCGTGTCGCTACGGCGCTCAGTGTGCTACGCACACCCGCCTTACGCTTCACCACCTGACATCCACCTGTGTTTATAGCAATCAGGGCATTATGAAATAGCCTTTCTCGAAACACCCCGGGAAATAGAATTTCTTTTCTGTATTTACAAAACGTACTTTTATATAGGTGTTATCCATAGAGGTGATGATGCCGCTGCCAAGGGAACGATGGGTTACATTATCCCCGATTTGCAAAGACAGCCACGGGGCGGATGGCTCTTGCTCTTTGTGGGCAGATACTACCGCGGGCGGGGCGCCCGCGTCCCCGGTGCTTGCGGGAATCCTACAGGCGCCCGCGTCCCCGGATGCTACCTTTACGGGTTGATGATTGGAGGGCATTTCGGGCAGTTCTGTCTGTTCGGGGTGAAAGACAGGGACTTGTGATTGGTAGGTCTCGGCGGATATGACGGTATCAAAACCGCCGATGTTCTCGCCTTCGTGGGTATTGATACCCGTATAGACCAGAGACGCGTCCTCATAGCGTTTGAACTTATAGACGGCATCGTTCATCAGTTCGCGATTGAAGACTCCGAGCGAGACCAACAAGTCGAAATCATGCAGCGTCAAGCCCGTGACCTTGCGGAATAGGTCGGGTTCCAACTGACGGATTACATCATAGAGCGTATATTCGCGGTAGTCGGTCAGGTACATAAAGACGGGGATACGGGTGGCAAACTTGATGAGTTTTTCCTGTATCTCCTTGCGTTTGGACTTGTATTCTTTCTCCTCCTCGCTCAGTTGTTTTTTCTCCCGGGGTGTCAGGTTCTCGCCCTTCTCTTTTTTGGCTTTTTTTACCGTTTCGGACTTGTTGATAATGGTTTCGATGTCCCGGTTGAGCGCACGGAACCCCTCGATATTCATCAGTGCCTGCATAGCATCGGGACTGTGTAACAGGCGGTTGAGCGTACCATTGTCCACATTGACCAGCAACGCACTCTCCCAACGGCGTGCCAGTAGAGTAGCCGTAGTACCCGACATAGCCATATCCAAGATACCCGCCGCATCAATCTGCTTCATACTGCTGCCGTCGTAGGCAAGGATAGGCAGGAAACGGATAAACTCCGCCACTTTCTGCTCGGGGTTGTGGTCATTGACGCTCAGACGGCAACTATACTCCGCCACTTGGCGCAAGGCACGGTTGGGGGCAAAATCAAACACATAGCAGAGCGGCTTCAGGACGACCTCTTCGCCCCACTCGTTGCGCATAGTCCACGGCGACTGCACACGGAAAGCGGCTTGGAAATAGGTCTCCGGCGAGGACGAATTACGGAGCATAAAAATACCCGTCCACGGCTTGACAGTAACGCCCGTAGAGAGTTTGCCGCACGAAAGCGTAATGGTGTAGTTCTCCTGCGGGTTGCCCATCTCGGCATATACGGGCAGAACGGCATCGGCACCCATACCCGCCTCGCTGCCTGCCGCCACGATGATATGAAAACGCTCGAAAAACTTGTTGTTCACGGGCTTGCGGAGCAAGTGCACCATCGCACGGCAAGCCGCAACGGAGGGCAGGAACCAATAGGTATGGCGCAGATAGTCCAGCAAGCGGGCATCGGAGAAAGGCATTGGCGGTTTCTCCGCCGCCAGTTTGAGGTCGGAAACAATGTTTTCCGTATAGGCACCATGAATCAGATCCACCCACTTCTGCACATACTCCTCGTGGATAAACCGGTCGTTCTCGGCACGGAAAAACTCGTTGAGGTCGAACTCGTTGAACTCGCCCTGCTCCGCCACCTCGCGTATTTTTTCGGGGAGTTGGTAGGTGAGCATAACCATTTTCGGCAGGGCTTTGTAGGGATTGTCCGCCCCTTGCCACGCCTCTTTGGCGGCTTGCTCATCGGAGTACGTCCAGTTGAAAATCTGCTCCTCGATAAACTCACCGCTCGCGATGGCACGGAAGGGCGTGCCCGACAGATAGAGATAATAGCGGGTCTGAAGCGGCATCAGTTCTTCGTCAAACGTCTCGCGAATTTCCAATTCTTTGCGGGAAGACGCATCTTCGGCATAGAGACTGCGGGTTTCCTCTATGATACGGTTGGCGACATCCTGCTTGTTGTAGAACTCTTTGGCGTTCTTGCCCCATGCACCGAAGTGGTATTCGTCCAAGATGATACAGTCCCACGGCACGGTCTGAATCCACTCGTTGGTGGCTTTGATACCACCGACGCTGTTGGTGCCGAGCACGTCCTGGAACGAGGCGAAGCAGACAAAACGCTGCGTCAAGTCCACATGGTTGAACTCGCGGTTGTCCTGTTTTTCGACAAAGACCCAGTCGGCAAAATCCTTGTGGGTAAGCAAGTCCTCTTTCCAAGCGGTCTTAACGGCAGGTTTGAATGTCAGCACCAAGACGTGTTTCCAGCGCATCTCGCGTGCCAACTGATAGGCGGTGAACGTTTTGCCGAAACGCATCTTGGCATTCCAAAGAAAATGCGCCGTCATACCCTCGTTGGCAGGGTCTTTGGCAAAGGAACGGAAATACGCCGCTGTCTTGCGAACCGCCTCCGCCTGCTCGGGGCGCATACGGAAATCGCGTGTGCGGGCAAGGAGTGTTGTCTCGTTGTTTGCCACAGCGGCTATCGCCTGCTCCACCTGCCGGATAGTGCAGTAGAACCACTCGCCTTCGGGGTTGGGGATATGCGCATTGCGCAACACACGGTGCACCTCTTTGTCGGAGAAAACAGAGCCGTCCTGCCGCATGGCGGAGCGAACCAACTCCACGTGCCACGACTGCCCCGGCACCAACGTGGGGTAATGCTCGTGCATACGGGTTTCGACGTCGCGCGAGGTAAAGCCCACCTTGAGCATATTGGGATAACGCGTATCGGAATAGGCGTAAATAATAGGGCGTTCCGACACCTGTCGGCGTAATAATTCGTTTGCTGCCATAGGTTAATCTAACGTTTTAATTGATTGTTTCCCTAAATAAAGGAAACATTGGCAAAAAGTTTCCTTTATTTTAGGAAAGATGTTTCTATTCGAATCAATCCATAGGGCGGATCATGGATTCTATAAAGGCGATTTCTTGAGAGGACAAACGGTATTTGGAGTATAGCATTTCGTCTGTCCAAGGGTGCGAGAAATCTTGGAGGGGGACAAATTGATAAACGCCACGAGGTCCATTCTGTGTTTTCTTTTTGATACCAACTAAATATCTGAAGAAACGTGTTTTAATGTAGGATATAATATTCTCACACTCTATTTTCGACAAGTTAGCATTGTACCCTATCACCAAATAAGTTTGTGAACAAACACTATTTGGCTCTCCATAAAATGGTTTTCCTAATACAAAATCCATTGAACCATTAGCAGCAGGAATATACACTTTGTGCAAATTCTTTGTTTCCCTATTTTTCGGAATTTGTTTTTCTGCTATCCAGCGATAAGTACGCTCATTGTGTATATTCAGATAGTACTTGATACTATATATGTTATCTTTAACATTACTATAACCATTCCAGTTGGAAGTTAATAGAGTGCTATCATCAAAATAATGCTTAGGACTTACAAGTCCTTCAAAATTATTTTCCGATTTCTGAAAATAATCTCCCTCTATCTTAATTATCTTCTCCAATATCATATATGATTGAGGATCACGAACAACAATACCTGCATCAAAAGCATCTAATTTTGCCACGCGAGTAACCTCTTTCTTGTTTCCTGAATAATGATAATGGTATATACACGTTCCTATATAATCTTTTTCCCATAAAAAGTAACTTACACCACCCATTATTGATACACCAGGAAAACAATCATTTGAACTTTCAAAATCATGTACTACTCTAAAATGATTGGCTGATAACATCTCGTCTACCCAACTTTCGGGAATACCTTGAGATGTCTTTGTCATCCAACGACTTGGAGTAATCATAACCAAATATCGCGGAGCAAGTAGTATTGCCTGCGATATAAACAAGTTGTATATAGATTTGGCATTGGAACTATTGGCACCTTCCAAACCAAAACTCAACTGGTAGGGCGGGTTGCCGATGATTACGTCGAAAGTCATATTGAAGATTTTAGAGGGATTGTCGGTATGAATGAACTGGTAGGCATACTGCTCGGCATCAGTACCGCGGTCATAGACCTCACGGCTTGCACCGCAGTACTTGCATTTGCCGTTCTGCCACGTATGATGCAGAGGCGTATAGAGGATATGCCCTTGCGGGTTGTCGAAATAACTGACGCTGTGTTCGCTGTTGGCGGACTTGCTGCAATAGAGCGTCCTGCGGCTGAGTAGCGAGGTCAGTTCGGTAAGGGCGATACCGAAGACTTGTCGGTGCAGAATATGGTCGATACGCTTTTGGCGGTTGGGAATGGCATTTGCCAGCCCGCGGTCGAGGCGTTTCACTATCTCGCGCAGGAACACGCCCGACTTGCAAAACGGATCCAGAAAGGTGGTATCCGGACTGCGGAACAACTCCTGCGGGAGCATATCCAGTACTTGGTTTGCCAACTGCGGAGGGGTAAAGACTTCGTCATTGCTGAGGTTGGCAATGCAGTTGAGTACATCGGGGTTATATTCTCTATTCATGGTAGGATTGAGGGTTGAGTTGCAGGAAATGGACAGGCGGGAAAGTCTGGCAGGGTTCGTCCGAAAACAGGTCGGTGCCGACGGTATTGCCTACCATATAACTGAATTCGTAGTCGCGGCGGTTGATCATTCCGCCGCCGAGAAGACTCCATTCGGAGATGATAATCCACTTGTCTGGTTCGTCCACACGGTGGTAGGTGAGGGCATTGCCTTGGATAATGTTTTTGGAAAGCAGATAGCGAATACTGCGCAGGCACTCGGGCTTCGCGGCTTCGCCATAGAGATTGTGGTATTCGGTTTCAAAGATATGGAACAGACGCTCACGGCACGTCTCCGCATTGTCGCGCAGGAGTTCGATACCATAGATACTGCTGACTGCCAAGACGGCGTTCTTCTCGTATTCGAGACGGGTGTTTTTCTTTTGCTCCACAAAGCGACGGCACACCGACAGTTTGCGGCGCAGTATCTCCGCAAGGAAATTGCCGTCGCCGCAAGCGGGTTCCAAGAAACGGGAATCGATACGCTCCGTCTCGTGCTTGACCAGATCGAGCATAGCGTTTACCTCCCTTTCGGAGGTAAACACTTCGCCATGCTGCTGCACACGCTCACGCGACTTGACTTGCCGCGCAGGAGGAGTTGGTACGGATGGGGCTTGTTGTTCTGCCATAATTCGTGTTTGTGTTTGAATCTTGGCAGACATAAAAAAAGCGCAGGTTCGAGTGTTATCTCGTCCTGCATCTTTAGGTCGTAGGAATGTACCCTGTTAGTCGGAACGAGCAACAGAACCTACGCCGTATGTAGATACACACAAACGCCATACCCTTTCGGATACAGCACAAGTGTATATGAATACACACTATGTAGGCGTATCTTGTTGCTTCGCCTTGGACTAACATTATTGAATTTCCTACGTTCAAAGATGCCAAGATCAAAGCGTCAAAAGACGCCATTATAATTACTATGTCAGGTCGCCGCTGCGACCTCTCTGCGTTTTACATCTGCAAAGAAGATGTGTCCCCGATGTTTTACCTCACGGGACAAGGAGAGGATATAATAACTCCTTTGCCCTTACGGGCAAGAAATCCGAATAAATCTTTGCCTTTGGGGTTTAGCCATAATAATGGTTTGACGACGCGGGACGCATCGTCCCCATACCCACTTCTCACTCTACCATATCCACTTCTCACTCTATATTTTACTTCTCTACCGTCAAACGACCGCAGACGAGGCGTCCGCGTCCCAAGAGTACATCACATATACCGGACTAAAAAAACTATACTGCTTTTTAATTCTATCCTATGCGCAAGGTAAGCGCATCCTATAACAAAATGAACAAAACAAATCAGGTTTTGTCTTTGATGGAGTCGAAACCCTGACCGAAGACACCGCGGACTTTGCTTTGGCTCACGAAGGCATCGGGGTCGATAGAGCGGACAAGACGGAAAATCTTTGCCGACTCATGCTGGCGGGCGATACAGGTGATGACCTTGGTAGGTTGCTTGGAATAGCCGCCCTCCGCCTCGAGGAACGTAACCCCACGGGGTACCTGCGTCATAATGGCTTCGGCTATCTCGTTGTATTTCTTGGAGAAAATGAAGAACTGCACCGATTGGCGCATACGGTTCATCACCCAATCGACCGCCGAAGAGTACATAAACGTATAGCAGAGACCGAACAGCACCTTCTCCACGCTGCGCACATCGGGCAGGAAATAAGCGCAGAGAATGATGACTATATCGCACGTAAGCAGCACGCGTCCCATAGGCAGGTGGTGGTACTTGTTGACAATCATAGCGATGATGTCCGTGCCGCCTGTGGAACCGTTATTAAGGAACAAAATGCCCAAGAACGACCCTACACAGAGACCTCCCAAAATGACGCCCATAAACGGGTCGGACACTATCGGTTCGGAGGCGATAGGCACTAATTTGAGCCAAACAGTGAGCCAAAAAACGCCATAAACCGTTCGCACACAGTACCGCCAACCGATGGTGAATGCTGCAATAGCCAGCAGTATCAAGTTGAGCACCAGCGAACTCAGCCAAATAGGTATGACTGTACCCGTGGCGAAATAGATAATCTCGCACAAACCGGTAAGACCACCTCCGACAATGGTATGCGGCACGAGAATCTGGTTGACCGACAGCGCATACGGGATAGTGCAGACGGCTATCATAAAATACTCCTTGATAGCAATCAGCGGTTTCATGCGCTGATACTGCTGGAGGTGCTCTTTGAGTTGTTCACTCGGCTTCATTTATTCAAACAATTAATATGCGCTGTTAATCAGTGTGAGTTTCTCCTTTGCCGCAAGCGGCAAGAAATCCAAGTAAATCTTAGTCTTAGCATCCATAAATTGCCATAAATCTTATTCGCCTACGGCGGCAAAACAAGTAACAATTAACATGCAAAGCGATGTGCTATCCACCTTATATCCTCCTTATATCCACCTTACTTTGTAATGCACAATGTATGGCTATCCACAGGACATCCACAGGACATCCACCCGACTTGCAATGCCTAATTATTGATACTTTGCCACGAGGTTGCGGTCGCCAAAACCGTTGTCCACACGGCTGACAGGAATCCAGAACTTGTTTTCCGCCACCCAGTCGGTCGGATAGGCTGCCTTGCGACGCGAATAAGAGTGGTTCCATTCATCGGCAACCACTTCGTACTCGGGGTGCGGCGCATTAACCAACACATTATCTTTGGGTTCCGCTTCGCCACGCTCTATCTCGCGGATTTCCTCACGGATAGTAAGCAGGGCATCAATGAAACGGTCTATTTCCTGCAACGACTCCGACTCGGTCGGCTCAATCATCAGCGTGCCATGGACAGGGAAAGATAGCGTAGGCGCATGATAGCCGAAGTCCATCAGACGCTTGGCGATGTCCGATTCGGTGATACCGACAGCATGGAACTGACGGCAGTCGAGAATCAACTCATGCCCTACGCGCCCGCGCGTACCCGTATATACAACACCATAGGCATCACGCAGTTTGGCAGCCATATAATTGGCACTCAAGATAGCCGCTGCGGTAGCCGCACGCAGTCCTTCGGTGCCCATCATAGCGATGTAACTATAACTGATGAACGCCATATTGGCGTTGCCGTACAACGCTGACGAAACACGGTTGTGGTCAGCAGTAGGTATGGACGCCACAAGATGTTCCGCACAGCAGATAGCCCCGACGCCGGGACCGCCACCGCCGTGAGGGCTGGCAAAGGATTTGTGCAGGTTCAAGTGGCAGACATCGGCGCCTATGAAAGCGGGGTTGGTATAGCCGATTTGGGCATTCATATTGGCTCCGTCCATATAGACCTGTCCGCCGTTGTCGTGAATGATTCGGCACATCTCACGAATAGCCATCTCGAAGATGCCATGCGTGGAGGGGTAGGTAATCATACAGCCTGCCAACACATCTTTGTTCTGCTCGGCTTTTTCACGCCAGTCGGCAAGGTCGGTGTTGCCCTGCTCATCGCATTTGACTACCACTGGCACGAAACCTGCCTGCACGCACGAAGCGGGGTTGGTACCATGTGCGGAAGCGGGAATAAGCAGCACATTACGTTGTGCCTGACCTGATTTTTGCAAGAAATCGCGAATGGTAATCAGTCCGGTATATTCGCCTGCGGCACCCGAGGTTGGCTGCAAGTTGCACGCCGCAAAGCCCGTGATGGCGCAGAGTTGTTTCTCCAGTTCGTCCAACACCTCGCGGAAGCCCTCCGTTTGATCGGCGGGAGCGAGCGGGTGGACAGCCGTAAAACCAGGCCACGTGATGGGGGTCATCGCCGTAGCGGGGTTGAGTTTCATAGTACACGAACCGAGCGGAATCATCGAGTGGGTAAGACTGATGTCCTTGCGGTCGAGACGCTTGATGTAGCGCATCATCTCGGTTTCGGTATGGTATTTTTGGAACACACCGGCACGCAGATAATCGACCTCACGGATACGGCTCTCGTCTATAGACCACAATCCTTCGAAAGCACTTTCGCTTTCCTCATACTGCGGCATATTGCCGCTTGCCTCGGCAAAAAGTTCGATGAGGTCGTTCATATCGTCGAGGGTAACGGTCTCGTCCAGCGAGATGCCCACCCAGCCCGCAGGGTCATAATAGAGATTAATGCCCAATGCTTCGGCTTTCTCTTTGAGTTGTGTCTGCCAGCCGGCATTCTCACAGGCGGTTATCTTAAGCGTATCAAAGAACTCCGTATTCTCCTGTTGGTAGCCGTACGCCTGAATCATCTCGTTGAGATAGGTGGTCTTGGAGTGGATTCCCTCGGCTATCTCGCGTATGCCCTCTGCACCGTGGTAGACACCATAGAACCCCGCCATCATCGCACAAAGCGCCTCGGCGGTACAGATATTGGAAGTGGCTTTCTCGCGTTTGATATGCTGCTCGCGGGTTTGGAGAGCCAAACGGTAAGCGGGATGCCCGTAGGTATCTTTGCTAAGCCCTATAATACGCCCGGGCAGGTCGCGTTTGTACTCGTCGCGCGTAGCCATATAGCCTGCCGTAGGTCCGCCAAAGCCCATCGGCAGACCGAAACGCTGCGCCGTACCGCATACGATGTCGGCATCGAGCGGACGCAGCAGTGCCATAGCCATCAAGTCAGCCACGACAGCCACTTTCAGCCCAGCGGCGTGGCAGTCTTCGATCCAACCGGTATAATCCTCAATGGCTCCGTCAGCATTAGGCAACTGGGCAATCGCGCCGAAATAGTCGGCAGTCGGTTCGAAATCGGCATACCGACCGATGACCAGTTCAATCCCCTGTCCGGCAGCACGCGTCTGCATAACGCTCAATGTGTTAGGGAAAATCTTTTCATCCACAAACACTTTGCAAACCCCGTTCTTCACCTGCTCGCGCGAACGCAGGTTGCGCATCATCGTAACCGCTTCGGCAGCCGAAGTGGCTTCATCCAAGAGCGAACAGTTCGCCAAAGGCAGCCCTGTAAGGTCGGAAATCATGGTTTGGAAATTGAACAGCGCCTCCAAACGCCCCTGGCTCACTTCCGCCTGATAGGGTGTGTAGGAAGTGTACCAAACAGGGTTTTCCAGCACATTGCGGCGGATAACCGATGGGGTGATGGTTCCGTACCAACCGCGACCGATGTAACTGCGGTTCAGCACATTAGCCTGCGCCGAAGCATTAAGCGAGTCAAGCATCTGCTGCTCTGTCAGCGGTTCGGGCAATTCTACCGGCTTCTTGAGCAGAATGTCTTCGGGCATTGTTTCCGCAATCAGTTGCTCCACCGATCCGGCACCAATCACTTCGAGCATCTGCTGCTCGTCTTGCTCACTGAGACCGATGTGTCTCTGTTTGAGGTAGTTCACTTTCACGACAAAAATGATTTATAGAGGGTTAATTATTTCTTGGTTTATAAACGCACAAAGGTACTATATTTCCGCGGAATGTGCAAGATTTTATGTTGAAAAACATATATTTCGCTTGCAAAACACAGAAAACACTTGCACAATCCGCCGAAATACGTTATCTTTGCAATCGAAACATTTTTTACGATCGAAACACTTAGAAACAACGTAATGAAGAAGAAAGAGGAAGCGTACGCAAAGATGTGGGAACTGAACCCGATTTGGGAGGTTCTCACCGACGACGAAAAAGAATGGGTCAGCGAGCAGGCAGAGATTGTCAACTACAAGAAAAACGAACTGATCCATAGCGAAGGCGATATGGCCGGTGATATGTGGATGTTGATCAGCGGCCGCGTACGTATATATAAGGAGGGTATCGGACAACGTGCGCAAATAATCCGTTTGCTCAAACCATACGATATGTTCGGTTACCGTGCCGTTATCGGCGAAGACCGTTTTACCTCCTGCGCCAGTGCTTTCGAGCCATGTACAACCTATCGGGTTCCTGCTTCCGTATTCTTGACTTTGCTGCGCCAGAACAGCGAATTCTGCTACCAGATGATGGTGGCGATGGCGCGCGACCTGGCGGTTGCCGAATTGCAGACTATCAACCTGACCCAAAAACATATCCGCGGACGTCTGGCAGAATCGCTGCTTACGCTTAAAAACAATTATGGTTTGGACGAAGACGGTTGTACGCTCTCGATGTATATGAGCCGTGAAGACCTCGCCAATATGAGCAATATGACCACGAGCAACGCCATACGTACCCTCAGCCAGTTTGCGCAAGAAGGGTTGATAAGCGTGGACGGACGCAAGATCAAACTTCTCAACGAAGAAGAAGTGAAGAAGATATCACGACTCGGATAAGGGCTAAATTATGAATTAAGAATGAGGAATTATGAATGTTGTTTTTCTCATTCTTTTTCTCTTTTACTGCTATGGGCGACCTTTTCTTAAGATAGGTGGGTAGTCATTCTTAATTCTTTTTTATGTCATCCTTGGTAGAATATATAGAGCAGTCTATTCTTCCCCGCTATGCGGCTTTTGACAAGGGACACCAGCGCGACCACGCCGAGAGTGTGATTGCAGAAAGCGTCAAACTCGCTCGAGAGCATCAGGCTGATACGGATATGGCATATACGATTGCCGCCTATCACGACCTTGGTCTGTCGGTTGACAGGGAATTTCACCATATCCATTCGGGCGAAATACTGCTGGCAGACCAGCACTTGCGTGAGTGGTTTACGGAGGAACAACTACTAATAATGCGCGATGCCGTCGAAGATCATCGTGCGAGCAGTAAACATCCTCCTCGCACCATATATGGAGCCATTGTAGCAGAAGCCGATCGCCAATTGGAACCGGAGACAGTCATCCTGCGTACACTTCAATACGGGCTCAAACTCAATCCCACTGCGGATTTTGAATGGCAGTTCGCCCGCATGTGCGAACATTTGCACAATAAATATGCCGAGGGTGGGTATCTGCACCTTTGGCTTAACTCAGAGCGCAATATGCGAAATCTTCGCTCATTACGAACTCTGATGTCTAATCCGTCTCTTTTGCGTACTACCGCTTTCCGTTTGTGGCAGGATATGCATTGCTCCTAATCCATTCGGGGCAGACTCAAAAGGCAAATGCTTAATGGGGCAACGACGAGGATAAGATAATGAACTTGTGATGTATGATATAGTGTGTTTTATAGGATTACGTCCAAACAATTCGTTCTTCCAACTGCAGGAAATAATCGTTAGACCAGATATCCAATTCGTGCGGAGCAGAAAAAGATGGTATAGTCAAATTCAGCATAGTAAATCTTATCAAATTGGGTTATCTGTCCTGATTCCTACTACAAAGGTACTCAATTTCCTCCAATTACAAAATATCTACTTGGTTATTGGAAAAACATAGAGTGATTAGATATCGACAAAAATAACGAAACAATTATATATTCCTGAAAATACGAAGTGTATTATTGGAAACAGAATTTCCGGGAGCATAATTAATAAACCAATCTATATCTCCTACTACTATGAGTTTGTGACGGGCGCGGCTGACTGCAACATTGAGTAGTTGTTCCCCCTCTGTTCCACTATAGATTCTTCCTACACTTGCTTTCTTTCCGTCAGTTGTTTGACAACAATCAACAATATCAAAGATAATAATGTCACACTCAGATCCTTGAAAAGTATGTACTGTTCCTATCTTTATTTGGCTGCTATATGATGCAGGGTAATTGCGTTTCTCTTTCATAAAGGCTCGCAGCAAATTGGCTTGCCCTTTATATGGAGTGATAACGCCTATAGAAACATTGAAAGATACGTTGTCTTTTAGTTCATCTAACAATGCAAGTACTCTATTTGCTGATATAGGATTTTGACGTGTACCACCCTTTGTAAATCTTACAACTCCATTTTTAATAGTTACTTTAGCAATTGTCTTTCCTGCAAAAGGTGCAGAGTTAGTAATTTCATTGCTTTGGTGAACAGTAGCAACAAGTTTATTTTGGTAAAATGTTTGATTGATAAGTTTGACAATTTCTGCGTGTGAACGTCGTTGATTAAGTAGCAAGTGCAATGCAGGATGATTAGTATGTTCTATATCTATGCCACAACGCTTGAAGACATTTTGCGTCAATAGAGAATTAGGAACTAATGCAATAGGACTTAATTGTTGGAAATCTCCAACTAAGATAATGCGTTTTTTGATTTTTCCTCCGAGTGCAAGGAGACTTGGTAATGCAAGCATACTGGCTTCATCCACAATAAGATTATCAAAGTTACTTTGATTGATACGGTCACTCAGTATAAAATTGGAGATAGTGGAAAATACAACTCGAGAACGTTGCACAAGATAATCTGTACGTTCTTTTAGTTGAACACGCAAATCTTTTATCTCTGCTTTCAACTCTATAATACGATCGGCATAAAGTTTTTCATTTTTTAATGTAAAATCTTTAACTTTTAGTTTTAAGTACTCGATTTGGTGGCGACAATCACGAGTGGTGTCATCATCGGGAAACAGAAAATCAGTATTGATAATTCGCTCATCGGTAGTATGACCTGCGCGATAGAAATTACCCGATTGTATTGATAGATGCTCCCGTTCAATACAATCTACGACCTTGTTAGCAAGTTGGTCAACTGCAACATTAGAAACACAACAGACAATTGTGCGTTCATTTTCTATTTGGTATAGTCCCCTAACGATAGCGGCAAGAGTAAAAGATTTTCCTGTTCCTGGAGGTCCCCAAATAAAAGTGATATCATGATTAAGAGCCGCTTGAAAGGCTTGGTTTTGTGCTTTGTCCAATTCTGCACTGATACTATCAGGGATGGAATCGTGTTTTATAAAACGAAGTTTGTCGGTTGTCTTGTCGATAAACTTATATACAGGTAACTCTTGTGCAATACCTGTTTGAGAGTAGGTGATTATACGTTTTTTAAGACCTTCAAGGATAAAACTATTATCCACATTAATAAACATCCTTCCTAAGTTTTGGTAAATACGATTGGACGATGTGAGGTATAATATTCCTTCTACATAATCATATTCAATTACCTCACCAATATAAGAACGGCTGCCATTGTTGATATGTATTTGCAATCCTTCTCTGAAATGAGGATCTGAACCATCTCTTATTTCTAACTGAGCAGTATAGATATACTTGTTATTATAGGGATGTTCTGTCCAATCTAAAATACGATACGATTCTCTATTTTTAGGACTTACACTTTGAGTAATTTCTTGATTAATGGCATTATTTACATTTAGCAACATTTGGGTGGTTGGTGATAAAGATTGTATGACTGCAGTTTGATGCCCCATAAACCACTGCGGATAATTCTGCACAATAAGATTTATGTTGAAGTCATATCGAAATCCTTTTCCTGTAAAATATAATCCGAATGTATTGTGTACTTTGGTCATTAAACAACTGCGTTGAACAGATGACGATTCATAGGAAAACAGAATGTTTGCCCATTGCTGATGTGTATGTGCAGAAGTATCTATATTTTTTGAGGCGATAAATTTGACGCAGTATTCAAATAGTGCATCATTTGAGGTATTGTTAGGTCTTTTGTCGTAAAAGAATTGTGCAAGTTTTGGAAAGCGTGCCATAGTATTCAGATTATTGTTACAAGAATGTTGTGCTAGTAATTAGAACTCTATTTTATTTGCATCTCAACTAACTTACGAGGTAAGGATATATATTTTACCTCGTTTCTTTTGCCGCGTATATAGTAGTGTGCCGCGATTTCTGTGGCTAAGTTTTTGCGGAAAGCGGCTGCGATACGGCAGATTTGCTGGTTGAGTAACTCAGAACCGGAAATAGTCAAGTCAGCCACGCTTTGGCGGATAGCGTCCATATCGGAACGGTTGGAGATATGTGAATAAATATACAATAATTCATCGTGATAGTTTGGAATATCTTTCAATAAGATACCCTCTTCGTGGTGCAAAAATAATATATACACCGCCTTTGCCAGAGGTGTCATTTTGATTTCCAAGTTATCAAAGGCAGGAATAAAAATATGAGCTGAACTGTCAATAACAAGCGGTGACGGTTCTATGTGTTGTGTATCTGGCAAGAGGTAATGTACAATATCCTTACCTAAAATCTCGGAAAGAATGTTGATACCATTATCCCGTTGCAATGCATTGATTTCATCACGAATATGCAAGGCACGTTGACGCAATTCTTCTTCACGTTGTTTCTCTTCTTCCGTTTTTACGCGACCACCACCAATAGAAAACTCTATGAGAGTTCGTGGTAAGAAGAATGCATTGCCATCAACCAATATCTCATTTAATAATCTTTCCCTGTAGGCAGCACGGAATTCACTACGCTCCGCAATCTGCTGATTGAGCATACCTATCAAGCAAATGTAGTCTTTGATGGTTTCACGGAAATAGTATTCTTTGAAGTGTTGGAATAATTCCGTTAGGTCAAGTACGAATAGCAGTTGATATTCTGCAGTGGTCGGCAACAGGCGGCAAACCAAACAACCTGCGTATAGCGGTGTAGGTTGCTGCCGTTTGAGAGCAAAATAGGTGTTCAAAATAACAGAACATACACCGAATGATGCCGTGGGTTTGTCTTTTCCTTCGTATAGGGCTAATATCTTGCGAATAGCCGTGGTATTACGGTTGTTATATACATCAATTGTGGTCGGAATATACGGCTCTGTAGGCGTAATTCCCAATTCTTGAACAGGTTTACCAGCATATTGCGACATCCACAAGTTTAATTTCTTGAAATCAGGATGCTCAATATAGTAGATGTGGTCTATGGGAATATCCATATCTGCCGTTTGGCGGATTTGTGCCAAACCATAGACACTATGTTCCCGTTTGTACTCTTTGATGTCTTTTTCCGGTGAGTGTTGATGAACTGTAATATACATAATAAGGCGTCGAAATTTAAGGGTTAGTTGATTTTATAACAACGAAATATAATGTATTATTGATAATTTTAGATCTTTTATTGCAAAGATACTGGTTATATTTTGTCTGTCGAATTTTCTGCAATGTTGCAAAAATTGGCTGTTTGTAGCCTATTTGTGTTTTTTGGCGCAGGAGGGGCAGGTGCCTTTGATGACAAAGGAGACGGAGTGGGGGACGAAACCGGCGGGGAGGTCAATGTGAGGGATGGGGGTGGCCTCCAAACAAAAGGATTGTTGGCAGATCTCGCAATAGAAATGGAGATGGCCGTCGGTGTGACTGCACTCGCCATCGTGGTGGTGGCAGAGTTCGTAGTGGACAATACCGCGTCCGTCCTCAAAAGCATGCACTACGTCATGCTCCTCAAAGAGCGTGAGGACACGGAAAATACTCGATCTGTCCAAATTGAGCATCTCGTTCTCCAAATCCTTGAGGCTCACGGGGCGGTTGAGACGCACCAAAGTGCTATAGACCAAGATACGATTGACCGTCGGTTTGACTGACTTATGCTCCAAGTAGTGTATGATGGTTTGAGTGTCCATATTGTTGAGATGTTAGACGTTAGAACGCTACGCTGTTAGATGTTAGACGTTAGATGTTGGATGTTAGAACGCTACGCTGTTAGACGGCCTTCGGCTGTTAGATTTTATTGTTAAAATTTACAAATAGCAAGGGTGGTTTATCCTAAGCCTATCCTCTGCTCATCCTATGCTGATTGGTATCGATTTGAAAGAGACTTTTTCTTTATTGTATTTTAATAAAAGAGCGTTGCCCAGATGTGAGCAACGCTCTTTTTGTATAGGATCGGATTAGTCCGAAAGTGTGGCAATGGGATTAGCCAAGGAAGGTGAGCAGGATACCTGCTGCAACGGCAGAACCGATGACACCTGCCACATTCGGCCCCATAGCGTGCATGAGAAGGAAATTGCTCGGGTCGGCTTTCTGCCCCTCCATCTGGCTCACACGTGCTGCCATAGGTACGGCACTCACACCGGCAGAACCGATAAGCGGGTTGATTTTCTCTTTGGAGAACAGGTTCATCAGTTTGGCAAAGAGGACACCGCCTGCGGTAGCCAAACTGAAGGCAACGATACCCATACAGAGAATCATCAAGGTCTTGACATTCAGGAACGTAGCACCAGTAGCCGTAGCACCGACCGACAAACCGAGGAAGATAACCACGATGTTCATCAGTTCGTTCTGTGCGGTCTTGCTCAGACGATCCACCACGCCACATTCTTTCATCAGGTTACCGAGCATCAAGCAGCCGATAAGCGGCGCTGCATCGGGCAATACGAGTGCCACAATAGCGGTGATGACAATCGGGAAGACAATCTTCTCGGTCTTGCTGACAGAACGGAGTTGCTTCATCTTGATGGCACGCTCTTTCTTGGTGGTCAGAGCACGCATAATAGGCGGCTGGATAACCGGAACGAGTGCCATATACGAGTACGCAGCAATAGCGATAGGACCCAACAACTGGGGAGCCAGTTTGGAGGTAAGGAAAATAGATGTAGGTCCGTCCGCACCACCGATGATACCGATAGAACCGGCCTCTGCTGGAGTGAACCCGAGAGCGTTGGCGCAAAGGAACGTAACAAAGATACCAATCTGTGCTGCCGCACCGAGAATCAGCGATTTAGGGTTGGCGATAAGCGGACCGAAGTCGGTCATCGCACCTACACCGATGAAAATCAAGCACGGATAGAGACCCGCTTTGACACCTATATATAGTACGTCAAGCAGACCAGCGTCCTTGAGGATAGCACCATAACTATGATAAGCAGGGCTGTCGGCATCAAGGAAGGCTTCCCACAACTCGGGGTGGTACATATTCGCACCCGGCAGGTTGGTAAGCAACATACCGAAAGCGATGGGCAGCAGCAACAAGGGTTCGTACTGCTTCTTGATAGCCAGATACAACAGGAAGAATGATACGAAAAGCATCACCAACTGACGCCAATCGATGTTCATAAAGCCCATTGTATTGAAAAAATCTAATATGTCAGTCCACATAACAGTAACCTTTATCCGAGTACAACAAGCAGGTCATCCTGCATTACGTTCTGCCCTGCGCTGACAGCAATCTTGGTAACCGTGCCATCGCACTCGGCAAGCACCTGGTTCTCCATCTTCATACTCTCAAGCGTAAGAAGCAGGTCGCCTTTCTTAACGGCTTGTCCCTCGCTGACGGCTACTTTGATAATGGAGCCGGGTAGGGGAGAAACGACTTTCTTTCCGCCTGCTGGTACATCGGCAGCCTTGGGGGCAGCAGGTGCGGGAGCGGGTTGAGGAGCGGGTGCTGCCTTGGGGGCAACAGGTGCAGCGGCAGGCGCAGCAGCCACGGCAACGGTCTCTATCTCAACAAGTTTGTCGTCCTGCATCACGTTCTGCCCCGGCTGTACAAGCACTGATTTGACGGTTCCGTCGTACTCGCTGGTAACCTGGTTTTCCATCTTCATACTCTCCATAGTGAGGAGCAGGTCGCCTTTCTTAACGGCTTGACCTGCAGCAGCCACCACCTTGACGATGCTGCCGGGGAGCGGACTCTTGACCACTACGGTTCCTGCGGGTTGTGCGGCACGGGGTGCAGCAGCGGCAGCCGCTTTGGAAGCAGCGGGTTTGATGGAGGTAGCGTGTTTCATTTGGTCGATTTCCACATGGAAAACCGTACCGTTAACGGTTACTTCCGCTACGTTATCTTCTATCTCATTGACAGTCGTGGCATATTTGCGACCGTCAATAGTAAACTGAAATGACTTCATATTTTTAATGAATTAAAAATCCGGACTATAGGCTGCACCTCAACAAAAAACAAGTTTTCTGTATTCGGTTTGCACTATAGTTCATTATTTCTTATCTGTGGAGGTTATTCATACCGTACATTTTGTTGTTCCATTGTGTACGGTGGGGTTGAACAATCGTTTTGGTGCATTCCTCGTCATGCACGCCGTTGTAGTAGAGGTGGAGAGCCAGGGCAATAGCCGCCGTGCTGTCGGCGGTAAGCGTGATATGCTCTTTGTCCTCTTTCTGCGTGTGTGCCACTGTTTGCGAGTGTTGTGTCTCAACCTGTTTCTTGGGTTTGACGCGCGGTTGCATAATCCATCCCATCAGTTTGAGTACAAACACGAACACAATCAATAGCAACAATACCAGCAGAAAGCCTACGCCGGTAATCATCCATGTGGATGCGGTTACTTCAAGCAAAATCATATTACAACGGGATATTTGAATGCTTCTTCAGAGGGTTGGTCAGACGCTTGGTCTGCAGGTTCTCGAAAGCGTGGATAATACGCTTGCGAGTGTTGCGCGGCTCGATGATGTCGTCGATGAAGCCTCTCTGGGCAGCCATCAGCGGGTTCGCGAAGTTGTACGAGTACTCGGCCT
>CAKUYO010000014.1 GCA_934716995.1 uncultured Bacteroidales bacterium | reverse complement strand
GCTACGGTTCGCAGAAAAAGAAAGAGGTTACGGGTTCGGTGGCTTCGGTGAAAGCCGAGGACTTCAATGCCGGTGTGCAATCGAACCCCGTGGGTTTGCTGCAAGGCAAAGTGGCAGGTCTGAACATCAGCCGTACTACCAGCGACCCTACCAGTACGGGTTATAATATCCAGATCCGCGGATTCTCGACTCTCGGGCAGGGTACGGGTTCTTCTCCTCTTTATATAGTGGACGGTGTGCCGACGAGCAATATCGATAATATCGCACCCGAGGAAATAGCCTCGATGGATGTGTTGAAAGACGGTTCGGCAGCGGCTATCTATGGTACGCGCGGTACGAACGGTGTCATCCTGATTACCACCAAACGCGGTGAGGCTAACGGCGACAAGGTGGAGACCCAACTTGAATACTCGGGCTATGTAAACGTAGCATGGATCAACAGCCGTGTAGGTATGGCGAATGCGGAGCAATTCCGTTCGCTCGGTGAGAAAACAGGCGGTGTGCTGACGGGTATGGACCAGGGGGCTACTACCGACTGGACAGCCGAACTGGCACGCAAAGCCGCTATCACCCACAACCATAACCTGGCTATCACGGGTGCACACCGCAACTTCAACTACCGTGCATCGCTCAACTTCAAGGACGCACAGGGTATTGCCAAAAACAACAGCCGTCAGGAGGTTGTAGCCAAGTTGGCTGCCGATCAGAAAGCCCTCAACGGCTGGCTGCGCCTGCAATACGACTTCACATATATGCACTACAAGAACAACTACTCGGCTGCCGACTTTACGATGGCTTCGCAGTTGAACCCGACCATGCCGGTTTATAACGAGGACGGAACGTACTATATTCCCGGCAACTCGGGACAGTTCAACCCCGTAGAATATATGAATGCGCGCGAGGAGAACCAGGACGGCAACTACTTCCGCGGTTCTATCAAGGCAACGGTGGACATCAAGGCGGTTCCCGGACTGAAAGTGAATGCATTTGCCGCCATAGAAGAAGGCGACAACCGCAACCATAGTTACAACAACCGGATCACCGACCCGAACAAAGCCGAGTCAAGCGACTGGGCATACCGCAAGTTCGATATGAGTCTGAACCAACTCTATGAGGCGACGATTGACTATGCAGGCAGTTGGAATGGGCATAGCCTTGTGGCAGTAGCGGGCTTCTCGTACCAGCACTTTATGGACGACGGAATGTATGCATCGAACAAAGGTTTCGTAATGCCGTCTATCAAATGGTATTCGATAGGCGAGGGCGATGCATCGAAAGACTATCTGTCGGTCAGTTCGTATCGCAATGCGAATGCCTTGGCAGCCGCTTTCGCACGTGTAAACTACAACTATGATGAGAAATATCTTCTCTCTGCATCCATCCGTGCGGAGGGGTCGAGCCGCTTCGGCGCAAACAACAAGTGGGGCTACTTCCCCGCTGTAAGTGCCGGTTGGCGTATCAAAGGCGAGGACTTCATGGTGGATGCCGACTGGTGCAACGAGTTGAAACTGCGTGCCGGTTTCGGTGTAACGGGTAACAACGTAGGTCAGAACCTGATGTCGGTGGCACTGCTCTCGAAATCCGACGTATTCAACTATGACGGCAAGCCGACGGCAACCTACAAGGTTACGCAGAACGTGAACCCCGACTTGAAATGGGAGAAAAAATACGAGTACAACCTCGGTGTGGACTACGCTTTTCTGGACAACCGCCTGTTCGGTAGCCTTGAGGGCTATGTGCGCAACACCAAAGACCTGCTCTGGTACTATGAGGTGCCGACTCCGCCGTACCAATATACCACACTTTTGGCGAATGCGGGCGAGATGCTCTCATACGGTGTGGAACTGGCTGTTACGGGCGTACCCGTGAAAACCAAAGACTGGACATGGCAGAGCGGTCTGACGCTGGCTTGGAACCAAAACAAGATCACCAAACTCTCCGACCCGGACAAAGGTTTCAACTACTCCGAATCACCGCAAGGCAACCTCTACGGCAACAAGTTCAACGGTTCGGACTCCTATACGCAGGTGCTGAAAGAGGGCGGTATCGTAGGACAATGGTACGGATATAAGTTCCTCGGTTTCAATGACAAAGGCGAATGGATGTACGAAGACCAGTACGGCGGAGCCACCGCCAAACCGACCACTGCGGACAAGCAGTTCCTCGGTTCGGCACAGCCGGCAGTAACGTATGGCTGGAACAATACCGTACGTTGGCGCGACCTTGACATCACGATCTTCCTGCGCGGTGTGATCGGTAACAAGGTGCTGAATGCCAGCCGTTTTATGTACACGCCGGACGGTACGGACAAGACCACGAACTACAACTTCTTTGCCAAGGATGTGCTTTCCGGCAATGGTCCTGCGAAGAACGGCGGGGCGGTGTTTGCCGACTACAACCATTTCTCCGATTACTGGCTTGAAGACGGATCGTACCTCAAATGCGACAACATCACTATCGGCTACACCTTCAAGTTCAAAGAGAACAAGTATGCCCGCTCGCTGCGCCTGTATGCTACAGGGCAGAACCTGTTCACCATCACCTCTTACTCGGGTCTCGACCCCGAAATCAATACCTCGTGTATCGACTATCCGGGTGTGGATATCAACAATTTTTATCCCAAGACGGCTTCGTTCCTCTTTGGTGTAAACCTCAATCTGTTCTAATTCTTTTATAGTGTAAGGAAATGAAAAACGTTATAAAATATGCGCTTGTAGGCGCAATAGCCATGCCGTTGCTCTTTACCTCCTGCAATATGCTGGAGGAGGAGAATTTCGGCAAACCGACTACCGATGCTATGCTCCAAAACGAAGAGAATGTGGTTTCGTTGGTAGGGCAGGCTTATGCAGATCTCCGTTTTATGCACGACCACTGGGGCTATTGGGGTGTCAATACCCTGACGGCAGACGAGGGGCTCTGCCCGATTCGCAAGGGTGGCGACTGGAACGATGGCGGTTATTGGAAATATCTCAATACGCACGAATGGAATGCTTACGGCGAGGCATTCAAGAATATATGGAACTGTACTGTTTCGGGTTCCGTACTTTGCAACAACCTGCTCGAAACGCTCTATATGAACGAAGACAATATGTCGCCTGAGACGTATGGCAAATTCGTGGGTGAACTGGAGGTGCTCCGCTCGTATTACTACTATCTGCTCTTTGACTCTTTCGGGCGTATCCCGTATATGGAGGATTACTCCGACCGCAACGAGGCTCTGCTGGAGCCGTATGTGGTTTGGGCGCACTTGGTTTCGACGCTGGAGCGCAATGCACCGAATATGGCAGTGGTAAACGATGCCAACCGTACACAATATGCAGGGCGTTGCACGCAAGGTTTCGCCTATACGCTGCTGGCACGCCTGTATCTGAACGCCGAGTCGTTCGGTTGTACGCCGGAGAACGTGATGGCTGCAGAGCGTACATGCGATGTACACAACGGCAAGAAAGGCTCGAAACCATTGGAGGAAGTAGGAATCCATATTCAAAAGCCGGAGGACTTTTATACCAACGCCGTACGGTGTGCAAACAAGGTGATTCAGTCCGGATCGTATATCATTGAACCGAGTTATTTCACCAACTATCTGATTGACAACGCAGGCAGCCGCGAGAATATCTTTACCGTGGTAGAAGACGGACTGACTTCCACTTACCCCGAGCGTGACGAGTATTCTTGCAAAAACAAGTTCCGTATCGAGTTCCTCACGCTGCACTATGATTTCCAAAAGCGTTTTGGTATGCAGTTGGACTGCTGGAACGGCTTCTGCGCACGCCCCGACTATATGTCCATATTCAACGACCACGATGTACGCGGTGCCGGCTACGAGGGCAAGGGTACGATGGACGAACACCAATGGGGTTGGTTCCTCGGTCCGCTCTGCGATGCTGACGGCAATGTAATGATTGACAAGGACAAAGAGCCTATCGATTTGCACGTGGAGATAGAGTCGTTGGATCAGGCAGACCGTCGTGACGGTGCACGTATGTACAAGTACGAACTCGACAAAGAAGGCAAGTACAAATATATGGAGAACGACTTTGTGCTCTTCCGTTTGGCGGATGTGCTGCTGATGAAGAAAGAGGCTGTGCTCCGTGGCGGACAAGACGATGCACCTGGTATTGAGGACGCATATATTACAGATATTAAGAAGCGTACGTTTGCTTATTCGTCCGACCCCGAGGCTGCTTTTGATGCCGCTTACCCCGATGCGTTTACCGCCCTTTCGACCGACTTGAAAACGGGTATTCTCGCTGAGCGTGGTCGTGAATTGAGTTGGGAGAACGCACGCCGTCGCGACTTGATCCGCTTCGGTCAGTTCGAGAAAATACAATATGTAAAGAATACGGCAGAGACCCGTCGTTGGTTCCCGATTCCGTACAGCGTACTGCAAAAGGCTGTGGTTGACCCCGAGACCGGTGAGAAACTGTGGACGCAAAACCCCGGCTACTAAACTGAAATAACAGTTTATCGAAAATCAATAAACAATCTAATCAACAAACTTTTTAATTCATTAATTATCATGAAGAAATTTGGATTTTTCGCAGTGGCTCTCGCCGCTGCAGCAGTAAGTTTCACTTCCTGCGACAAGGACAAGGACAAACCCAACTTGAATGACCTGCCTAACGGTTTCTATGTATCAGTAGCAGGTGAAGATCTCGTTGCTGCCAATGCCATGGAGCAGGGTAAAAACGAAGTTGACCAGAAAGAGCGTACCGGTATGTATGAGAAGTACATCGTGCTTGAAGCAAACAAAGAGTATGAGTTTGTAAACAAGAAAGGTGCGAACGCAGACCGTTACGGAGCAACTTTGGAGTATGGAGAGACCTTGATTGTTACGGATAACGTAGAGGCTTCCGGTTACAAAGGCAGTTTGGAAGCAAACGCCAAAGTTTCGGTGAAAGAAACCGGTTTGTATCACATCGTGCTTGACTTCAATGAAGATGGCAGCCTTACTGATGTAGGTGGTGCACAGTGTATTATCGTACCCGCTAATTGGGGAATCCGTGGCGCAATGAACAACTGGGGTTTTGACGAGGGTGCAAAAGACGGTTATAAATACACTTGGACGGATGTTACGGTGGAAACTGCAGGTGGTTTCAAGTTCGCTCACAGCAATGCTTGGAAAATCAATTTGGATATTGCCAATCTTGTAAAGGCTAATACCAACCTTGGTTTGGATTGCGTTCCCGGTGGCGAGAATATCCCTGTAGAACGTGCGGTTTACAACATCACCCTTGAGTTTGTAGGTCCTGCCGCTACTACAGCCGAGAGTTTCAAATATAGTGTTGAGAAAGTGAAAGACCTTGAGGTTCTCAAACCCGAGACATTTGTTTACAGTTTCATCGGAACGGTGAATGGCAATTGGGATACTGATACCGATTTTGCTTTCGTAAGCAACGAGGGAACACACTATGTATATGAGGCTAAAGGAATTGACCTCGCTGCCGGTGAGTTCAAAGTTCGTCTCAATCACGACTGGGCAAAGAGTTTCGGTTTCGGTGCAATGACCGTAGAGGGCGTTGAGGTAACCGACAATGGCGGCAACTGCGTACTCGCAGCAGCGTTCAAAGGCTCGGCTAAGTTTGAATTTGACTGGGATGGCAGTGCAGAGAAAGATGTGAAACTGACTTTCACCGCAGAATAAAATTCCTATAGGATTATTGCACAACAAAAAGACTGCCTGACCTGCTTGGTTAGGCAGTCTTTTTATTGTTTCATTAATAAAATACACTTTTTCTGTGATAAGTAGGTAGTCTCACAATGGCTACAAAATAGACACGATGCAAGTCATATCCTTAGAATAAATAAACATGTTATATTAAAACATAGCCGCATATACATATTGCAAAACTCTGCTAAAGTTGGGAAAAAATAGCACTTTTAGCAGAGTTTTTATTGTGTGTATTATAGAAAAATTGTATCTTTGCAGCTGAATAAACTATACCGTTGTGCTATGTTAATCGGAAGAAAACAAGAAATACAAGTACTGCAATCAGCATTGCGGTCAGAAGAGTCCGCTTTTGTAGCGGTATATGGACGTCGGCGTGTTGGCAAGACTTTTTTGGTCAGGCAAGTGCTACAGAATGAATTCCTGTTCCAACATACGGGTGTGGCAAACTCATCAAAACGTATTCAATTAAAGGCTTGGGCAGAATCACTCAGAGATGCAGGGCTCCAAAAAACCAAATCACCTGCAGATTGGATGGATGCATTTGCTGAACTCAAACAGCTGATAAAAGCCTCCCGAAAGAGGAAGAAAGTTATTTTTTTAGATGAAATGCCATGGATGGACACGCAAGCCTCGGGATTCATCCCTGCTTTGGAGCATTTTTGGAATGCATGGGCAAGCAGCCGCACGGATATTGTGCTGATTGTCTGCGGCAGTGCGACCTCATGGATTATCCGCAAAGTCATACAGAATCATGGGGGCTTGCACAACCGTGTTACACATAAAATACATCTGCAGCCGTTTACCCTTAGGGAATGTGAATTATATGCACGGTACAGACACCTGCAGATGACACGCAAACAAATTGCAGAGGCGTATATGATAATGGGAGGTGTCCCTTATTATTGGTCATGTTTGCAACCATCACGCAGCCTTGCACAGAATGTGGATAACTTGTTCTTTTCTCCTGATGGTGAATTATACGGCGAATATGAAGCCCTATATGCTTCGCTCTTTAAGCATCCTGACAAATATATCGATGTCATTGAGGCTCTTACCTCTTGTCGGTATGGATTGACACGTAAAGAGATTGCGCAGGTAGCGAGATTGGACAATAATGGTGCACTATCCATCATACTGCAAGACCTTGAATACTGCGGTTTCATCCGATGTTACCTGCTTCCAAATAGAAAGAATGGAGCCGTTTACCAATTGATGGATAGTTACACATTGTTTTATCATATATTTATTCGCCATAATACAAAAAGTGATACCCTGTTTTGGAGCCATAGTCAGGGGACATCACTCTATACCACATGGTGCGGGCTGAGTTTCGAGCGAGTGGCATATATGCATACTGCTCAGATAAAGCAGGCATTAGGTATCTCGGGTGTGCTGACACAGGAGTATGCATGGAGGAATAGTGCTGCTCAAATTGATTTGCTGATAGACCGTCAGGATGGGGTGATTAACTTGTGTGAAATGAAGTTTTATTCCTCAGCAATTGCAAACTTGGAGACTATTAGTGATGAAATGGAGAGGAAACGCGCCATATATATAGAAAACGAGCACCCTAAAAAAGCACTATTTAATACGCTGGTTACGACATATACTAACAGCGTAAAAAACCACTATGATATACAGAATATCATTACATTAGATGATTTGTTCTCCTAAAATTGCAGTAGTGAAACTCTGCTAAAGTTGTAGAAAAACAGCACTTTTAGCAGAGTTTTTTTATTAGACACATTTGGTCTTTTTATCAACATTGATACTATTTGTTACCATTTTATCTCGATAAAAATGTATCTCAACAACACTTTTATCCGGATAAAAATGCGTTCCAAATACACTTTTATCCAGATAATTTGCCAATATCAACTTTCTTACCTATCTTTGTGGCAAAAAATGTAGTGCTATGAATATACCTGTACAGCCTATTGAGAGGTGTTGTCCGCGGTGCGGAGCGGCGTTTGTGTGTACGCACAATGCCTTGTGCCAGTGTGTCGGTATTCCGTTGTCGGTTCGTGCACGGGCATATATGCAGACGTGCTATCCCGACCAGTGCCTTTGCCGCCAATGTTTGCAGGATATCAGCGAGCAATTTGCCGACTGATTGCCAAATAAACTTGGCAGTTTTTATAATCAGTATAAAATTATTTCCGATTTTAGACTGATTTGGCATACATATTGTTTGTACCTTGTGCAAGTTTGAGGTCTGCAACCTCAAACAATGTTAGTTCTATTTATTGGTATAACAAAATGTTTGATTCTATGTCTTACAAACAAGTTTTTTGTGTTTTGTTGTCTCTCTTTATGGCGCTAAACACATTCGCTGCAGGCAAATTCCAAGTCGGGGACTTGTACTACAGCATTACATCGGAAACGGATAAAACCGTTAAGGTGGAAGCGGAAACAACGGGTACAAACAATTATGTAAATCTAACAGATTGCATAATTCCCTCTACGATTCAGTATAATAATACAACCTATTCTGTAACAGAGATTGCCCATAATGCGTTTAATAATGCTGCCAATTTGACCTCTGTTACTATTCCTGCTTCTGTAGAGTATGTCGGTGAAAATGAGGTAGGTTATATTCCATTAAATGAGTCAAACACATTCTATAATGCTCTCAAACTCAATACTATTATTGTGGATACAGAGAATAAATACTATACAAGCATTGATGGCGTATTGTTTACCAAAGATAAGAAAATGCTTATCTCGTACCCGACTACTAAAAGTGAAACAAAGTATGTTATTCCTGATGGAGTAGAAAAAATAGGTACATTTGCCTTTAATAGTTGTTCATTTTCCGAAGTAGTGCTTCCGAGTACCTTAAAAAGTCTGTGTTATATAGCGTTCTTTAATTGCTCAAAGATAACAACAGTAGTTTGCTATGCGCTGGAACCTCCTACAGAAACTTTTGGCTGGGCTTTTACAAGTACGGCTCAGGAACTTTTGTATGTACCGGAAGAAGCAGTAGAAACATATAAATCAAATTCTTTGTGGGGAAGTTTCAAAGATATTTTGCCAATCCCGAGCAGTGTGGTTGTCTTAGACGAAAGCAACGATGAAACTTCAGCACAACTCCAAACCTTGGATGGGCAAACCGTTGATGCCCAACTCAACCGCTCTTTTGTAGCTGACGGGGCGTGGTACACGCTTTGTTTGCCTTTTGCGCTGACGGCTGACGAGTTGGCAGAGACATTCGGGCAATGCGAACTGATGAAACTTGACCACTCGCAGAAACAGGGGGAGGACGTGCTGTATATTCATTTCAATACTGCCACCACTGTCGAGGCGGGTACTCCCTATCTGTTCCGCCCCGCGAATACGGTTAATTCGCCTGTCTTTAAGGGAGTAACCATCGATATGCAGGCTTCTACCGAGGTGGCTCCTGCTGACGGATTGGTTTCGATGACAGGTACTTATTCACCGATGCAAGTACCCGGAGGCAAATGGTATCTCGGTCCGAACAACACGCTCTACCAACCGCAAGGCACGGTGAATACAAAAGGTTTCCGTGCATACTTTACGCTGGCTTCCTCGTTGGGCAGCAAAGTGCGTGCGCGTGTGGTAATGAACGGGCAAATCAGTACGGATTTTGACCTGATCACCGCCGATACCGCCACAGCGCAAAAAGTGATCGAAAACGGACAGGTTTATATCCTCCGCAACGGCGTAAAATACAACCTGCAAGGACAAACCATTGAACAATAACCCATAAACAGATACAACTATGAAACGATATATTGCACCCACTACGGAGGTAACCCGCTACGAATCAGAATCCGTTCTCTATTCCGTGAGCAGCAATGCAGGAATCGGTATCGGCGGCTATGGCGACTATGATCCGCGGTAACCGATTATAGAATGATAGAAAGATAGAATAATAGAATAATAGAAAAATAGGTTGTCTCTGTTGTGAGGCAGCCTATTTTTTTGTGCAACTGCATTGTAATAATCTATACAATTTATACAACCGATATAGTGTATATGCGGCTGCCCGATGTGAATCGCGCAGCCGTTTTTCTGTAGGGCTTTATTCTCCGTTAATAGCCGTTAATGGGGCGTTAATTTTTCTCCATTAAAGTCCATTAAAAAGGAGATAATGCAATTAACGACAAATTGGCGATAATTGGCGGAGAACCGAAACGATAATGCTTTTAATGACTTCTTTAATGGGTTTTTAGTGGAGGGAACCAAAGAATCTATCGGATGAAATTGGTCCGTTGGCGGGGTTCGGGTTGCGGACGGTCTTCGGGGCGCATACCGCGGAGCATCCATACCATATTGCGGGCGAGGGTACGCATAGTCTGCAAGCCCTCAAGGTCTTGTGCGGCTTCGCCTTTGGCTGCCCCGTGCACGCTGTTCCAGTACTGCGACGGCACAACGGGCATATTGTTGATGGTGAAATACTTGTTCAGCCGGTCGAAAGTGGCACTTGCTCCGCCTCGGCGGCAAACAGCCACGGCTGCTGCGGGGCGGTATGCCAAGAGCGAACCGCTTGAGTAGAACAGCCTGTCCAGCAGGGCACAGAGCGCACCGTTCGGTCCCGCATAATAGACGGGCGACCCGACAATCAAGCCGTCGATGCCTTCTTCCAGTATCCCGCGCAGGCGGTCGTACACCTCGTCGGAAAAGACGCAACGCCCTTTTTCCACACACCCGCCGCAGGCGATACACCCGCGCACAGGGTGCGAACCGATTTGCACCGTAACGGTGTCTATACCTTCAGTTTGCAAAGTCTTTTCCACCTCTGCCAGCGCAATACTTGTGTTTCCGTGCAGTCGCGGACTGCCATTGATCAAAAGTACTCTCATCTTTTCACTTTTTATCTTCAAAAACCTCTCTAAACACTAAACACTCAACTCTCAACCCTTCACCTCATTCACCAACTCTTTGCCCTCCACAAAATCCTTTACATTTTGGAGCGTGGTCGTGGCGATGTTGGTCAGTGCTTCGCGGGTGAAGAAGGCTTGGTGGGAGGTGAGCAGCACATTGTTGAAACTGAGCAGACGCGCGAGTGTGTCGTCCTCGATGATGTTGTCGGAGATGTCCTCGTAGAAATAGCCGCCCTCTTCCTCATATACATCCAAAGCGGCACACCCGATATGGCGGCTCTTGAGCCCTTGTATCAGTGCCTCGGTATCAATCAGTCCGCCGCGGCCGGTATTGACAATCATCACCCCCTGTTTCATCTTGCTGATGGCTTCGGCGTTAATCATATAGTGGTTCTCGGGGGTAAGCGGGCAATGGAGCGATATGATGTCCGCTTCACGCAGGAGCGTATCAAAATCGACATATTCCAGTCCGTATTTCTCTGCGAAAGCGTGGTCGGGGTAGGGGTCGTAACCGAGAATACGCATACCGAAACCTTGCAGCAGTTCGACCAGCACTTTGGCGATCTTGCCGGTGCCGATCACACCGATAGTCTTGCCGTAGAGGTCGAAACCCATCAAGCCTTGCAGCGAGAAATTGCCGTCTCGGGTGCGGGTAACGGCACGCGGTATATGGCGGTTGGCGGAAAGGAGCAGTCCAAGAGTGAACTCCGCAATGGCGTGCGGCGAATAGGCGGGTACGCGTACCACGCGGATGCCGGCTTGTTTGGCAGCGGCTAAGTCCACGTTGTTGAAGCCGGCACAGCGCAGCGCAATCAGTTTCACGCCCAAACGCCCCATCTCGGCAATGATGTCTGCTGTGAGCGGGTCGTTGACAAAGACACACACCGCCGTGGCTCCTTGTACGAGCATTACGTTGTCCATCGTAGGGTGCGCCTTGTAGTATTTCAGTTCAAAACCGAAACGCTTGTTTCCGTCGGCGTCCGGGCTGTCATTGACTGCGCAGAACGTCTCTTGGTCGTACTTCTTGGTACCGAAAAATGCTATTCTTGTCATAAAAATACGGATTTATGGTTCAATACGATACAGGCTATCCACAGGGTAAGGTCAGGGAAAGAGCGGGGGAAACGGACTATTTGCTGACAGTGAGCAACTGGTCCTCCATCAGGTAAACTTGCTCGAGAGGGACACCATGATCCACCAGCAGTTGCCTGTCGGGGCGGAACAGGGCAAAGAATGCTTTTGCCGACTTGCATAGCATACGTGCCTGACGATAGTTCTCATAAGCCATCAGACGGTCGCCACGCACAAAACAGCAGTGGGTATAGTCTATCGGGGTCGGCTGTTCCTCCACCAAGTGGTTGGCGAGCCATTGTTCGGCTACGTCCAGGTCGTCCCACAGCAAGTCCATCTTGCCTACCGAGAGGTAGGTGAGTTGCATACGGCGCAGGTTCTGCGGGTCGTCGCCCACAATGATGTTATAGACCCACGTATCGGGGAACATACTGACCAAACCTGCCATATACTCCCGCTCGCTGTCGGGCATCCACGATTCGATAGATGCCAGTTTGCGCTTCGGGTCGTCGTTGGCGTCAATACCCAGCACCTCTTTGAGCGTATCGGGCATATCGTCGGCATTGAGTTCGCCTTTTGCCATCAGGTCGCGGATGTTCACTTTGCTGGAGCGGACCAGTGCGCAGAGGGTATCCAAGGCAAGCGACGAGTCGGGGTCGATGGCAGCCGCAAAGGCGTCTTCGATAGCGGGAAAATAGTCGATACGCACATCGTAGTGCGCCAGCAGCAGAATGACGCTGCCCAAAGCCTGGCTGACAATTACCTGATTCTCTGCACCAATCGCCTCGATGAGCAGCAGAATCGCCTCCTCGGAGAAACACTCGCGCAGGTTGGACGACAGGGCGGCGATAGCCAGGAGCGCCATTGTGGAATGTTCCTTGTCTTGCAGTTGGGTACGGATCCAGTCGAAGTCCTCGGTCTGCAACTGTACGCACGAGGAGAAATAGCGCATTACGCTCTGCGGGTTGGTGCCGTTGAAGCCGTGCATCTCGGGCGAGAGCCCGCGCCGGATACGCATCTCGGCATAGATGTCGTCTTCGAGACGGTATGCATCCCCCGTCATCTCGTCCAAGAGACGGTCGCGATTGGCATCGTCCATCGTGAGATAGTAGTCGAACAGACGCTGGTAGTTCTGCTCCAACAGGTCGATACGGTCGGCATAGACCGCCATACCCAGTTCCGCCACCCATTGGCGCAAGATGACCAGTCCGTGGTGCAGCATCCTTTCGCCCAAGGCACGCTCCAAGGTGTTTACTTGAGAGGACAAATCGTTTTTATCTTTCTTTTCCATTTTTATTCGTCGGTTAGGGAGCGCAATGCGCAGCGTATCTCGGTTTGCACTGCCTCGGAATTAGGCACCAGCGGCAGGCGGAGGCGGTTGGAGATAACGCCCAATGCTGCCAGTACGGTTTTGATACCCGATGGGTTGCCTTCCGCAAAAAGCAGGTGTACCATCTGCGCATAGCGGGCTTGCAGGGCAGAGTCTTTGCCGTATATGATTTTGCGGTAAACGGAAGGAAAAGCATTGCTTGCTACCGAGATCAGTCCGGACGCACCCGCTTCCATCAGTTGGCAGGCAATACCGTCGTCGCCCGAGATAACCAGAAAGTCGGACGGGGCTTGCCGCAAAAGGTACTCTATCTGGGGCACATTGCCGCTTGCCTCTTTGATACCGCATACTTTGTCGGGGTAGGCGGCATGGATACGGAGCGCCGTCTCGGGAGTGATGTTCACGCCTGTGCGCCCGGGTACATTATACAAGAGTACAGGGACAGGCGACGCTTCGGCTATGGCGCAGAAATGCCGGTATATGCCCTCTTGCGAGGGCTTGTTGTAGTAGGGGCAAACCGACAGGATAGCCGTGAAATGTTCCCTGAGAACGGGTGCGAGACGGTGCAGTTCCTCCACCACGCGTGCGGTGCAGTTGCCGCCCACACCCAATACCAGTGGTAAGCGCCCCGCCACTTTGCGCACGACAAACTCCCGCACTGCGGTCTTTTCCTCGTCGGTCAGCGTGGCAGCCTCGCCGGTGGTGCCGAGTACGACAATATAATCGGTGTCGCCCGAGAGTTGGATATCCAGCAAGCGGTTGAGTGCTTCATAATCAACGGACAAATCCTCCTTAAAGGGTGTAACAAGTGCCGTACCCAGACCATACAGGTCGCTTTGCGCACGGTCGTATCTTTCGCGAATGTCAGTCATTGCTTCGTATGGTTTCTATGTAGTGTACTATTTGTCGGAATACAAATTCCGTACCATCATCATGGGTCTGAAGCAGCATATTGTGTATGCCGTCTTCGTCCTTCGGGGATAGTTTCCTGCCTGCCTTAAATCGGGCATTGGTGCAAAAGGCAAGGTAGCGCATAGGTAACAGCGGGTGTTTGGTCAGATCGATGAGCAGGTCGGCAGGTTCGGCTAATTGGTCTGTAACATCCTTGTGCGGACGCCCCAAAAGGGAAAAATCTTTGCGGCAGAATACCAATCCTTGCCCTGTTCTTTCCTTGCCGTCGGCATAGGTAATCAGTTGCACGGTCTTGCCCGCATTTTCCAACAGTCTGCAACAGTCCGCAAGGGTTAGAGCCTCCCTGTCATCAGGCGCGGCTTCTGCCAACATATATATATTGCGCACTTTCTCCCAATCGGGAAACCCGCTCTGCTTGTGCGGGTGTTTGCGGATATAGCGCTCAAAAAGTCTTTCTTTCAGGCTCATACGTTCTCTCCTATCATTTGCAGAAATTCTTCCTCGTTCACTAACCGTATGCCGAGTGCTTCCGCTTTTTTCAGTTTCTCGGGACCCATATTTTCGCCCGCAAGAATAAAGGATGTTTTTTTGCTTACGCTGCCGGTGTTCTTTCCGCCATTGGCTTCGATAAGGGCTTTGTATTCGTCGCGGCTGTGGCGGGCAAATGTACCCGAGATGACGACAGACTGACCTGCCAGTTTGTCAGAGGCATGGGCTGTATCTTCGGCGGACTCCGTTTGCAGCCCTGCAGCCCGCAGGCGGCTGACAATCTCCCGGTTGCGCCCGTCGGCAAAATAGGCGATGATGTTGTCGGCTATCTGGTCACCTACATCCTCTACGGCAGTCAGTTGGTCGTGTGTAGCCGCCATCAGCAGGTCGATACTCTGGAAACGGCGGGCAATCTTCTTTGCCGTAGTCTCGCCCACCATACGTATGCCGAGGGCAAACAGTACACGCGCCCACGGCACCTGTTTCGAGGCTTCTATGCCGTTGAGAATGTTTTGTGCCGACTTTTGTCCGAGGCGTTCCTGCTGTGCCAACTCGTTGAGTGTCAGATCATAGATGTCGGCAATGTTGTGCAGCAACCCCTGGTCGTAGAGCAAGGCGATCGTCTCTTCGCCCAGACCGTCAATGTTCATTGCGCGGCGCGAAACGAAATGCTCCATCTTGCCCTTTATTTGCGGCGGACAGGTCATATCGTTGGGGCATCGCCATGCCGCTTCGCCCTCTACGCGCACCAATGGCGCACCGCATTCGGGGCAATGCGTGGGGAAAACTCCCCCGACAGCGTCAGTACCCTCAAAGGAGGGGGAAGTCCGGGTGGGAGAGGTCTCTTTCCCCACGATCTTCGGGATGATCTCGCCGCCTTTTTCCACCCATACCATGTCGCCCTCGCGGATACCGAGAGAGCGGATAAAATCTTCGTTGTGCAGGGTGGCACGCTGTACGACCGTACCTGACAGTTGCACGGGGTCAAGGTTCGCTACGGGAGTAACCACTCCCGTCCGTCCTACCTGATAGGTTATCTTGTTGAGGCGGGTCAGTTGCCGCTCGGCTTGGAACTTGTAGGCTATTGCCCAGCGCGGGGTCTTGGCGGTGTAACCCAGTTCCTCCTGCTGTGCCAGACTGTTCACTTTCAGCACGATGCCATCGGTGGCTACCGGCAGGTTGCGCCGCTCGGTGTCCCAATGGTTGATGTACTCCATTACCTCGTCAAGCGAGTGGCATACGCGTATCGCATCGCTTATTTTGAATCCCCAGCGGCGTGCGGTTTGCAGACGGTCGTAGTGGGTGGCAGCGGGCAGGTCTTCGCCCAACATATAGTACAGGTAGGCATCCAATCCCCGGCGTGCCACCTCGCGCGGGTCTTGCAGTTTGAGCGTTCCCGAAGCCGCATTGCGCGGGTTGGCAAAGAGCGGCTCCTCCTGCGCCTCCCGCTCGGTGTTCAGCCGCTCAAAGTTCTTCCACGGCAGCAGCACCTCGCCGCGCATCTCAAAATGCGCCGGTATGTCTGCGCCCTCTACGTGCCACGGAATAGACGGAATGGTCTTGATGTTGTCAATTACGTTGTCGCCTTTCTGTCCGTCGCCGCGTGTAACGGCTTTGGTCAGTTGCCCGTGTTCGTACCAAAGGGAAATACTCAGTCCGTCGAATTTCAGTTCGCAGACAATCTCTGCGTTCTCCGGCAGTTTGCGGATCCAGTCTTCCACCTCTTCCCGCGAATAGGTGTTCGCCAGCGAGAGCATAGGGTATTGGTGTACCACCTGCTCGAAACCTTTCTTGCCGAGGTCGGAACCCACGTGCTGTGTGGGTGACTTGGGGTCGAACATATCGGGGTAGCGTGCCTCCAAGTCCTGCAACCGCCGCATTTTTTGGTCAAACTCCTGGTCTGACATCGCGGGCTGGTTGAGAACGTAGTATTTGTAGTTCTGCTCCTCCAGTTCCTTGCGCAGCGAGCGTATCTCCTCCCGCTCCGGCGCCTCTATTTCCGAAAACAAGTCCATTATGGTACAATGATTTTGCGTTGGTAGGTCTGTCCCTGGCTATATACATATACGATGTACACACCCGATGTGGTGGGGACGGGTAGGGTGTAAGGCGTGGTGTCAATGTTGCCCTGCTCCACAAGCCAGCCCTGTGCCGTATAGACGGCGTAGTAACTCTTTTCGCCCGGCTGATACGCATTGTATATCGTCATATAGTCGCTGAAAATCAGCATCTGCGTGCCGTCGTTGTCCACAATGCCGAAATTGTTCACTATCGGATCGGTGCTTGCGGCTGCAAGGGTGCTGTCCAATGCCAATCCCACGAGTACGGGGTCGTGGTCGCTGTAGCGGAACATCGTCAGGTCGCTCGATTTGTCATAGGTGTATTCGTCCGATTCGTCGGAATTGATATGGTATGCCGCCATACCCGTGATTTGCGGACGCAGGGTAGTGTTGCATATGGCATGGTCGAGGTATCCCGCCTGCCCGTGGAAGGTGTAACTGTAACTTGTGTCGCCGTGGAATGCACGGTGCAGGTCAATCATACCCGCTGTGGTAAACGTGGTGATAGGGTCTTCTTTGGCGTAGGCGTTCAGGTCGCCCATAATCAGAAGGTCGCTCTCGTGAAACTGCGGACGGATGCCGTTGTACTGATTGATAACCGATTTGGCTTCCATAGTACGCGAGTAGTTAAAAGTCCCCTGCCCATCGCCTTGGTCGGCATCGGCTCCCGAAGCCGAACCCGACTTGGCCTTGAAGTGGTTGAGCGAGAAGAAAAACACCTCCCCCGTCTCTATCTCTTGGAAAGCCTGTATCTTCTTGCGGTTCTGCACCCGCTCATTGTTGCTGTAGAGTTTGCCGTCGGGGCGCACTTTGTCGCTGCGATAGACATAGCCTGACTTGGTGTAGGAACCGCTTGCCGAACCGCCGTCGTCTATATAGGTATAGGGATAACCGGTGTTGGATGTCAGGTCTTTGGCAATCTCGCGGAGCGCACTCTGCCCCTGCTCAATCTCTACCAAACCATAGATGTCCGCACTTATCTTTGCCAGGGCTTGGCGCACTTTGGTGCGCTGTTTCTGATGCTGCGAGTCATTGTCCGGACCATAGCCTGTACCTAAGTTTTCCACCAAGTAGTATTCCAAGTTCGCTGCACACACCAGCAACCGGTAGTCGCCCACATCAGGCAACCCCGCCTCAATGTCGGCGCGGGTGTTGCCACGGAACGTACCGCTTTTGTAGGTCAGGCTGCTTTGCGAATTGACCCGCACGGTCAGATTGTAGATTTTCTCGCCCATACGGTGGTATCCCGATACTCCCGACAGGCTCATCGTACCGCTGTTGTTGAGCGACAGGACAGAGTTGTATTCCGTACTGCGGGGAATGGCTTGGTTGGTAGGCGAGAAAATTCGCCGCGGGGCGATGGTCAGACTGCTGTAATAGTTGTTGCAGACATACATCGGCTGGTCGAACACCACGGTCTGCCCCACATATCCGCTCAGTTCGCTGACCGTCCACGTCTCGGGGTCGGTAATGGTGATATGTACTTGTGCACTTGTCTGTACGGCAAACAGCACCGTCACACAGAGAATGAGTATTTTGTGTATTTTTTGCATCTGCAGATAGATTATAAGCCTGCAAAGATACATATTTTTCCCGGTTTGTGCAAATATCGGTTGTTTTTGCCATAGCAACCGCATTAAAATCGGCTGATAGTCCGGAACCAAATAATGTCAAATAATGCAAATAATCTCTCTGCTGTTACCTTCTTTCAAAGATATATTCTCCCCAAAATATACAGAGTATGCAGTTCCTATACCTCATAATACCAATTACGTAGAAAAGACGTAGAAAGGACGTAGAAAAAATTATCTTTTATGCAGTGCTTTTATACACTTTATGCACTGTATTTATTGCATAAAGTGTATAAATTATTGTTTCGTGGTTGTCCTGTGTTTTTGACGCAAAAAAGGATTGCCTGTCCCACACAAGCAATCCTTTCTATTATTCTATTTCTATCTTTCTATTATTATTCTATCTTTCTATCTTTCTATCTTTCTATTATTTCACTTCCTCTGCCTCTACATCCTCGATGGGTACGAAACGGTCGTGCAGTTGTTTGAGTTTGCGCTCGCAGCGGTTGATACCATAGACCATTCCCCAGTAACCGATACCTGACAGGATGATACCGATGCTGACCAGGACGGTGAGTGTTTCCGCACTGACAGCGGGGCGGTATAGCCCGTATATGCCGAAAGCGGCAGCCAGCAAGCCGAAGACAAACAATACCCACCAATAGCGGAAACCTACCTGTTTGAAATCGAATGACTCGATGGCTATACGGATGCCCTCAAACAGGACAAAGAAAGCGAAGATAAAAGGTAATGCCACCATCAGGGACGCGGGGTGAACCAAGAAGAATACACCAACGACCACTTGCAGCAATGCCGACAGGAAAAGCAGACCGCTTTGCGGCATAAAGCGGTGCAGCCGGCACCATGCGGCGAACTCGCTGCAGCCGGCAAGCAGGAAGATCAGTCCTACCACCCATGCCAGACTCAACAGCGTGGCACCCGAATTGACGAGACAAACCACACCTAATGCTACGAGTGCTACACCCGCCAGCGACATCCAGATTTTTGTACTTGTTCTCATAGTGTTGTTTTTTATGTTTTACCATAATCCTCACAAAATCCGTGCCGACTGCACAATCCTGTGTAGCACACGTTGTATCAATAATACTCTTTGTCAGGTCTGATATGCTACCTATTTTCGATGCGATACGTTGGGAACCATTGTAATAATGTCTTGTATACCCCTTTGGTGTAACGATAAAGTACGGATTGACATAGAGAACCGCATCATTGAAATTCACATAGTACTGCCACTCTCCCGCATTGTATTGGTCTTGTACGGATTGCCCTGTGAGTTTGTAGGCACGGTTTCCATTACCATCATATCCATAATAGCCACAAAAAGCATTGTCTATACTTGCAACCATTTGTCCTGCCTCGTTCCACCAATGATGACGGAAGTCATCTTGGCGGAATATATATGGAATTCTATAAGTAATAAGCATAACTCCTGTTATAATTCTACTCGCCAAAAAGGTATTGTATCTGCATTATTTACACATTGTTGAAATAAGTGTTTCCCTTTGATTGTGTCTTGTGATGTATAAGTTCCAGTCAAAAGTTGGAGGGATTTTTTCCATATACAAGGTAAAAAACCAACACTAACTCCCATATCTAAATATCTTTCAGCCACTATAGTTTGAACACTATTCATTTCATACCTTGAGCCATAAACTGCGACATAGCATCTATATGCATCAAACATTGCGGGTGGATACCGTACTTCATCTGCCATTTTTACAGCTATTGGCAATAATTGATTTGCATTTGATATCATACGCAATTTAAGATAAGATGTTGTATCTGCTGTCCTACATATTACAGAAATAACAGAATCTATATTGTTATACTCAGAGGCATACAAATCCTTATTCCACACAGAAGGTCCCCATTCAAAAGTATAGTCATTAAGCCAATTATATAAATCATCTTTGAATGTAAATAGTTTGTCTATATCCTTGTCTTCTATACCACCATAAGCACACCATTTCATTGTATAGAATGTAACAATGGTATCGGACATTGGGGTTTTAGCCAATGCATTGCCAAAATAGATATTTCCATACGCCTGCCAATAATGTGCACTATCCGCCAAAACTATAAGGGTATCAGGATCAAAATGCATTATGTACAATCCGTATGCCTCAACATCATAGTTTTGTACTATTCTTTTGTAAAGAGTATCTCTATCCACAACTACATAGTCGTAATCTCGAGATGTCCTCCTGCAAGACACTAAACATAGTATTAAGAGAAATGGTAAAAAAAAGCGATTCATATTATTCTAAAATTTGATCTGTAGTTGGTATTTTTACTTGTTTTATACTTTTGACAAACTCTCCGTTTTTGTATATATTCCATTGTGAAGGTTCAGATTTGGAGTCATTTGTATACGTGCCATCAATATATGGATACCCAAAGATATTCAGATCTCCTAAAATATCGCCGAATCCTGTTTCGGTATACACAGCCCCTTCGGGTGCTGCAACATATACATCACCACTATAACTTTGTTTCAAGTCTGCTGATAGTTGTTGTCCAAAAGATGGAACACTACCATCTATCTGTTTACCAACCTTGCCTGTGTAACATGCAGAAAGTATGACTATTTTTTGTTTAGAGGCATCATCTTTCCACAATGAACTATTTTGCCTTATTAAATTTGCGACATTATTAGAGCGCATAGGTTTTATATCCTTGTTTTGGAAAATTCCCGTTGCATAATTTTTTAGAGTAGGAGTTGTTCCGTGAGCTATAATTGTTAGATTTGTGGGAGAATTATGATATTTTTGATAATTTTTGGCTGCGTTATAATGCGTTGTTTGTGTTGATGGTATCAAAATCATAACTTCTTGACCATTAGGATCCACGTATTTCAACGGATTCCACTTACAATAAGCATACGGAGAAATGTCAGGATATTTGCCTGCAAGTGGGTCTGGTGCTAACCAATGGAGTAGTGTCGGCGAATAAAACCTTGCGCCGAAATAATCATACCCCGTTTCCATATCCCGTTCTTTTCCTGTAAATTTGAATCGCTCGTTATATGATGAAGCCTGCCAATTGTACCAAAGTTCACCATAGGGCATATAATGGATGTACTCAATCGGCGTACCTTCTTTATTGGTAATCCAACTTGCAGAACCCAAGTGGTCTGCATGGTAATAGTAAATATCTAATGCGTTTGTGGGGAATCCTGTATCTCTATTCAGCACCGGAAGCAACATATTCGTGTCGCTTTGCAGTGTAATATGGAATACAATGGTATTTGTATCAAGACACTGCCATTGCAGTTCCTCCAATTCGTTGCCATCAATATCTGCGATGTCTCCTGTACTGATGTCAATTTTTTCGGTAGCACCGAGTATGGATGCCATATATGCTTGTGCGTTCGCGATTCGCTCACGTGCCACAACAGAGGTGTCTATAATGTCAGTCGGCAGGTCTGATATGCGACCTATTTTCGATGCGATACGTTGGGAACCATTGTAGTAATATTTGGTATAACCTTTAGGCGTAACTACAAAGTACGGATTGACATAGAGAACCGCATCATTGAAATTCACATGGTACTGCCACTCTCCCGCATTGTATTGGTCTTGTACGGATTGCCCTGTCAGTTTGTATGCACGATTGCCATTGCCGTCATATCCATAGTATCCGCAAGAGGCATTGTCGATACTTGCAACCAATAGTCCCGCCTCGTTCCACCAATGATGGCGCATATCTCCTGTACAAGGACGTACCACGGTTTGCAGTTGCCCGTCGGCGTTCCGTTGGAGGAAAGAGGTGTTATCATTGTATAAATCGTAAATACTACGCACTTGATGGTTGATGGGGCTTCCATTACTATTCTTACCGTAGCCATACCAATAATCCCACAGCATATCATCACAGGTCTTGTTGCCTACCATACCGGATGGACTATAAGACAAGTTGTAATTGCTATACAAGCCTATATCATCGCTCAGCATATCGGCACGTATGAGGCGGTTTTGCACATCATACTGATGGGTTTGTATATACGGACCACCGAACCATGTGGGTTTCTTTGCTGTTTGTTCTATTTCCGTGATATTGCCGATATGGTCATATTGGTAATGTAGGTCTTGCAACACCTCTCCGTCGGGCAGTTCGGTATGCAGTTCTTTCAGCCACAGCCGTGCGGGGTCGTATCCATATTGTGTCCATACACCGTTTCCCGCCAATTGGAAGATTTTCCGTCCCTGCTCGTCATAGATCCTGTTCCACAAATAAACCGAATAGTCTCCCTGTTTCACTCCAGCAACGTTCTTCAGCAGTCCGCCTGTGGTATAGCCGTAATGCACCACTTCCCCGTCCGGATATACGATATTCCTGATTCGTCCGAAACTGTCATACCTGAAGAGTGTGCGGAACACGTACGCTTGGTTTTCCGTAGGAACGACTATGCGCCGTACCGATTGTGCGACATTGCCCAGGTGGTCGTAATGATTATGGAAACTATATTGGCAGAGATAAGGTACAGGTATACCCAAAGCAGTAGTGCTAACATATAATGCTAACATCAAGATGCCAATATATTTGTATAATAAATTATTCATCCAACTTTTTACTCACAATTAACATTTGAGCAATTCGTATTCTGTCTATTGGGGAATAACTATGTATTTTATAGTCCATAATTGCTGAGGATATAAAGTAAGCGGATTCATATATTCCCCTAACCACCAATGCCAAGAACATAACTCTTCATAAAACTCAGATTGAAACATATTCATTTCGAATTCTGATTTATCACAACGAACAAATCTTAAATCAGTAATCTCTTGTACTAAAAGTTCCGTATTTACTGTGGCATTTGTTGTATCAATACTAATTCTAAATTGCAAGACACCGCGAACAGTGTCTTCTGCGTTTTGGGAATATACTACAAGTCTGGATTCAGTATCACATGGTGTTTTGTCAATATCATCTACAATCTTAGAACAAAATAATGTTTTCCCACAATGAATAGGTGTGCGTATAGGGTCATAAATAGCATTATTATCATCAGCAAAGGAATAAACTGACAATGCAATAAGAGTGAAGAATATAGTAAAAATGTTTTTCATGGATATATTGGATAAAATTGTTTAATTAACGATTGTGTTTGATTATTCTGTACTAAAGGATACTTATTATACACGTTAAGACTATTAGCGTTTGATGCAGTTTTGAATTCATTTACGACAGCATTAAATGCATTTTGATTGAAACCTTCAAAAATTAGGGTGTTTAGTGCATTAGAAAAAGTGCTTGAAGATGCTCTTTCTGCTGCAGTGAGAGGAGTGCTGCCTATTCCTTGAAATATAGTATAAAGAATTTTTGTTTGAAACAAGTAGGCCTCCACTTCATTATGAATGGATGTTCCCCCTTGTCCTTTTGTATCTTGATATGTATGGAATAATTCGTGTCCTATACCATCTATAGAACAGGTTGTTCCTATATTAATGACACCATTTTTAAAACTATGAGTTCCTTCAACCATTGATTTTTCAGATGAAAAATTGTAAATATTAGAACTATTAACAATTGATGGCATAAAGTCTGTGTGCGAAAATATGTCATTGATTTTGTTCAGTTTAGTGTAAGTGTCTTTCGTGAAATTATCGTTTCCTTCATATTTTCCGCCAGGGACATATGTAATAGTAATCCCATCCTCACCAATTATGGTTATCTCTTTTCCGTCCGGATCAACAAACATTACCGGATTCCATACGCAGTAGGCATACGGAGAAATGTTCGGGTACTTATTGGATAGCGGATCGGCTGATAGCCAATGCCCTATGCCTGCCCAATAGAATCTTGCTCCGAAGTAGTCGTACCCGGTCTCCGTATCGCGTTCCTTGTCAGTGAACTTGTACCTCTCGTTATAGCCGGCAATATGCTGATTATCTATCAGTTCCCCATACGGTGCATAATGGATATACTGAATGGGAGTCCCCATAAAGTCGGTAATCCAGTTGGCAGAACCGAGGTGGTCTCCGTGGTAGAAATGCACTTCTTTCTCCGGTCCATTGACTTTGGCATTTTGGGTGATAGAGCCGAGCAGTATGTCCTGCTTGGGGAGAATATCCACCATCACCAATTCTGTGGGTTGGCACTGATAATCCAGATCGGTATAGTTGTTTCCCGCTATATCCTCCGTCTTTTCCGGTTGTCTCACCGTACCGTGATAGTAGAACGGGTCATAGTTTTGGTAGTGAGTATAGAACGGCTTTATTATGTTTTGATCATGCTGCGAACCTAACGAGGCTGTCGGTGAGACTATATCTTCCAATCCGCCTCCGCCGATGACCGTTGCCAACCGTTCCGTTCCTGCATAGTAATGCTTGGTGTAGCCTTTAGGGGTAACCACCATATAGGGATTCGGATACAGTACGGCATAGTCAAAGACAGCCTGCGCTTTGGTGCTACCGGAATTGATTTGGCTGATACTGCTTGTTCCGAGCAGTTTATAGACCCGTTCCCCGTTGGCATCGTATCCGTAATAACCTGCGAATTTCTCTCCAAGTACAAACCGCAATCTGTTCTCCTCGTCCCATTCATGCAGCCTCCCTGCGTTCTGCTTGCCACCGATCATCTGTGCGAGGTTGCCGTTGGCGTCCCAGAACAACTCCAATGTTCCGACCTGCGGGTCGAATATCGTGCGCGGTTGGTGTGTCTGATGGTTCTGGTCATAACCGAACACCAAGTTCGCGGTTAGAGCCGAAGTTCCCGTGAACTTGTTCCCCAATTTTCCCGAAGGCGAGTAATCAGCCTTGAAGGAATACGGAAAATCTCCCTCTCCGTCTGAGTGTACGAGCCGGTACCGCCGGTCGTACAGATAGCGGTTGGTATATGTTCCTCCTAGTCCGTTTCCGGTATGCGGTGCGGATTGTTCTATTTCTGTAATATTGCCGACACGGTCATACTGGTAGTGGAGGTCTTGCAACACCTCTCCGTCGGGCAGTTCGGTATGCAGTTCTTTCAGCCACAGCCGTGCGGGGTCGTATCCATATTGTGTCCATACACCGTTTCCCGCCAATTGGAAGATTTTCCGTCCCTGCTCGTCATAGATCCTGTTCCACAAATAAACCGAATAGTCTCCCTGTTTCACTCCAGCAACGTTCTTCAGCAGTCCGCCTGTGGTATAGCCGTAATGCACCACTTCCCCGTCCGGATATACGATATTCCTGATTCGTCCGAAACTGTCATACCTGAAGAGTGTGCGGAACACGTACGCTTGGTTTTCCGTAGGAACGACTATACGCCTTACCGATTGTGCGACATTGCCCATATTGTCGTACACGAACTCTTCGCTTCCCGTTCCGTCATGCCGCCGGGCTATTCTTCCTGCGGGGTCGTATAGGAAGTGCACATTGTTATCGCTATGCTGCGGGTAATGTATCTCCGTCAGTCGCCCTGCCCGGTAGATATATTTTATTTCGTCTCCGGTAACGCCGAGATTGGCGGTTTGTTTTCCGGTCATGTTTCCTGCAAGGTCATAGCGCATCAGCGTTTTTCCCTCGTCGGGGTGTGTCCTGCAGACGAGCCGTCCCAGCATATCGTACGAATATGTTGTCCGGTAGCCTTCAGCATCCGTGGTACGCAATAGTTCGCCGATAGGTGAGTATTCGAAGAAGGTGGAAGTGTTGTCTCCTGCTGTTTGCTGTATGAGTCGGTCTTGGGGCGATTTGAGCGTGGCAGTTTCCACTCCGTTTTCATCCGTCAGCCGTGTCAGTAAGCGGTTGACCCCATTCATGTCCCTGTCGAAATGGTAGAGCATCTTCCTTCGCGTACCGTCGGCGTTGGTCTGTTCGATAGGGCGATCCAATACATCATAGACATTACGTACAACCGCTGGTGCATAATCTATCGGCTCATAGTCATACGGTTTTTCTTTCGCCATAAAGGGACAGCCTTGCCCGATGGCTCTGCCGTAAGCGTCCCATTCTTCCGCTTCGTCCACCACCCAGCCGTCTTTCTCATTCACCTCGGCGAAATGTTTCTTCTGCATTTTTCTTCCGTATTCGTCATACAGGGAAACTTCGCGTTGGACAAAAAGCGAATCGTACATATCTTTATAGACATGCGTGAGCCGGTACGGAGTGGCACTTTTGAGATTATGGTTGACGAGATTGTATTCGTATCTGACCGTGTACTTTTTCCCCTGTTCGGCTTCTATGGGTGCAAGCACGGTGGCGAGGCGCCCTTTGTAGTCATAGGTATAGCGTATTTTGTTTCCTGCGGGGGCTATGGTTGCGAGCGGCAGTCCCCAGCGATAATCATAACGGGTACGAGTGCGGACACGGAACGGATTATCCGTTGCCACCACATACGAATGTGTCTCGGTATCATAGGTGAATACAGACCAGTAGTGTTCGCCGTTGGCATCTTCGGGGGAAATGACAGCCAGTATATTCCCGAAAGCATCGTATCTCAAATGGGTGGTCGCTACCGTTCCCCGGATTTTATCCTCAAAGTTAATATGTGCGGGTTCGCCGTATGTGGAATAATTGACGGATGTGCTCCGCAGCAAATTTCCTCCTTTTCCGGACACAGTCTCCGTCTTCGGCAGGGAAATCATATTATTGGCGGTGTTGAGCAGGTATGTAACTTCCAGCCGCCAGTCATCGTCAGGGACGGATACGTCGCCATAATCCGTATATTCAACCATATTGTGCAGGTTGTCATACCGTATGGTGTACCGTGTAACAATCTGCGGGTCTTTTTCTTTTTCGTAATACTCGATCCAATAGCCGTCTTCCGCCACGTATGTGTTGGCATCGTCACAGCCGTTATCTCCGTTATGTTCTTCTCCGGAAACAATATCCTTGTATTTCATTCCGTGTTTGCGCAGGATATACATATTGCCGTTGGCATCCATAACGGAGTTTTCCGCCAATTCGCCGTTCTGCAAGAAGGAGCGGTTGTGATAGACAGAGCGGCTTACTTTGTCTTTGTTTGTTACCGTATGGACATACTCGTATCCGTAATCCGTTCTTTCATAGTTGTCGTAGAACGGATTGGTATATGCCGCTTCCGTTGTATATTCACGCGCTTCAGGCATGGGCTGTGCGGGTGCTATATTGGTGATGCGTGTCAGGTTCCACTGCCTGTTGCGGTGTGCTGTGGACGGTTCGGACAGCGAGTATTCCAGTTCGATACGCTGTCCGGTAGGATTGGTAACTGCCGTAAGCAGATTGGCACGTCCCGCCTTGTTGTACAGAACCTGCAACTGATTGCCTTCTTTTTTTACCCAGTCAACCAACCCGTCGCCATCCATATCCGTCAGCATCACGTTTCCCGTTGAAGCGGACGCACTCCCGGGTGATGTTTGGAGTCCGAAATTAAAACGCGCCAGGAGCAGGGAAAAACCGCCTGTTGCCCCCAAAGTGGTTGAGACGTTGCTTGTCCGGCTCTCGTTGATGGAACTGAACGTATCGGGAAGCGGGAGCGGTGATGAACCGAGATGGTTGTTTCCGTGGTTATATACTACCGTTGTGCGTCCGTTTCCATTGCATATAAGTTTATCCGGCAGTCCGTCGCCATTGATATCCACCAGCATATTTTGGGATTGCGAGGTGGACACAGACCTGTTGATGCCGCCGCTGATACTGATTTGCGCGATAGAGAATCCTGTTGATGCCACCCAGATACCGGCACTTATATCTTGGTTGATCCCTTCGGAAACACAGACACTGCCGGTAAACGGATAGGGGACGGAAAACCGGTATCCGAGATTGTAGTTGACCGTATTCTCATCCACATCGATTTTGTCGGGTAATCCGTCCGCGTTCACATCCATAAACTGGATTCCGGTGGATGAGGCACCTTCCATTCGGGAAGCCCCCATGGTAGGACACAGGTGGAAATTACCGTCCCTGGTATTGTTTCCCGGATTTTTCTCCAGCAATGCCGTACTGGCGGAAAAAGCGATGCCTGCGGCAGTGGTTTGGCTTTTGAAAGGAGAAAAATTCTTTACTTTCTGCAGAGTGCCTATTCCCCCCCCACGGCATACTATATTGAATGCCGTCTTTTCCTACAAAATCAGGGAATCCGTCGCCATTCATATCCATATTGTCCACGATATTGCAATACGAACCGAATGTGAGGGATTCGTTTACGACTATTGCGCCTGCGGATATACTATGCTGTATGGAGCGGCTCTTTTTGCGTACAAAATTATTTTTGCGTGTCTCCCCGCTCTTGAACGGCAACGGGCTGTCATATTCCACGATATCCTCCACCTCGTTTTCTATAACAACCTCCCGCGCATTGCTATGTACGGTTTTCCCGACAGCACCCAAGTTTCCATACGCAATCCATTGTGCCGTACGGCTGTCAGCACGCATAGGCACCCAATAGCAGGATTCAGATATCGGATTATATATATTGTTTTCGGCAAAAACGGAATTCACTTTTGACAACATGGAATCCGGATTGTCGTCATGCATAAAGGAAGTATCCGGAACGTAGGAACTATCCAAATCCATTTGTTCCGCAGCAAGCAACTGTGTATTTACCAACGAATCAAGAATAATCAAATCGGCATTGCCTATGTTCTGGTACGCAAACTCTCCCCAGCCTTTATGCAATGGGCCGAACAATTTCCTATAAGGAGATTCCTTGTCGGGATAGAATGACGAGTGCGTAACCTGTATATCCGGATAGTACGTGACGGTGTCATGCACCGTCTGTTTGCCGGAACTGCCTAACGGAAAATCGGATATATATAGCAATTTGGGGATTAGATGTATATCGCCCCAATGCGGTTCGCTGCCATGGTAGCCGAGACTGATAAAAATGCTGTCACGGGTTTCTACGGACAGACAGACGGGAGCGAGATTGACTGTTCCCCGCGAAATCACGGTATCCAAAGTATATGGTTTTTTCCCTGTCTTTCTCACCCTAAGATTCACGGGCAAAACGCCGTCATTGCGTCCCGAGAAAGTCAGGACTACATCGCCATCTTTATAGGCTTGGAAATGCCCCTCGCCGGTACACAGATAGTCTCTCTCCGAATCGTAGAAATCTGATTCGTTGTATTTGATTATATGGTGCCAATGCGTTTTATCGAACAAATTATTTCCGCCGGAACGCAGACGGAACATGATTATATCTCCCGTTCTGACATACGTTTTTCCCACCCAATGTTTGGAAACGGTATCATCGGCATTGATTGCCCCCCTGTGTAACAAGGTATAACGGTCTGCTTTCAGATGTCTGCTATCGCCGGATGTTACGAAACCGCATAACTGAATAGTATAGGACACACCATCCGCCGTCTTGGAATGCAAACGGGACAGGGACGTATCTTCCAACAGGGCAATATCGTCTGTTATTGTGATATCCCCGTCATGCGGAGCCACCCATACACGTACTGTCTCTATCTCAGGATCGGATTTGACAGGATTGCATACATACTCCAATCTGTAGATATTGACTCTGTCCCCTTCTATACGAATAATCAGTGAATCCCCGGTTTCGGAAGCATCTGCGTTTCCTTTCGCTCTTTTTGCCCTCTTGGGAGCAGGCACTTCCGGCGTTTCCCGGGTCAAATAATCTATCTCCTTGAAAATTTTGTCTTGTTCCTCCAAGACATATATATCAGAATCAATATATTTCATCTCCGGATAGGACACTTTTTCGTCTTCTACTTTCTCTGTCCCGTAGTCGTAATCCGCGGACGAACCGAAAAAGTCGTCCAAAGAATAACTCTCAACCAAAATTTCTTGCAGGTCGCATTCTATATGCTCATCAACCTCCCCGTCAAAGATGATACCTTTTTCACATTGGTTGTTGTTTACCGGAACAGGTTCGTTATATGTGCCGGTAAAAACTCCGAATACAGGGTAACCATTCACCAACCGGTTGATATAAATACTGTCACCGTCAATCAAATCCGGCAAACCGTCTGCGTTGATGTCGGAGAAATACGTATCTGTATATGTGGTGGAAACTGGATTGCTGTAACTCAGGTCCGCACCAAAAGACAACTGCAAACCCCATGTATGAGAATCGGTTACTTCATGCGACAAGCGGCGCACTCCTTTCAACTCTTTTTCGCTTTCAAAAACGTAAACACTGCCTGTTTTACGCTGCCTACGGAAATATACGCGGTCGTCTTTTTCATACACCCAATCCGTCAGTCCGTCCCCATTCAGGTCGATAAACATAGACGTGGTTCTGCCATGGCTCCTGCTGTAGTTGTAATTCGAACCTCCGGAAACAAACGTAGTAACGGGATCTATGCCCGGCCCGACGGTAAATGTCCCGCCTAATCCCCAACTTGTACTCCTGCTCTCGGAAATATCTCTTCTGCTTTGGATGTTGATTGTGCCCCTTTGAAACAAGTTCCCTGCCGAGGGGGCATTTGCATAAGTAAGATGGGTTGTACTTGCAGGTATGCTGTTTTCGCCATAGGTTTGGTGAAGCATATATTCCAACCGGTGCAGCAGTTCCGTGTCATGCTCTTTTTCCGCTTTGTGTAACAGTTTCAGCAGAAGCGTTTCGTTGGGTTTGGCGCCGCCCTTTATGATTCGTTCAAGGTCGCAGTCCTCCAAATCCTCAGGCATAACGTAGTGCACCGAGTCCAGCATGACAATATCCTCCAAACGGCTTTTGAACAGACTTGCTTCATCCGGGCGGTGATAGCGCATATAGTATGCCGCTATGTTGTCCATCAGCAGGTAATTGTCAGGCTCGTCCGGGTCGCGGTACCGCACCAAGATGTTACAAAGCAGTTTCTGCTCTTCCTGCAATACGCCCAAGCGTCCGTTGGTGGCAACATCGCTGCGATCGGTATAGTTTATTTTGATATTGTAAAGAGGCGGTACGTTTTGATTCCGGTTTCCTGTATAATCGACGGAACTGACATATATGTTATTGCCTGCCTTTATATTGTGGTATCGGATATAGTTGCCGTACACATCGACACTTATAGTAGCCGCCCAATAGGCAATGCAGTTGTTATCCGTTCTTACGACACTGGATTCGTCAATATGGGAAAGATCGTCCGGATCTGTTCCATAGTATGTGGTAATGCCGTTCCTGTCCGTTACAACCCACCGGTAATCTACGGGGCCGGTGCCGATACGTAGGATTCTGTCCCTGTTTTTCGTATCCCGCGCATAAAACCGGATATTGCCTTTTTGGCGCGGGATAAAGGAATTGTCCTGATAAGGAAGCGTTTGTGCCGTACCGTCTTGCTCCCGGAACAGCACGGCTTCACCGTTCACCATATATTGTTCCGACTCGTTCAGAGGGTCATACCGTGGTACACCCCATCGCGTGTCAATGGTGATTGCGGGGAAAGCGATACGCCACCCCACGCCCAGAACGCCGTTGCCTCCCGCACTGGAATAATGCAAATCCATATCGGGTTGCATACCATGTCTCCCCTTTGGGAGGTCAATCGGGTAGGTCAGTTCAGCCGTGCCGCGGTTGTTTACGGCGGGAGCGTCTATCATAGGTATGCCCTGCATAGGATTGACATCCGGTATGTCCGCCATTGCAGTAGGTACAAAAGCCTTGCTTTCCGGCATGTCGGGCACTTTGATGACGGCATTGGCAAAATCAGTAAAGTGGGTAGTGAGCGAGGTGACGGTATGGGTTATGGTGTCGATAGCCATCCTCTCCAGACGGTGCCATCCGTGCGTGCCATCACAATAGAAAGTGAAAACATCCGTCTGCTTGTAGCCCGCAGGAATACGTGCCGGATCGTAGGCCAGCGAGATAACCGCAGGAGCGGTATCGGCAAAATGTCCACCGCAGGGCAGCAGACGCACCCCGTCGCCCAACCTGCCGACATTCTCCATATCGGAGGGCATAATATACTCATCTTTATGGGGTATTGGTGTCAGGCTTATAGACAGGTCATATTTCAGGCTGCCGCTGTCAGCGGTCAATACCAAACCTTCTGCTTGAATGCAGACCGGAGAATATGCTTTATAGGAGAAAGTCTCCGTATGGGGCTTGAGATCGCCGGTGGCAATATCCGCACTAATATCATTGGTTGCACTTCGGGCATAAGGACACAGCAAGGATGACAGGCAAAGCATCTGAAGCAATATGAAAAAAGAAAACTTCATCTTGGTCTTGTCATCTTGATGTCTTTTGCCGTTAAAATATAATAGCTGGAATGTTCACTGCTCCTACAATCCGGTTGTCTGCCATAATCTCGACATAAGAGACCAAACAGGGAAATGCTCTCACATCTATCGGATTCAAGCCGGATATGGTTGCTAAATACCGACCGGAAGCATCATATAAATATAGCATAAACATCTGCCCCTCTGGAAAACCGTCAATGACAATGGTCTGCGTATTCATGTCAAGCAATATATCTGTACCGGAGCAACTGCTTTCCGTATGAGAACCATAACCATCCTGTATGGAGGGGGCTCGGTCTTGAAGCACGCCTTTGATTTGGAAGTGCATAAGTGTGTCCGCTCGGTCTATGGAAAAATAGCAAAGACTATCCCCGACCGTACTGTCCGGCAAAATGGTCTGTAACTCAATGCCGTTTGCATCTGTAACGGTCAGTTGCAAAGAATCCGCCGGTTCACCTGTTAAAAGCAAACGGAATACTATCGTAGTGTGTTTGGGGCGGTTCACCAACTGCCTTATGCGCCATATACGTTGCAAATCATACCTGTTGTCAGTCCCCTTGTGCCAAACTATAGAACCGTCATCATCCCCGACCAATACATACTCATTCGGTAGCAACGAATCGGTCTGAATATACAATAGCGGATCTTCCTTGCTCTGCGAAATACAACTATTCCAACTATAAGCGGTGTCGTTGCCAATACCCATAACCCGATGATAAAAATCTTTGTCATATTCGGGATGCCAAAGCGTGTCCCCTGACAGGGAAATATATGGGGCAAAATCCAATGTAACGCCGTATTTGAGAGAAAGATATGTTTGGAAAGCACCGGAAACAAGTCTGGAAACATTCCCGTTGAAAAAAGCCAACTCCTCCATTTCAATTCTTGCGTGCAGGGTATCGATCGGAGTGCTGTCCGTATATATCGGCTGCTCCCCAAGCCGGAACGAACGCTGTTTGGTGCTGTCCGCATTTATTCCGCTATGGTAAGCATAAACGCACCATCTTGAGAAATCATACGGATGGTGTGAAACAAGTGTGCCGGCGGTAGAGGTATAGACCCCATTGGTAAGTACAGCAGCAGAAACGGTGTCGTTCTCGGCGAAACTCCACAAACATTCCGCTGTACTGTCGCTCAGACTCCGGACTACAGAGAAAACCGTATATTCATCCGACCATGAAACTGTATCATCTTGCTCCAAAGAGATTAAAGAATCCGGACGATGCCATATATTCGGAACAATCTCTGCATTTATTTCCCATAAACACAGAACGGCTCCGATAAAAAGCAATAATTTCTTCATAGCGGACAGTTGATTTTACTAATTGCAACTTTATTCGTATACAAAATATAAAATTCGCACAAAATTACGCAAAATTAAAGATATGTGCAAGCGCCCGGCTTGTAAAAGTTGATTTTTGCAAACTTTTCCTCTTGGTATAAAAACAGATACCGAAAAAATCGGACATACATTCCCGACAACAACATAAAAACAGCAGAATGTGCCAAAAACGGCAAAGAAGCGACGACACATAAATAACCCATTCGTTTTTTACTTATTATCACCCAGCCGTCTATTTAGCAAGCATAGGTGGGGTGCGATTGAATAACAGGCTTTTTATGCATATTGCCCGAACAAGTTAAGAGGGGTACAAAAGAAGGTAGTGGTAGGGCGATATGTCAGGGATGAAACCTTAAAATAAACGAAAATTACGGCAACGACACGGCAACGAGATAGACTTTTATGCAGTGTGTATTGCATAAACTGCATAAAAATCAGTAATTTATACAAAATACAAACAATAGAGTATAAAAAGAGATACAATGGCGACCAATTTGCAGCAAATGGGCGGCTTGTCTGTCATTTTGGCACGGGATTTGCAAAACAGCGGGCAGTATGAAACATTTTGGACTGATAATCGCTTTTTTATGCGCAGGGATATGGACGGCGCAGGCAGAGAATGTACACTATGAAGTAGTGGGCAAGGTGGTGAGCAATACGGACGGCAGTGCGTTGGAAATGAGTACGATACGTCTTTTCCGATACAGCGGGGTGGACTCTGCATTGGTGCAGGGGGCGCAGACCGATGACGAGGGACGATACACGCTGCGGGGTATTGCTGCCGGGCAGTACAAACTCTATGTATCCAATATCGGGTACAAGGAGCAGGCGTTGAATGTAAACGTATCGGCGCGGACGGCGAAAGACAACACGCTGACCATGAAGACCTTACGTCTGCAGGAGGATGTGCTGGCATTGCAGGAAGTGAGTGTACAGGGGCATGCGGCGGAGATGACCGTCAAAGGCGACACCATAGAATACAACACTTCGGCTTACAAAGTGGGCGAGAATGCCATGGTGGAAGACCTGCTCAAGAAGATGAACGGCGTAACAGTCGATCAGCAGGGCAATGTAACCGTGAACGGCGAAACAATCACGGCGGTGCGGATTGACGGCAAGAAGTTTTTCGGCAGCGATGTGCAGTCGGCAACGAAGAACATCCCCGCCGAGATGATAGAGAAAATACAGGTGATAGACGAGAAATCGGACGTGGCGAAGATGACCGGTTTTGAGGACGACGACACGGAGCATATCATCAACCTGACCCTCAAGCAAGACCGCAAACGCGGGGTATTCGGCAAATATACGGGGTCGCTCGGTGCGGATATGGTAACGGAGAACGGCGGTTGGTTCAACTACGGCGACCCCGCATACGGGGCTACATCGGGCGAGTTGGCACGGCATTTCTTCGAGGACGATTTCCGGTACAATGCCAACCTGTTCACCAATATCCTGTTGGGCGAGAGCCAGACGACTGTTATCGGTAGCGCGAACAACACCAACGAGGTGCGTATGGGGCGTGGACGGGGCGGCTTCGGTATGGATGCCAACTCGGGTATTACGCGCAGTGAGAACCTCGGTGTGAACACCAATATCGATTTCAATGACCGCATCAAGAAGAAAGACGGACAGACGAGTCTGCTCTTGGGCGGCGATGCTGCAATCAACCACTCCAACAACTACACGCTTGCCGAGACGCAGAAAGAGTCGTATGCGGGCGATTATACGTATCTCAACGGCGACTCGCTGACCAAGCAGTCGCGGGTGTGGGATGTGAATGTACGGCTCGAACTGCAATACCAGATCGACTCGCTCAACAAACTGCTTATCCAGCCGACCCTCTCCTACACTGGGCAGAGCAACCTCAGCAATGAGGAATATACCTACCACCGCGGGGACAGCCTTATCAACGACGGTTACCAGACACAACTGGACTCCACCCGCGAGATAAGCGGCGGGGTGAAACTGACCTACAACCACAAGTTCCTGCACCCCGGGCGGGCATTGACCCTGGTGGGCAACGTGAACTACGGGAATACAACCGGTTTCAATAATACGTATGCCTTTGACAACCTGACGAACAGCGCAACGGTGAACCAATATACCAACTCGAAGAACGACAACCTGAGTTACAGTCTGCGGGCATCGTATGTGGAGCCGATCTATCAGCGCAACCATCTGCTGGAGATAGCGGCGCAGTTCTCGGGGCGGAACCGTAACTCGGTGAAAGACCAGTATTCGTTTGATACGGAGACGGGCGAATATGCATACGATTCGGTCTATAGCAACCAACTGAGCAACCGTTTCTATTCGGAGCAGTTGGAGGTGAACTATCGCTGGGTGACGAAAAACAGCGACCTCACCGTGGGGGCGCGGGTGCTGGCGTCGCAGACACATACCACCACCTACTACGGGCAGGTGCTGTATCAGGATACGCTGATCAATGTGTGGAACTGGTCGCCGACGGTCAATTTCAAGTACAAGTTCGGCAAGAAAGAGTTCGCGCGTATCCGCTACCGCGGGACGGTCAGCCAGCCGACGATTACGCAGATGGAGCCGGTACGTAACAACTCCAATGCGATGAACGAGACGGTGGGTAACCTCGGTTTGCAGCCGGCGTTCAGCCATAACCTGATGGCTATGTACTCGCGCTTCAACCAGGACAAGTTCTCCAGTATTATGACGGGTATCCGTGCCACGATGACCAAAGATGCCCTTGTGAACAACTCCATCTATGACGAGACGGGCAAACTCTACCAGCAGACGGTCAATGCCGACGTACTGCCGTGGAATATAGGGGCGGACTTTATGTATAACACGCCTTTTGCCAACAAGATGCTGCAGTTCAATACCCGCACCGCCGTCAGTTACAACCAGCGTGTGGCGTATATCCTCAAAGAGCAGAAAGCCGACGATATTGCACGTATGATTGAGGAGGGGAATATGATTTTGGGCGACCGCTCGCTGACGGGCAACCTGCAGGTGAACGAAGACCTCGGGCTGCGGTTTACCCACGACATCGTGGATATCGGTCTGCGTGCCAACGGTACCTACAGCCGTACACAAAACAACCTGACGAAGAACAGTGTTTCCAATGTGTTCAACTGGGGCGTAACGGGCGATTTGGAGTTCCACCTGCCCAAGTCGTGGAATATCGCCACCGACTGCGGTTATACCGCCCGCTACGGTTACACGGGACTGACCGACGTGAACGAGATTATATGGAATGCGTCCATCGACAAAACATGGTCGAATGCCACGCTTTCGCTCGAAGTATATGACATTCTGCACCAGAAGAAGAATATCGTGCAGGTGGTGGGTGAGAACTATGTCAGTTACGCCAAATACAACACCCTCCCCACCTATTTTATGCTCACCTTCACCTACAAACTCAACAAGATGGGCAAACTGAAAGCCTCGGGTATGGGCGGACATATTCAGGAGATGATAGAGAACGACAAAGGCGGCAAAGGTACTCCCCCTCGCGGCGGTATGCCCCCGATGGGTCCCCCGCCGGGAATGTAGTTACAATGCATAATGCACAATGCAAAGAGAGACTGCCCAATGAGTATAGTCGGGCAGCCTCTTTTTTATGTAACCCGTTGTTTATGAGATAGTTAGTTTGCTAATGGCAAAAGTGTAAGCATATAACTGCTTGAAATACAAGCAAAAACAGCCTAATAACATACGAATCACATACAAATCACATACCAACGACATAGACCTGATAGCATAAAGATACAGAGAGAATATGCACATAGAAATGCAAAAAAAGACTGTCTATGCTTGTTAGACAGTCTCCTTTCTCTAAGAATGGATAACGTTGTTTCTATCTTTCTATAATTCTATTTTTCTATAATCAGTCCTTTTTGAGGAAACCGAAGAGACCTTTTTTCTTTGGTTCGTCGGCTGCGGGGGCGTCCGTTGTCTCCGTCCCGGTTGCGGCATCACTGTTTTCGGGTGTCCATTCGGGGCGCTCCTCGATAGTGCCGAGTTGGTCTTGCACGTAGTTGATTACGTCTTGCAAACCCTCTGTAAAGTGGGCGAAATCTTCTTTATAAAGGAACAATTTATGTTTCTCAAACTGGGGGACTTCCGTCTCGCCTGCTGCTTTCTTCTTGCTCTCCGTAATGCACAGATACAAATCCTCGTTACGCGCTTTGCGTACATCCAAATAGTAAATGCGCTTTCCAGCCTTCACCGAACGGGAGTAAACAATCTCCGGTTCTTTTCTGTCTTCAAATCTACGATTTTCCATCTCTAAGTTATTTGTGTTGAAATTAACAGCCGCAAAATTACTGCTTTTTTTGCATAGTACAAAATTTTTGTGTAATTTTGCACGTAATTTGTGCGGTGCGCCGCACAGGTGCAAAAGGCACAAGAAAAACAGATTGTGAACGTAATACTGACAGAATGATAAACAGAACAATGGTGCGAACCCGCGTCGTGCAAACGCTATTCGCTTTCTACCAAGACGGGGACAAGACCTCGCTGACTGCACAAAACGAGTTGAGAAAAAGTTTCGACAGCACCTACGACCTGTATATGCTCCTGTTGGACTTTGTAAACGAACTGACTTCGTATGCGGAGGGGCAGATTGCACAGGCGGAAGCACGGGCTAAAGTGCTGCATACCGACTATGTTGCCAACCGTCGCTTTGTAAAGAACCGCTTTGCGCAGCAGATTTTTGAGAACCGTGCACTTCGCAACCACTTGGATAATTATCACTTGGACTGGAACGCGGGCATGAATGCCACGACGGCAATTCATAAGCAATTGTCGGACAGCCAGTTCTACAAGGATTATATGTCGGCAGAGACTTGCACCTACGAAGACGACAAGAAGATTTGGCGCACTATTTTCGAAAGTCTGGTGCCGGAGAGCGAGGCGATGACCGAAGCACTGGACGAGATGGAGGTGGTGCTGGACCGCTCCAATTGGACGACAGATCTTAATGTTGTGCTGAGTTATGTTGTCAAGACCATCAAGCGTTTCAAAGAGGATTCCACTCCCGAGCAGGAACTGCTCAAAGAGTTTGACAGCAATGAGGAATTGAAATTCGCCCAAGATCTGTTGGGCTACGCTATACAGGGGCACGAGGAATATGAGAATCTGATCAACTCGCACTTGAAGAACTGGGATGCCGACCGTATTGCGTATATGGACCGTATCATTCTCGAGGTGGCGCTGGCGGAGATACTTAATTTTCCGAATATCGCTTTGGAGGTGTCGTTCAACGAGTATATCGAGTTGGGCAAGGAGTATTCCGGCGAGAAAAGTTATATCTTTATCAATGGTATCTTAAACGAGATACTGCGTGAGATGAAGCAGGATAATACCTTGGTAAAGGCGGTTACGTTGAAATAGGAAACTCAGACTTTCCCCCTCCTCAAAAAGAGGAGGCTTGAATAAGATTGAAACAATAACCAAACAATAAATGAATATGCTTAATTTGATTATGTTGCAAGCCGAAGCGGCTGCTAATCAGGGAGCCGCAGGATGGTCTTTCTGGGTAATGATGATTCTTATCTTTGTGGTGATGTATTTCTTTATGATTCGCCCTCAGACCAAGAAACAGAAAGAGTTGCAGAAACAGCGCGAGGCAATGAAGAAAGGCGACAAGGTAGTTACCGCAGGCGGTATCTACGGTGAGATCAAGGAGGTTCAGGAGAACGCTTTTATTATCACTATTGCCAAGGACGTAACCATCAAGGTGTCGAAAGACAGCGTCTTTGCTGATGCCGCCGATGCTCAGGCAGCCCCGAAAGACGAGAAAAAGTAAGTTGTGGAACGTTAATTAACGTGTAATTAGACGTTATTAACCATTAATTGCTTTTTCTTTGAGGAACAATTAACGTTTAATTAAATTAACGGTGATTATACGTTTAGTGTATGGGCAAGGAAGTGCTGAAACGGGTAAAGGATCGGTGTATCACCCTGATGAATGAAACGCATTGGGGTGATATACTTACGTTCTTGTTCTTTGTCCTTCTTGCCACTGCCCTGTGGTACGGGCACGCTTTGCAATCGGTGCGCAATGCCACAATACCCGTCATTGTCTCTTATACCGGTATTCCCGAGAATGTCGGAATTGAGAAAAACCGTCTGCCGGACACTCTGCTTGTAGATGTACGCGATGCAGGCTACCGCCTTCATACCTATCGTACGGAACGCCCGCAACTGACTATCGATCTGAGCAATCAAATCCATGGCGACAAGGGTACGGTACGTATTTCGTCTGATGTGATACGCCGTAGTATAACGGACATATTGCAGGGTACCAGTAAGTTGCAATCCGTAACGCCCGAGCAGATTGTATGCAACTACTACCGGCAGGACGAGCGTTTGCTTCCTGTTGAATGGGACGGGAGCGTGCAACCGGCAACGGAGTACTATCCGGTGGGCGAACCGAAATTGTCGCCCGAGTATGTGAAAGTATATGGGCGAAAAGACGTGCTTGATACCATCCGTGTGATACGCACCGAGTTGGTGGCGCTGAGCGAACTGAAAGATACTGTGGTGGCGCGTGTGGCTTTGAGGGTACCCGATGGGGTACGTGTTGGCAAAGACAGTGTCTCTCTGACTGTGGTTACCGAGCGTTTTACAGAAAAGGCGTTTGTGGTCCCCATCTCCGTGCAGAACGTGCCGGAAGGAGAGTTCGTGCGCCTGTTTCCGCAAGAAACAGAGGTTACGGTGCAGGTGGGAATGAGCCGGTTCGGTGATGTAACTGCAGAAGACGTGGTGGCGCAGTGTGAGTACCCCGCCGATAGCGCAGAGACATTGGGCGTGGAGGTGAAATATACCACTCCTTATATATTGAGCGCACGCGCGTACCCGAATGAGGTGGAATTTATAGTTGAACGATAGTTATAGAACATCAATTCTCGTGTAATTAGTCGTTATACTCCTTTTGTTAAACATTAATTACTACGGATTGTCCATTAATCCCATTGAAAATCAGAGATGTATGAAAAAGATACAAATGGTGGATTTGCAGACGCAGTATCAGCATATCAAGGCGGATATTGATCGTGGCATACAGGAAGTGATTGACAGTGCGGCGTTTGTCAAAGGGCAGAAAGTAACGGATTTCCAAACTCATCTGGAGGCTTATACGGGTGCCAAACACGTGATAACAGTGGGCAACGGTACCGATGCCTTGCAGATTGCCCTGATGGGACTCGGTTTGCAGAGGGGCGACGAGGTCATTACTCCTACTTTCACCTTTATTGCTACTGCCGAGGTGGTGGCGCTTCTCGGGCTCACGCCGGTAGTGGTGGATGTGGACTGGGAAACGATGAATATGTCCGCTGATGCTGTCCGCAAGGCGATTACGCCGCGTACCAAAGCCATAGCCCCTGTGCATCTGTTCGGGCAATGTGCTAATATGCAAGAGATTATGGAGATAGCCCGCGAGCATCATCTCTTTGTGGTAGAGGACGCTTGTCAGGCTATCGGAGCCAAATACACTTTTGCCGACGGTACTACGAAACAGGCAGGGACGATAGGCGACATCGGTTGCACCAGTTTCTTTCCGTCGAAGAACCTTGGTTGCTATGGCGATGGCGGGGCAATTTTTACCGACAACGACGAGTTGGCGACGCGTATGCGTGCGATTGCCAACCATGGTATGGTCGTGCGTTACCACCACGATATGATTGGTGTCAACTCGCGCTTGGATAGTATTCAGGCTGCTGTCTTGGATGCCAAACTGCCTCATCTGAACGGGTATATCGCTTCCCGTCAGCGTGCGGCGGCATACTACGACAAAGCATTTGCCGGTAACGAACATATCCTTATTCCCAGGCATGAACCGCATTCCACCCATGTCTATCACCAGTACACACTGCGCTTGCAGGGTGTGGACAGAGATGCGGTGCGCGAGGGATTGCAAGCCCTTGGCATACCGGCTATGATCTACTATCCTGTGCCTCTGCACCTGCAAAAAGCCTACCAAGACCCGCGCTACAAAGCGGGTGATTTCCCCATAGCGGAACGGCTCGCTTCATGTGTGCTGTCGCTGCCGATGCACACAGAACTGGACGACGAACAACTCGAATATATCACCTCCAACGTGCTTGCGTTGGTGAATAAATAAAACTCGGACTATGCAATCTGCCTCCTTGACCCAACAACAGAAACTCCAGACCAAACTATCGCCTACCCAGATACAGGTGATACGTATGCTGGAGTTGCCCTCCGTGGAACTGCCACAGCGTATCAACGAAGAGTTGCAGGAGAATCCTGCACTGGAAGAGGGAGGCGAGCAGGCTAACCATACCGATGACTACAATGCGGAGGATTATGGTGAGCAAGAGAATGACTACCAACAGGGTAGCGATGACGAGGGTGGGGGAGACCCGCTGCAGAACGAGGACTTCAACTACGACCAGTATGTCAACGACGACGAGACACCCGAGTATATGCTCCATGCCAACAACGGTTCGGCGGACAATGAGATACGCGACATTCCTTTTTCGGGGGGTACCAGTTTTACCGACGAACTGAAATCGCAGATCTATCTCACCAAGATGACCAAACCCCAGCGGCATATTGCCAAGTGGGTACTCGGCAACATCGACGACGACGGCTATCTGCGCCGCACGGTGGAACAGTTGGTGGACGACCTGAGTTTTCAGGAGAACCTGACGGTCAGCGACGAGGAGATGGCGGATATAGTGAACCAGATCAAGCAGTTCGACCCCCCCGGAGTGGCGGCTGCCAATCTGCAAGAGTGCCTGCTCACCCAGTTGCACCGCAAGCCGCAGACACCTGCTGTCGAACTGGCAACCAAGATATTGGAGAACCATTTTGATGCTTTTTCGAAGCACCATTTCGACAAGGTGATGCAGCGTCTCGGAGTAAGCGAACCGCAGTTCAAAGAGGCGGTGAACGAGATCTTGCGTCTCAACCAGAAGCCCGCCAATGCTTTCTCGGGCACGGCATACGATACCCAGCGCACCACTATCATTCCCGATTTCTATATCGAGAACCGCGACGGCGAACTGATCCTGACTCTCAACACGGGCGATATACCCGAACTGCACGTGAGCCGCGAATACAGCAATATGCTTGACCGGTACTCCAAAGGCAAGCAGACTGCGGAGACCAAAGAGGCAATGCGTTTTATCCGCAACAAACTGGATTCTGCGCGGTGGTTCATCGATGCCATCCGCCAGCGCAATGAGACGCTTACCCGCACGATGACGGCGATTATGCAGTTCCAGCACGATTTTTTCATTGAGGGGGACGAGACCTGTCTCAAACCGATGATCTTGCAGGACATTGCCGACCGCACGGGCTACGATGTGAGTACTATCTCGCGTGTGAGCAACAGCAAGTATGTGCAGACCCAGTTCGGTATCTATCCTCTCAAATACTTCTTCTCCGAGTCTATGACCAACACCAAAGGTGAGGAGGTCTCTACGCGTGAGATTAAGCATATCTTGCAGGAAATCATCGACAAAGAGGACAAGAAAGAACCGCTCAACGACGACCGTTTGGTGGAGATGTTGGGTGAACACGGCTACAAAATCGCCCGCCGCACCATAGCCAAATACCGTGAGCAACTCGGTATTCCGGTGGCTCGCCTGCGCCGCTCTGTGATACAATGAAACAACTGCCGGACATATTAGCCAAAGGGTTGAGTATATTGCTTTACCCGCTGTTTATTCCTGCTTACGGAATGGCGTTTTTCTGTGCCGCTTTCTCGGTGCAGTTTCTGCCTTTGCCCGCCGTCTATTGGTGGGTGAGCATCGTGGGGACGCTGCTTTTGACCTGTATCATTCCGCTGACCGCCATCCTGTTGCTCATACGCCGTGGCAGGGTGAGCGATCTCTATATCGCCCAATCCGCACAGCGTACCACCCCTTATATATATACTCTCTGCTGTTTCGTTTTTTGGTGCTATTTCCTTTTTAGTGCTCTCAAGGTGCCGACTTATCTCTTGCAGACTGCTGTCGGTGCCACCGTTGCACTCATCTTGGTTGCAATTATCAACCATTGGTGGAAAATATCAGCGCATCTGAGTGGTCTCGGCGGACTGATAGGCGGAGTGATGAGTTTCTGTCTCTGTACGGGTATAATGCCTTCTATATGGCTGGTAATCTGTATGTTTGTTGTGGCGTTGTCGCTGATGTATGCCCGCCTGTATCTTGATGCCCACACACCTTTGCAGGTCGTTTGCGGGTTTCTGCTCGGGCTGCTGATGACGTTCCTCCCTAATCTGGTTTACTGCTATGCGCAATAGGTTTTGTATGTTGGTGGCAGCCGTACTGTTGGCTGTTTCTGCTTTTGCGGGGCAGCATCTGAGTGAGCAGTCGCGTATTTCGTTGCTCACTTGCGCTCCGGGCAGCGAGTTGTATTCCCGATACGGGCATACCGCTTTGCGTGTACAAGACACTGACAACCAGTTGGATGTGGTGTTCAATTATGGTATTTTTGATTTTAATACCGACCATTTCTACTGGAAGTTTGTGCGTGGTGAGACCTACTACCAACTCGGTATCGAGTCCGCCAATGCGTTCTTTTTCGGCTATGCCTACAACCAGCGTCCTGTCTATGAGCAAGTTCTGAATCTGACATTAGCACAACGCCAGTCGCTTTTCGAGGCATTGGTGGTCAATTACGAGCCGAAGAACCGCTACTACCTCTATAATTTTGTGTTCGACAACTGTGCCACACGCCCCTATCAACTGATCAAACAAACACTCGGCGACAGTATCATCTCTGCCTATACGGGTGCGGAAGGGCGGACCTACCGCGATTTTCTGCGTCATTATACCCGTCCGGCTTCGTGGGCAAACTTCGGTATCAACCTCCTCTTTGGCAAACGCGCCGATCAGCCTATGCATGGCGAACAACGTCTTTTTTTGCCGGAGGAACTGATGTTTTTCCTGTCGGAATCTCGCTTGCCGGACGGTACACCCGTTGTGTCAGACGAGGATATTCATCCTTTTGAGATACAGCCCGTACCTTGGTATGCTACATGGTATTTCGGTATCGCCCTTCTGGCTGTTGTCTTGGTGCTGATCAGCCTGTGGGACAGACATCGCGGCAAATTGTCGTGGTGGGTCGAGGTCGTGATGGGTATCATCTATCTCGCTTTGCTGCTCATTGTCGGTTTCCTCACTTTCTTTTCTATTCATCCGCTGGTCGGTTTCGGCTGGCGACTGCTCATTCTTCCTGCTATTCATCTATGCGCACGACTCATCTGTATCATACGTTAATCGCTCTTCTCTTTCCTTGTCTGCTCGCGGCTGCTCCCCGTTTGACGGTGGTGGCTGTGGTGGACGGAATGACGGAGCAGAACCTCGCTTTGCTCCGCCCCTATTGGGCGAAAGGCGGTTTGCGGACTCTCAGCGAAGAGGCGTTCCAGACCTCTGTTTCTTTCCCGCACATCGTCTATGGTGGCAACGAGACCACAGCCACCTATATGACCGGCACCACGCCTATGGAGCACGGCTATGCCATGGATTGGTACTACTCGCGTCGCGACCGTATTCCGCATATCTTGCTGGAAGACAGTCAGGTACAGGGCATCGGAACATCGCGCCAACTCTCGCCGCGTGCTTTGCTCTCGCCTACCATCACCGATGAGATGCGTATGGTGCATGGTGCACAATCCAAAATTTATGCTATCGGAATCAATCCCGAAACGACTGTCCTTTTGGCGGGGCATGCCGCAAATGCCTGCTGTTGGATAGATACCGATGAGCAGCATTGGGCAACCTCCTCTTTCTATCCCGAAGGACTGCCCTCTGCGGCGGACCAGCAGAATGTCAGCGGGCGGTTCGGCGAACTGGCAGCACGCTGGTGGACACCTCGGATGGATATACCGATGTATATGTATCCTACTGATACAGAGCGGAAAAAATCTTTCTCTTATCTCTCGAAAGATATTCTCCGTCAGTCGCCCGTGGCGAATACGCTGGTCATCGAGTTAGCGCTTGCCTTGCAGAAAAACGAGCAACTCGGTACCGACCTCACACCCGATCTGCTGATGCTCGAACTCAATACCATCACGCCCAAGGCCGTTTCTGACCAAATCCATTCCGCCGAGCAGGAGGATATGTACCTGTGGCTCAATCAGGATTTGGGCTACCTGATGGAACAACTCGACAAACGCATCGGGCACGACAATTACGAGATTCTTCTCGTCGGTCGCCCTGTCCTTGGTACAAGCAAAGAGGTGATGCAGTCGGCGCAACTGCCTGTGCAACAGTTTAATGTGGATAAGGCAGCAGCCCTTACAAGCACCTATCTGATGGCAATCTATGGGCATGAACGGTGGGTGGACGGCGGCTTCGGACACTCTATCTACCTTAATCGTACCCTTATCGAGCAGAAACGCCTCTCTTTGGAGACTATCCAGCGCCAAGTGGCAAATTTCCTGATGGATTTCGAGGGCGTGCAACTCGCTTTCCCGCAGGCGGAGGTGTTGACCCATCCCGTCTATATGCAGTCGCTCAACAAACGTTGCGTCGGTGATGTCTATTTCACGCTCCAACCCGGTTGGCAACTGATGGCAAACGAAAACACCACCATCGATTATATCATCGATTCGCAACCGGCGGCACCGATTCTGTTGTGGTCGGGCAGCCTGCGGGCTATGCCTACAGGCAAATTGTCCGCTACCGATGTCAAGAGTCTGATTAGTTACTAACTGCCTATGCTCTTTCCTAATATAACCCTCCCCTTCCCCAGACATTCCCGAATACAGAGGGGAATTCCGCATAGGATAGGCTTAGGATGCGCTTAGGATACAATACATTTCATTACGCATTGTGCATTATGCATTACGCATTGCGCATTGAAAAGTAAGGTGAATGTAAGGAGGATATAAGGTGGATATACCTGAAATGCAGAACTGCTCTGTATGTTAATTGTTAATTATTAATTGTTAATTGGAATATGCTTTTTTACGAAGTCAAAGTGAACTATCAGCGCCAGACGGGCGAGGATAATCCGAAGAATGTGAAAGAAACCTACCTCGTTGAGGGACTCAATTGTGCCGATGTCGAGAACCGCTTGATGGAGGACATCAAACCGCTTATTTTCGGCGATTGCGAAACCCCGAGTTGCAAGAAAGTGCAACTGTATGATATGGTCGAAGATCCCGAGGGCGACCGTTGGTTCAAAGCCCGTGTCGAGATGATCACCGTAGAGGACGACGGCAAGGAAAAACGCAAAGCCGTCAGCATTCTCGTACACGCCACCACGATTGATGTGGCGCTCGACAACCTTCGCAAATACCTTGAGACGCTCGATTGTGAGATCGTCTCTATCGCCCGTTCGCCCATCCTCGAGGTCTATCGCGCCGTAAACTGATATTCATGGGGACGCGGGCGCCTCGCCCGCGGTGTTATAAATATAGTCTATGTCAATTGCTCAAAATATCGCTGCCGTTCGTGCCCACATCCCTGCGGGCGTTACGTTGCTGTGTGTCAGTAAGTTCCATCCCGCGGAGATGATTGCCGAGGCGTATGCGGCGGGGGAACGCGATTTCGGCGAGAGCCATGTGCAGGAACTGGTCAAGAAGCATGACCTTTTGCCTCAAGACATTCGCTGGCACATGATCGGGCATTTGCAGACCAACAAGGTGCGGGCTATCGTGCCGTTCGTCCGACTCATTCATAGTGTGGACAGCCTTCATCTTTTGGAGACTATCCAACGCGAGGCGGCACGTATCAATAGGGTGGTCAATGTCCTGCTTGAGGTACACGTTGCCCGCGAGGAAACCAAGAGCGGTTTCTCGCCTGCCGAACTGCAAAACCTGTTGGATAGCGGTGTGCTGTCCCAAATGCCCAATATACACGTAGAGGGCATTATGGGTATGGCTACCAACACCGACGATACGGTGGAGATACAACGCTGTTTTGATACCCTGTCGGCTATCTATCGCGCCCACCCCGAGTGGAACATCCTCAGTATGGGTATGAGCGAAGACTATCTTCAGGCCATTGCCTCGGGTAGCACTATGGTGCGTATCGGCAGTGCCATCTTCGGCGAAAGACAATACTAAATATAGAACGATAGAATAATAGAATAATAGAATAGTAGAAAATTCTATACAGAAAACAAATGAAACAAGGTTTCTTTTTCGATATGGACGGTGTCCTCTTCGATAGTATGCCCAACCACGCTGCTGCGTGGGAAGAAGTGATGTCGCAGCACGGACTGCCTTTTACGGCTGAGGACTGCTACATCAACGAGGGGCGTACCGGACAGGACGTCATCCACGAAGCCATACTCAAATACGAGCACCGCAATGCCTCCGATGAGGAGATCTGGTCGATCTATCGCGAGAAGTCGGCGGCTTTCCAACGTCGCGGCGGAGCAGCACCGATGCGCGGTGTGAAAGAGGTGTTGGATTATCTCAAGTCGCAGGGCGCACAGATTTGGATTGTTACGGGCTCCGGACAAAGGAGTCTCTTCGATAATATCGACTCCCATTTCCCCGGTATTTTCTCGCGCGAGCGGATGATTACCGCTTTCGATGTTACCCATGGCAAACCCGATCCGGAGCCGTATCTCAAGGCGTGGGAGCGTAGTGGTCTCCCAAAAGACCAATGCTGTGTCATCGAAAATGCCCCTCTCGGTGTCCGTGCAGGCAAAGCGGCAGACCTGTACACTATTGCCGTCAATACGGGACCACTTGCTGATTCCCTTCTTCGCAAAGAGGGGGCGGATCAGGTATTCCCCGATATGGCAGCCCTTCTGGCATTCTTAAAGTCGGATAATCATTAAACACAACAAATTTATGAAACGCTCTCTTTTTCTGTTGGCTCTTTTGGCAGCCGTTACTCTCTCGGCAGAGGAATATCGTGGCACGTTTGTCGTCTTTCCTGATGCTAAACCGCAAGGTGCGCAGTATAAGCCACAAATGGCTGTCGCACAAGAGAATATCGGTGCCAATACGGTATCGTATCTCGTGCTGAAACTCACCGGTTCTACCGACTACAACACGTTTGACAACACCTCGCGTATTCTGATCCGTTTCTCGGATGATACCAAGATGACTCTTCACAGAGTAGCGGACGATCAGGTAAAGCAGGAGAAAAGCAACAACGTGGTGAATGGTGCAACGCTTTTTTATTACCGCACCTATACCCGCTACCAACTGCCGGAGGAATTCATTTCCAAAGTGCAGCAGGGTATCGGTATTGTCAAGGTGCGCATTGTCTTGTCCGAAGGCAATGCCCGCGATTATGACATCGCACCCGCTTATATGCCCAAGATGACGGAACGTCTGCAGAAGTCTTGTGAAGATGCAGTCAATGCTTCAGCCAAAGCACAAACAGCCCTCTCCGACGACGATTTCTGATTTTTATTTGGCAGTCTCCTGTTTTTTTTGTACCTTTGCCCCGCATTTGTGCAAACAGCAATGTGAGCGGTTTTATTGTGCATTGTGAATTGTGCATTGTACATTGAATAAGTGTTAGGAATAATCATTAACCCGAAATCCGGCAAACGAGCCTTTCGTGCGCAGCGAATATACCTATGGAAACTCCTGCGCCGGCGTCATGAGCCTTTTACGTACCGTGTAACCAAATATGCGGGGCATGCTATCGAATTAGGTCGTGAGTTGGTGGAAAAAGGCTACGATGAGATACTTGTTTTGGGTGGTGATGGTACTCTTTCCGAGACGATCAATGGCATTATGCGTGCCAATATCTCCGATGAGCAGCGCCGCAAGGTATGCTTCGGCTTGATGCCGCGCGGTACGGGTAATGACTGGGGACGTTTCTGGGGGTTGGACAAAGACTACAAAAAGGCGTTGGACCGTTTCTTCAATGGCAAATGCCGGCCGTTGGATATAGGGTGCCTTACCTATTGGCGCAACGGCATTGAGCACCATCGTTATTTCGTTAATTCTGTAGGCTTCGGCGTTGATCCGCTATGTTGCGAACTGGCGGCTACTTTCAAATACTATATCGGCAGCCATCACGTCAACTATTTCTTTGCGCTCCTGGCGGCACTCTGTGCGCAGAAACCTTTTAGGGTGCAGTTGGTAGTGGATGGCAAGACCATTGTCAACGATATGCTTTTCACAATGAATATCGGCAACGGACCTTATTCGGGGGGTGGTATCCGTCAGAATCCGGATGCAGACCCGCGTGATGGGGTGTTCCATTCGATATTCGTTATGAAACCTACGTTCAAACAGGTGATGCAGGCGATACCCAAACTCTTTAACGGGCATCTGACCGACTTGCCGTTTATCCATTCTTTTACGGGGCAGGATATACAGATCATTACGCGCAAGCACGTGATGTTTGAGGCGGATGGCATCCTCGAAAACATTATGGGTCCCTGCGAAGTCCATTGTCTCCACAACGCGATGCAGATGCGTGTCTGATGGCACTATTCTATACAACAAAAACGCTCTTTGAATTGCTGTTCAAAGAGCGTTTTTTGTTTTGGTGTCGTAAAAATAATGGATATGCTCGGATAAATTAACGTCTAACTAACGATAATGAACAGAGTCTCTTTTTAATGGCTTTTTAATGGCAATTAATGGAGCCTTCTGGATCATTTTCGTTTGGGATTATGCGGAAACCAACCTTTCTCCACACGCTTTTTTTGCTCGAAAAGTTCGAGTATCGACCAGTAGCACGAGAACGCAAACACACCGAGCATTGCCGACAGGTAGGTAGTCTCTACAAACAGCGAACCCACAGCTGCCAATGTGCCTACCAACGCAAATATCCACCAGCACCGTGTGCCAAAATAGTATTCCGCTTTTATTACGATGGGGTGAAACATTCCGATGCATACGAATGCCGCCAACCCAAGAATTATTCCTTCAAAATTCATCTATATGTCTCTATTAGCGTACAAAGGTACATAAAAAATGCGATGTACGCAACAGCCCTTTGCTATTTCCCTACAAATAAGGAGTGCCATATTCCTACATTGTCCATTCGCCAGTGCGCATAAAGTGCGCAAAGTCGTCCATAAAACGGGCGCGCAGCGGGCGTATCTCGTCCAATGTAACATCTCCCATAATCCACGAACCTACCCAGTATTCTTCCGTGCCGTCCAATAGCAGTGGCAGTTCGGCGCAGTGTGCCGCTTTCAGTTCCGACCCGCGCGGCTCCCACGTATAGAGGTGATATTGTGCCTCCACACCCTGTTTTTTCAGATAGCGCGTGTAGCGTTTGGCAGGAGCGGTGAATACATAACTCGTTACCATCGGCCACAGCGGCTTCGGTCCGAACATACTTCCGTCGTCTTTTTGTGCACATACCACCACTTGCTTCGGCCAGTTTATCTTGTTGCCGTAGCACGGCATCTGCGGCAGTCCGGTCGGGGAGAAGGGGAGGGAGTGCCATGCCGCCTGATGGGTTTGCATATAGTGCAACTGCGCTGCCATCAGGGTGTCTGCGCTGCACGTCCACGGGTCTTGTTTGCCGAGGTAGTTGCGTACAAACTTCGTCCGCTGTTTGCCCAAGCATTTCGATGTGGTCAGCCCCATAGGTGCCGAGAATACCACTGCGCGGTGGATAGGCACGCGCGCTGTGTCCGCCAAGCAATATACCACGCTCTGTGCGCCTGCCGATTGCCCCGCAAGAGTGATGTTGTCTGCATCGCCGCCAAAGCGTCCTATGTTGTCGTGCACCCAGCGAAGGGCGGTCAATTGGTCTTGTAGCCCCAGATTGATAGATGCCGAATCGGGTTGGTACAGATAGCCGAATATGCCCAAACGGTAGGTTACCGTTACTGTTACCACCTGTTCGCGGAGTGCCATTTCTGCCAACTGGGTCGGCACCCGTTCTCCGCCACCGGCATAGTAGTTGCCGCCATGGATATAGACCAATACCGGCAAGTTGGCTTTCGGGGCGGTGTCCAACTGTTTGGGAGAGTTGATGGTCAGCACTAAGCAGTCTTCGGTGAGTGGCGATTCGTCGCCTTCTGCCAGTACGATGTTGGCTTCGCTGTATTTCTTCGTGCTGTCGGCGGGTTGCACACGCTGGTAGCACGCCACATTGCTGTGGATATAGTCGTCCGCTGGCTCTATGCCGTCTGCCAATACGGGTTGGCGGAAACGCTCTGCATAGGCATAAGGGACACCGTGGTAGATATACACTTCCGCGCTGTCATTCCGCATACGCAGGCAGTGTGCCAGTGTGTCGGTATGCAGGTTGCCAGAAGAGCCGGCGGCATATATGCCCGGCATTGCGAAACCTGCCATAATCAACAGGAGGGTAAGTTTCTGTTTCATAGCCGTTTGTTTTTATTGGGTGAGAGATTGGAGTTTGCAAAACAACTTACAAAGATAGTGCCATTCTTGCAGGGCTACCGCATCAAAACAATTCTATACACTTTATGCGACATTTATAGTGCATAAAGTGTATAAAAACACTGCATAAAAGGTAATCCTTTCTACGTCCTTTCTACGTCTTTTCTACGTAATTGGTATTATGAGGTATAGGAATTGAATATTCTGCATATTATTTCTTTCGTGCTGCGTGGCGTATGCGATTTCCAACAAAAAAATAATCCCCTGCTATCGCAGCAGAGGAATTATTTCGCCTTTCGGCTCGTTTGTATAGTGATGAGATTGACTTTTTGTTGTGTGAATGTTTCCTTGTAAATCGAATAGATTTGCAATGTCCATCGCTATAGTGCAGTCTGTTTACAGTTCTTTGTCCTTTGTTCTTTTTCTCTTGCGCAGGAGGCAGCACGCATACGCCGCAGCGCACAATGCCAGCACCCACGTACCGTCCGTCAGCGTGTCGTTGAAACCCGGTTTGTCCACATTGTTTCCTCCTCCACCGGGTATCCACGGTGGCGAGGTGCTCTTGCGGCGTCCCGGCGGTGTGGCTTCGCCTACCTGCCCGAGATCGTCTGCCGCAAACGGTATATTGTAGTTGCTTTGCATACCGCTTGCAGATTGAAACTCGTAGGCTGCCGGAGCCGTCTCCGGTACATACATCTGCTGCGGCTGTTGGTCAAACGGACTGTATATCTGTCCCGTTGCAGTCGTGCTTGCCCACAGCAAACCCGTTAGTAGTATTCGGTGTAGTCTGCGCATAGTTATAGTACGATTTTCAGACTGCCGTCTTGGGTTTGAATGATATAGCACCCGGGTGCCAGACGCACCTCAGCAGTGGTCTGTCCGGCGGGGAACGAATGTAGCAATACACCGCCTATTGTATAGATTTTCAGTGCCTTGCTTTGTGTCTGTATGTGCAGTGTATTGCCGCTGACAGTATAGGCGATTGCTCCGCCTTCTATCATTGGTGCAGCGTTGTCCGTAGGGGTGCTTGCCTTGCGGAAACGGATCATCATCCGTTGTGCCGCGGGGGCGGATGCCTCAGTCTTCGGGCGCAAAGTAACGTAGCACTCAAACGGGTGCAGCACTTCGCTGTCGTGGTGGATATAGAATGTGTTGTCGCCGTGTAGCAGATATACGCCGCTTACGTGCTGGTCTGTCCAGGTCGTGTTGCCGTACATCTGTGCCGGCGTCGTGTTGCCTGCTTGTGAGAAACCGGAGTTCGTAATGTTTTTCGGGTTGCTGTTGCTGCTGAATACTATCGTGCGGTCTTGGTAGTAGTCCGACGGGAAACGGATGATGTAGGGGACATTCGCCTCGATGGTCGAGGTGTATTCGAACAGCGGGTATCCGTCCTCGTCGTTGCCCACTTGCTTGGCGAGAAAGAAATAACCGCCTCTTGACTCCTCATAGGGTTGCGAGATGTCGAATTTGTCGCCGTCGTCATACGTGCTGACCGATGTTACTTCAAAGGGCAGATAGAGTGTCTCCCACGTGTCGGGCGTGAAGATACGCGAGTAGGTGATGTCGGTTACTTTTCCGCCCGTGTAGCGCGTCAGTCCGTACCCTGTGTTGGGGTAGTTGTAGTGGTATATGTTGAGCGGGGTAGGCGGGCAGCCTTCGTCAAAACGATAGGTGTATCTGCGCCAGAAAGCGGAACCTCTATATGCAGCCTTGCTGCCGCAAGGGATGGCGATATTTGCCGTAACCGGTATGCCGTTGATGGCGGATACCGTTATGCCGTCATCGTTCAATTCTATGGCGGGCGGGGTCTGTTTCTGCATTTCCAATGCGGTGATGTATTTCCATCGGTTTTGGTCTGTTCCGAATGCAAAATCGCCGATCGAGTCCACCGAAGCGGGTATGGTCAGCGTGCCGACCAATGCGGAGTCGTTGCAGAACGCACGGTTGCCAATCACCCGTATGCCCTCGCTGAGTGTCAGGCTCTGCAAGCGGGTACACGAGCGGAATGCTTTCGTAGCGATATGGGATACCGAAGGAGGGATGAGCAACGAGGTCAGTGTTCCGTTTCCCTCAAAGGCAGACTGACCGATTTCGGTTACTTGCAGGTTCTGCCCGTTATATTCTACACTCTCGGGAATGGTGAGAGCGGCAGGCAGCAGTTCCCGTACATAGCCGGTTACTTTCGCTTTCCCCGCTGCTGTACCCTCGTAAATCAGTGCGCCGACGGTGAAACGGTCGCATAGATCCACCGCCAGCCCCGTGTTCAAGAAATACTGCCAGACAGGGTGGGACTTGTAGGCGGTTCCGCTGCCGCAGGGCAGCAGCACTTTCCCATTGCCCAAACCGTTGAATACCTGTCGCCCCTGCATAGCGGGCGGTGTGGCGGATTGCATCTCCACCATATCCAGTTTATAGGTCAGGTAAAAAGCATAATCGGCTATCGAATCCACCGTGGCGGGGATGGTCAGCGTTCCTACCAAAGCCGAGTCGTTGCAGAACGCACGGTTCCCGATGATGCGCAGCCCCTCGTTCAGTTGCACCGAGGTCAGTTGCGTACACGAGCGGAAAGCGCAGGTGCCTATCGTGCGCATGGAGTGGGGGAATACCACCGAGGTCAGTCGGAGACCTTTATTGTTGAATACATTGTCGGCTACGGCATTTACGCTCAGTATCTGTCCGTTGTAGGTTACCTCGGCGGGGATAACCAACTCGCCGTCAATCTTGCCGTTTATATAACCGACCACCGTTGCCGTACCTGTGCCATTCGGGCGGTATTTCAGTATGCCGTCGTCGAAATCCTCTTGGCACGGGTCATCCAACCGGCTGCGGTAGGTTTCCCAGCATACGGCATCCCCGTAATAGGAAATACGGCTTCCGCAGGGAATGGAGATGTTGCCTTTATACCCTGTAAACGTATTGCATACTCCGTCCGCATTGCTCTCGAGATGCACCTTGGGAGAGGCAATCTGTATGTCTGTCAGTTGAAAATTGTAATAGAAAGCGAAATCGCCTATCGAGTCCACCGTCGAGGGAATGGTCAGCGTCCCTGCAATAAGCGCATCGTTGCAGAACGCACGGTTGCCTATCACCTGCAAACCTTCATTGAATTGCACCGAGGTCAGTGCTGTACACGAGCGGAAAGCCTTTGTGTCAATCTTTCGCAAAGTGGACGGCAATACTAGCGAAGTGAATGCCACTTCGCTTTCCTCAAAGGCCGAACTGCCTATTTCCGTTACGAGTAGAGTACGTCCTGCATACTCTACTTGTTCCGGAATGTTTAATTCTGTACTAAAATGTTCTAAATTACCCCCCCCGAGTGCGTAGCCGAGAACGCGGCAGGTAGTCGGACTGATGGCTGCATAGCGCAGTTCCCCTACTTCAAACTCGCTGCACGCATCGTTGAGCAGATACATCCGCTGTCCCCAATAGTCGGCGGTTTGGTACAGCGACCGGGTGCCGCACACTATCCGGAAATCCGGTTGCGGTGCACGGTGGATAAACACCGCCGTACCTGCACTGCCGCTGTCTGTTATCTCGATAGCGGGGGGAGTCAGGGTCTGTATATCAAAGGTGGTAACCTTATTGCATAGATAGAATGCATAATCGCCTATCGAATCCACCGTAGAGGGAATCGTTACCGTTCCCACCAGTGCGGAGTCGTTGCAGAACGCGCGGTTGCCTAATACGCGCAAGCCCTCGGGCAGGTTTACGGCAGTCAGTGCCGTACACGAGCGGAAACCTCTCGCACCGATCTCTATGATGGTGTTGGGCAGGTTCAGCGAGGTGATGTCTCCGCAGTTGTTAAATCCGTCGGTTGCCACGTGGGTAACCACAAACTCATCGCCATTATAGCGGATTGTTCCGGGAATATTCAGGATGCCGGCAGGTGCGGATGCCCCCTGGCGGACACTTACGTTGTAGGTGCCGTCTGCGTTTTTGTTCAAAATTGTATAATCCAAACCATTGTACTGAAACGCCCAACTGGCGCAACACGCCATCGCCAATGAAAAATATACAAATAGTCTTTTCATATCTCAAGGAATATATTCCGCTATTTGGGATATATTTTGTTAATATATTATTTGGTTTGCTTAAAATAGTGCTATGTGATAGGCTTAAAATAGTTCTGTGATATAGTTTCTTTTATTGTAAAACAGAACATTTTACTCGCTTAATCTATTCTAAATGCTTATTTATCAACTTGTTTTTATTGCTTATTGGATTAGTAAAAATACAACACTTGTTATGTTTTGCTAATAAAACACGCTGCAAAGGTACGCTATTTATACGAATTGTGCAAACAAAATGAAATAAAATTGCTAAAACGTAGATTCAACAAGCAAGTGCAAAGTTAGTGAAAAAATTGGAAAAAACACTCAACGGGTGTCATAAAATTCAATTT
>CAKUYO010000013.1 GCA_934716995.1 uncultured Bacteroidales bacterium | reverse complement strand
ATAATGCACTGATTAGGGCGGAACTTTATCATCACGTTGCTTCGCAACACAATGGTATTGTGTGATGATAAAGTTTCGAGTCATAGAAGCAAGACCGGACAACCCAACAATATGATTTAAGCAATACAGACGGATGTCAAACTCCTACTACCAGCGAAAAGCATGTATGGATGCCCGACTCTCCCATACACCTGATGCCTTGAAACGCAATCCGAAGACAGACTATACAGCAGGCTATTTCTTCGTAACACTCAATATACGAGGGCATAAGCCTTTGCTCGGATCTGTGGTTGGTCAGTACGACCGTACCACTTGTAAAGCCACGGGCGTGGGAGTGCGATTGTCTGCTCTTGGGGAGAAAGTACTGCAATGTTGGCAACACATACCCAAGTATCACCCGAGTGTGCAGGTGATTGATGCCCAAGTGATGCCCGAGCATTTCCATGGGTTGCTGCACCTCGATGCCGCTCCGAATGAGACACTGGGCAAAGTGATTAAGGGTTTCAAATTAGGCTGCAACAAGATATACGGTGCGCTATATCATCAAGAGAAAGCCGCCCTCTTTACCCGTGGTTACAACGAGACCGTTCCTATCACTGCCGAAGAGGTGCAGACCAAGATACTCTATATCCGCGCCAATCCGGAGCGACGCCTTATCAAAAGACAACTATCCGATTGCTTTACGGTTTTTCGTAACCAACACTCTGCGAATTGGACGATTGACCGTATCCTGCAAGGGTTGCGACACGACTATCGTTTGGCACAGAACAAGGAAACATTGCAGCAAGCCCTCACGGACATACAACCTAAGTTGCTGACGGACAAACAAGGACAACCGGCATTGGATTATATCGGTAAACGTACGCTGCTTTCTGCGCCGCACAAACTGCCGCTTGTATGCCATCGTACTGATGCACAGCGTTTTGCGGAGCAATCGGCAGCCGTTATGCGTGAGGCGGCACACGGTGCCGTGATAGTTTCTGCGTTTGTCAGCAAGCAGGAGCACGAGATCCTGCGACAACTATTAGATGGCTGCTACCCTGTTATAGAGGTTAGGGATAATGGTTTCGGTAAAACCTACAAGCCTGTGGGAGCCTCTTTCTATGCCTGCGCGCAAGAGCGGCTGCTGCAAATCACGCCATGGGCATACCATTATGAGAAAGACCCTCAACCCGTTTCCCGCCCGATGTGTATGGTGATGAATGAACTTGCCCGCCTGATTAGCGGTCAAGAGGATGATTGGTGGAAAAGATAATAGCCTCTTGCTATCTTTATCCGCTTGTTCCATTCCAAATATGGCGTGCCAAAACCGCTTGGCACGCCATATCTGGTTGTTGAGTAATAAACTTTTCTATGGTCTCTTTGTTTTTGTAGATATTATTTGAGTATATTCAAGATTGCATTGATACTTTTGTCTTTCGACTTTTTAATGCTCTTGTTCAAATCGGCGACATTAGGAGCAGAAAGTGCCTTGATAAAAGTGTCTTGAATAGCCAATATGGAATTTAATTTTGTGTTGCTGTCTAATCCTGTCCATTGTAAATCGGCACTTTCTATATATGTTTGGTATGCTTTTCCAATGTTTTTATACGCCTTCCCATTGATTGTTATCTGCTGGGTATTAGCATTTATTTGCTTTATATTCTCGTTGAAAAGTTGAATAGTATTCTTGTATTGTTCCTGTTGTTCCAATATATGGTTTAATTTTTTGTTTGTGTTTAGCCCCTCCCAAGATATGTCAAAACTATTGCAGAGTGCCTTGTATTCATTCTTAATATCATTATTGGAGGTTAGTTCTGTTATTAGCGCATTATTTTCTTCAATTGTCTTTACGTAGTTCTTGTAATTTGCATATTCTTCATTTGCGTGATTAATAACAGACAGAATAGAATCTAGCCGGAGTATATCGTTTGGTATCACCATATGGTCATAATAGCCGGTACTTATAAGCAAATAGGTGCTGTCTTTGATATAGTCAATAACCTTTCTATTTAAGTTGTCTATTGCTCTTTCAAATCCGGATTGTAAAGTTTTGCGAGATTTTGTATCCAAATCAAAAATCTGGGACTCAAAAGAAGAATGATCAACCTTCCATACATTATAAGCATTTCCAGTGAATTGATTAATCTCACTTGTTAAGTAAGTATCTAACGATTGTGCCTGCGAAATATAGAACTGCTCTTTGGCTTCTCTGTATTCCTTCATTTGTGCTGCAGAGAGATAAATAGTGGTGATGTTATGTAAATTGGTATATTGCTGTGCAAACAGGTCGTTACAACCTACAGAGTATAAACCATATGGTTCATTGTTATCTATAGACGGATTGGTCTGACATCGTCCTCCCTCGTATGTGTTATAGCCGTTTTCTCCATTTTCTTTAACGCAATTTATCCAAACCTTAAATCCATCAGTTGTGAAAGAATTCAGTTTGGTCAGCCGGATATATTTTACTGCTCCATAGTCCGTAAATGAGTATCTGCCTGGGTTGTGGTACAATCCGTACTCGTCATCTAAAAACATATACCATATAATATCGTCCAAAGGCAGAGAATCCGTTTCTACAAATACATTCTGTGCATTGAGTTCTGCTTCACTAATGCTTCCTGCTGCATATTTTTTTGATAGTTCTTGGAGAAATGGCGGTGTGTCATAATTCGTCCTACTTAATGAAATTAGGATATTGTTCTGAAAAAACAATGTATTGTCGAATCTACCAGCATCTTTATGTTTCCATTGCCCGTTAAGTTTTCCATCGTTTGTCAGTTGTCCGGTAAGTGTAATAAAGGCACCATGTTCGCCCTTGCCTATGTATTTGTAGGAACCTATAAACTTGCCGTCTTTTAAGGTAGCAGAACCTCGATAATCTGTTCCGTCTTTATAGACGTATGAGAATGTTCCGTTTGGTTTGCCGTCTTTGAATGATCCAGTAAAACTAGAACTTGCGTTAAAAGGTTCCCAACCCTTACTCCAAGACCACGTTTTCCCTGTATAAGTAGCGGCTTGGCTATAGGTACCATTGAGAAAACCATTTTTGATTTGAGTGTTTAGTTTGTAGTTTGCCACGAAATCTGTCCTTGAGTCTTTCATTTTCTTTTGTCCGACAAAAGAATAGGTGCCATTGATGATTTTGTCTCCAGAATCATCTACTATGTATGTGTACTTTTCGGTTCCGAATACAGAACCTGCGATGTTGCCATAGCCCTCAGCACCGCTGTATGTCTTTACTTGTGCGTGTACTGTAATTCCGCATAAGAGTGCCAGTAGGCAGAATTTTGTTTTTTGTAACTTCATTGTTTTTATAATGTTTGTGTGTTGTGCCTACTCACTTATGGCTTTTCGGCTTTCTCCATTTTTATGTTTTTTCTTAGGCGTATAGGTCATTTCGCAGGCAAAGGTACTGCTATTTGGTCGCGCATACAAAGTCCTTTTTAGTCCTTTTTTCAAATCGGCAGGCATAAAAAAGAGCATAAGCATTTCCTGCTTACACTCTGAGGTCCTGAGATAACCTGTGATTACAAACAAGAAACACCTACGCTACAGCGCAGGCGTTCGATATTTGTTGCCGTAATCACATATATGAAATTTCTCAGGTTTCAGAGTGCAGTTACCAACAAATAGCAAACGCTATATAAAGTATGTACAGAAAAGACCCGCTACACACTTGTAGCTTCCGAGAGTCCTTTCTGACCGCAAAGATATATAAAAATGGTAAAATGCGCAAATATCAGTGCGTTTTTATTCGAAAATTGTAGTAATTTGTGAATTTATGGTTGTTATATAGGTGGTGCAAAAGCAAGGAGTGGTAGGGTTAGTGGTAGGGCGATATGTCCGAGATCGGACGCAGAAATGGCGGATATAGCAGTATGCCTGCCGAATAACCATTCTGCCAATGTAGTGCTTGTTGTTTTGTGTCTTGTTTTCTTGTTTTATCCGATTGAATTTTGAAAATCGAGTCTTTTTGATGTGGTATTTTTGATTTTTGCAGAAAAATAAAGAAAAAATGCGTAAAAGTTTGTATATGTCGTAGAAATGCCGTACTTTTGCACCCGAAAACAAAAAAGGCGCGAAGCCATCAACGTACAACCACCAACGTGAGCGGAGCGAACCAACAACGCAAAGCCATTAACGTGAGCGAAGCGAACCAATTAATGTGCAACCAACAACGCGGCAAAGCCGCCATAAACCACAATACAAAATGAGCAACATACGATTTGAAGCATTGAAGAATGCCTGGAGCCACGAACCTGTGGAAGTGAAGAACCCGAGCGGGCGTGCGAGTGTCATCTTTGCGCAGAACGTCTTTACGCGCGAGAAGATGAAAGAGTACATCGCCAGCAACGTTCTCGAACAACTCTTCGACCTGATGGACAACGAGAAGACGCTGAGCCGCGACATTGCCAACAGCGTGGCTATCGGTATGAAGAAATGGGCAATGGAGCAGGGTGCCACCCACTACACCCACTGGTTCCAGCCGCTGACGGGCGGTACTGCCGAGAAACACGATGCGTTCTTCAGTTTCAGCGAAGACGGTGCGCCTATGGAGGAGTTTTCGGGCAGCGTGCTCTATCAGCAGGAACCCGATGCCAGCAGTTTCCCGAGCGGCGGTATCCGCAACACGTTTGAGGCACGCGGTTACTCGGCATGGGACCCTTCGTCGCCTGCTTTCGTGATTGGCGACCGCTTGTGTATCCCGACGATCTTTGTCGCTTATACGGGCGAGGCACTCGACTACAAAACCCCGCTGTTGCGCTCTATATCTGCCATTAACAAAGCCGCTACGGCAGTGGCTAATTATTTCGACCGCAATGTGAAACGCGTCTATAGTTACCTGGGGTGGGAGCAGGAGTATTTCCTTGTGGACGAGGCGTTGTTTGCTGCGCGTCCCGATCTGGTGATGACCGGGCGCACGCTGATGGGGCATTATGCGAGCAAGAGCCAGCAGTTGGACGACCACTATTTCGGTATTATCCCGGAGCGTGTCCTCAATTTTATGACCGAACTGGAGATTGAGTCGATGAAACTCGGTATTCCCGTCAAGACCCGCCACAACGAGGTAGCCCCCAACCAGTTCGAGTTGGCACCTATCTATGAGGAGGCAAACTTGGCTTCCGACCACAACCAACTGGTGATGTCGCTGATGGAGCAGGTGGCACGCCGCCACCATTTCCGCGTCCTCCTGCATGAGAAACCTTTCGGCGGAGTGAACGGATCGGGCAAGCACTGCAACTGGTCGCTCGGTACCAATACGGGTACCAACTTGCTCAGTCCGGGCAAGAACCCCTACCAGAACCTGCAGTTTGTTACCTTCCTGGTCAATGTGCTGATGGCGGTACAGCGTCATAACGGTCTGCTCAAAGCGTCCATCATCTCGGCGACCAATGCCCATCGTCTCGGTGCCAACGAGGCGCCCCCCGCTATCATCTCCGTGTTCCTCGGAACGCAGATCACCGAGGCGCTCAACCAGATTGAGCATGCCGATTTGGACAAGGGTATCATCATCAATGCCAAGAAAGAGATGAAACTCGGAGTGGGCAATATCCCCGAGATTCTGCTGGATAACACCGACCGCAACCGTACTTCGCCTTTTGCTTTCACGGGCAACCGTTTCGAGTTCCGTGCCGTCGGTTCGTCGGCGAACTGCGGTGCCGCAATGCTGGCACTGAATGCCGCAGTGGCGGAACAACTGACCCTCTTCCGCGAGGAGGTGGATGCCCTGATCGAGAAAGGCGAGGCGAAAGAACGTGCCTTGTTTACGGTCATCAAGCGCCTGTTGCATGAGTGCCACGCCATCCGTTTCGACGGCAACGGCTACAGCGACGAATGGAAAGAAGAGGCGAAGAAACGCGGTTTGGACTGCGAGACCAGTGCACCGCTGATTATCGACAACTATTTGAGCAAGAGTTCGGTGGAGATGTTCGCCAAGACCAAAGTGCTGACCAAAGCCGAGTTGCTCTCCCGCTGCGAAGTCAAATGGGAAAACTACTCCATGAAGTTGCAGATCGAGTCGCGTGTGCTTGGGGATCTGGTGATTAACCATGTGCTGCCCGCCGCCAAACGCTACCAGACTATGCTGCTGAAGAACGTACTGAGTGTAAAACAGGTATTCCCCGAGAGCGAGGTGGGCAAACTCAACCGGCAGGACTATGTCATCATCCGTCAGATAGAGGAACACGCTGCGGCTATCATAGAGGGCGTGGAGAAAATGAACGGCGCACGCAAGCATGCCAACCATATAGAGAACCAGCGCGAGCGTGCCATCGCTTTCCACGACAATATCGTGCCGCTGATGGAGGATATACGCAAGCATGTGGACGACATCGAGATGGTCATCGACGACGAACTATGGACGCTGCCCAAGTACCGCGAAATGCTCTTTATCCATTGATAGTCTGTGCAAAGAAGATTGTGTAGGGCGGAAATCCTATGAGCGGAATGGCTCATAGGATTTGCCTTTTACATCTGATTAACGCCAGCAAGGGACACTATACAAATATATAATTATCCACCAATTATCCGGTAATGGTTCAATTATATGGTTAATTATATGTTTCCAAGAAAAATTAACGGCTAATTAGACGATAATTAACGTCAGTTCGATATAAGCAAATTGTTTTATTTTGCCGCCGTAGGCGATAAGATTTTTGGCAATTTACGGATGTAAAGTTAAAGATTTACTTAGATTTCTTGCCACTTTGTGGCAAAGGAATTTTTATCTCTAACTCACGATAATTGCCGTTACAAGCAAAATTAATGGTTAATTTGTGGTAATTAATGTTTAATAAAAAGATCCATTTTACCAAGATGCAAGGTCTTGGCAACGACTATATCTATATTGACGCGCGTACGCGCGAGTTACCGGATTTGCCCGCCCTTGCCCGCCGTCTGAGCGACCGCCATTTCGGTGTCGGCGGCGATGGTATCGTGCTGATAACCCGTAGCGCAACCTGCGATTTCGGTATGCGTATCTTCAATGCCGACGGATCGGAAGCGCAGATGTGCGGCAATGCCTCGCGCTGTATCGGCAAGTATGTCTATGAGCGCGGACTGACCGCCAAGACCACACTCTCGCTGGAGACCCTTGCAGGGGTAAAAACGCTTTCGCTGCACATAAAAGAGGGTAGGGTGGAGACCGTGTCGGTGGATATGGGTGTCCCCCGCTATCTCGGGCAGGTGCAACTCTCTGCCGGCAACGGGATCTTTGCTTTGGAACGTGTGGATATGGGCAACCCGCATGCCGTCTGCCTGACAACGGACAAGCAACGGTTGGATGAGATACAAAGTGTAGGTAAACAGATAGAAAACCACTCGTTCTTTGCGCCGGAGCGCACGAATGTGGAGTTTGTCTTTGTCCGCAACCGCCGCGAGTTGGATATGCGTGTGTGGGAGCGTGGCAGCGGTGAGACCCTCGCTTGCGGTACGGGGGCCTGCGCTTCGGTGGCGGCTGCGCGGCAATGCAACATAGTGGACAATGATGTCCTTGTCCATCTCCTCGGTGGCGACCTGCATATCGCCCTTTTGCCGACCGGTCGTATCGAAATGACAGGCGGGGCGGAGTTTGTCTTCGACGGAGAAATAGAACTCTGAGCGAAGAAACCCCAAGCAAACTATATTCTTCACCAATAATATACAGAATATACAAAATAAGCAATTCCTATACCTCCGTATACCAATTACGTAGAAAGGACGTAGAAAGGACGTAGAAAGAATTGGAGCATATGCGGTGTTTTTTATACACTTTATGCACCGCATATATTGCATAAATTGTATAGATGTTTTGAAACAGTGTACGTGCCTGCTCTGCATATTAATTGTTAATTATTAATTGTTAATTAAATGAAGTATTCCGTAGCCCGGTTTTCTTTTTCTTTTGCCGAGCCATGGCAAGAGGATTTGTTTACCCAGTCGCTTTTTGACTTGGGTTTTGATACTCTGGACGGCAGTGATGCTTATATCCCCGCCGATACACTTGATGCACATCGGACGGATATAGAGCAACTCATTGCCGATACCGAAGGCGTTACGCTGCTCTCTTTTGACGAATGTCCCGACGAGAACTGGAACGCTGCATGGGAGGCGGAACACCCGATGGAGGAACTGCCGCTCGGAGTAAAAATCATTCCCCATTGCGCTTTCGGCGCGGGGCACCACGAGACCACGGGAATGATGATCAACGCCCTCTTGCAAACCGACCTCACGGGCAAAAACGTGTTGGATAACGGCTGCGGCACAGGTGTGCTCGGTATATTCGCCGCCCTCCGCGGTGCTGCGCACGTGCTGGCAGTGGATATTGACGACAAGAGTGTCCTCAATACGCAGGAGAACGCCATCCTCAATGGGGTACAAATAGAGACTTGCCTCTGCGACACACCTCCGGCTGGGCATTACGACCTGATTATGGCAAATATCCACCGCAATATCCTGCTGTCACAAATGCCGTTCTATGCCCGGTACCTCAACCCGAACGGGCAACTATGGCTGAGCGGTTTCTATGCCGACGACTGCCCCGTCCTAACCGCCGCAGCGGAGAATGTAGGACTTACCCATACAGCCACCCGCACGGACGGCGACTGGTGTATGCTGGAGTTTCAACACCTGTAAAGATTACCTGAGGATATGAGCGCGGAAAGCAGTAAAATCGGCTTTTCGCGCTTTTTTTATCATAATTTTTGTATATGTCGGCGGAATGTTGTATCTTTGCACGTTGTATCATATGCGCAACCTAAGCGCATACTATAACAAAATCGAATAATATAAAACTACATAATTATGTCAAAGAAAAAACAAGAAGAAGAAAAATTCAAGAAAGACGACCAGCACTTGGAGGAAGTGAATGAAGGACTTTCGACAGTCGGTCTGTGGATTGAGAAACACTCGGCGGTACTGAGTTGGACTATCACCGCTATCGTAGTGATTATCTGCGGTATCATTGCACTCAACCAGTACGTATTCAAGCCCAAAGCCCTCGAGGCAAGCAATGAAAACGCCAAGGCTGTCGTATATTTTATGGCAGGCGACTTTGAGCAGGCTCTGAATGGCGATGATGCAGAGTGCATCGGTTTTGAGGAGATTGCCGACTCGTACAAGATGTATCAGCCCGGTAAGTTGGCTGCCTTGTATGCCGGTATCTGCTACTACCAACTCGGTGAGTATGAAGAGGCTGCCAAATACCTCAAGAAATTTTCCGCAAAGGATTTGACAATCGATCCTGCGGCTTCACAATTGCTCGGCGATGCATACGTGGAACTTGGCGAATACGGCAAGGCTGTTCCGGCTTTTGAGGCAGCAGCCAAATCGGGCAACGACCTGATTGCTCCGATGAGCCTGAAGAAAGCGGGTTTCGTATATCTTGAGCAGGGCAACAAAAAAGCCGCTAAGAAGGCTTTTGAGACTATCAAGAATGACTATCCTGCTTCGGTAGAAGCACAAGATATTGAGAAATATATCGCAATCGCTGCAGAGTAATGACTACTGATTTGTCGAAATATGATGCGACTACATTGCCGGGCGCTGACGTTCTGAAACGTCAGCGCTATGCAATTATAGTGGCGGATTGGAACCCGGATATCACCTATCCGATGGCGCAAGGTGCTTTGGAGACATTGGAAAAGCACGGGGTGGATGAGGACAACATTGTTCTCCTGCATGTCCCCGGTACAGTGGAACTGACCTACGCGGCTGCACGTACTATCAACGAATATGCCGATATGGACGCCATCATCGTAATCGGCTGTGTGATACAAGGCGATACGCCGCACTTTGACTATGTGTGCCAGTCGGTTACGCAAGGTGTGGCAATACTCAATGCACAAGGGCATGTACCTGTTATATTCTCCGTGCTGACCACTCTCGACAAACAGCAGGCTCTCGACCGTGCCGGCGGCAGATTGGGCAACAAAGGTATAGAAGGAGCCGTAACAGCCATTCACATGGCAAACCTGTGATGGAACAATTTGTAAATGTGTAAATTTGTAAGTTTGTAAATTGCGGCATTTCCCCATTTACAAATTTACACATTCAAAGCCTATGAGGGTCTATAAGTTTGGTGGTGCATCGGTGCGCAATGCGGACGGTATCCGCAATTTGGCGCATATTGTCTCGCTTGCAGAGGGCGACCTGATGGTCGTGGTCTCGGCAATGGGCAAGACCACCAATGCTTTGGAACGTGTCCTCAACGCGCTATGGACGGGCGATACCGCCACGGCACAACAAGAATGGGCGGCACTTATCGACTATCATACCGCTATCTTGCAAGAGTTGGACTTGTCGGCGGATATTCTGCCGATACACGATTTGCCCGCTTTGCAAGATACTACAAATTATGACTTGAGTTACGACCAATTGGTCAGTTGGGGCGAACTCATCTCTACCACTATCGTAAATGCCTATTTGCACACACAAGGCATTGACAGTGAGTGGCTTGATATGACACATCTGCTGCGAACGGATGCAACGTATCGTGATGCAAATGTGGATATGATGGTATCTGCACAGCAAATTCGCACAGCCGTAGCACAATCCGACAAACATATCTTTGTGGGACAAGGATTTATCGGCGGAACGGCAGGCGGATTGCGTACCACGCTCGGGCGCGAAGGTTCCGACTATACAGCGGCACTATTGGGCAATATCTTGGATGCCGAGTCGGTTACGATTTGGAAGGACGTACCGGGGATACTCAATGCCGACCCGCGGTTGGTACAAGATACGGTGCTGATACCCGAACTGACCTACAATGATGCTGTGGAGTTATCCTATTCGGGAGCCCAGATCATTCACCCGAAGACCATTCGCCCGTTGGAGAACAAATCCATCCCATTGTATGTCAAACCCTTTGCAGACCCGTTGGCGGCAGGGTCTGTCATTAGTGCCACCGCCAGTGGACCGATAGATGTCCCCGTATATATATGGAGGAAAAACCAGATTCTCGTCACCATGCGTGCCAAGGATTTCGCCTTTGTGCTTGAGGAGAGTTTGAGCCGTATCTTTGATATCATTCACCGGCACCGCCTAAAGGTGTCTCTGATACAATCGTCGGCAGTTACAATTTCCGTTTGTGTGGATAGTTCACGATATGTAGAGGAAGCCATTGAGGAGTTGCAAAGGGATTATCGTGTTACCTACAATGAAGGACTTTCGCTGCTAACCATACGCGGTACCACACCGCAAATCATTGCCCGCGAGACACTGGGAAAAACCATTCTATTGAGCCAAACTACACGGCGTACGGCTCGATACGTAATGCGTAATGTCTAATAAACACTTAGCCCGAATAAATCCTAACCACCATGAATGAATACACACGTCAATACTTTACCAAAGAGTATTGGAAGAACTTGTGCCTGTCGTTTTGGCACGCTATGCACACCCGTAAGTTCTGGAAAGAATTAGTAATGATGACCGCAGGCATGTTCCTCGGTGCAGCGGCAGTCTATTACTTCCTTATGCCAAGCCACTTGATTGTAGGAACAATCTCGGGTTTGAGCATTGTGATAAACACCCTGATAGGAGGCAATGCGGACACTTTCTCCTATTTGGTGATGGGCATCAATGCCGTCTTGTTGGTGATGGCGTTCTTGCTGATTGGCAATGAATTTGGTGCAAAGACGGTGTACACCGCCATGATATTGGGACCTTTGACACAGTTTTGGGATTGGGTGTTTCCTTATACCAACTTGACCCACAAAGTGATTGCGGCTCCGGATATTCAGGCGCAACTGCTGGCGGGGGAAAAGGTGTTGGATGCACACGGCAATCCGTACCTGCTGGGCCGTGCGGGAGAGGTGTTGGAGCAGGTGAAAGACTCGGTGATGTCGGCAGGATTGGGAATGGGCGATGTGTGGTTCGACCTGGTATGCTTTGTCTTCCTGCTTTCCGTTTGTCAGGCGATAGAGTTCCGTATCAACGCTTCTACGGGCGGATTGGACATTCTGGCAAAGATAATCAACAAGTACCTGCATTTCGATATAGGTATATCGGTATCCATCGGCGGGGCGTTGATTTGCTGCTCGGCATTCCTGATTAACGATTTCCGTATGGTGGTTATCGGGTTGATTGGCACGTGGATTAACGGATTGGTCATCAACTATTTCTCTGCCACGTTTAACCTCCGGAAACGGGTATGTATCATCTCCGCCGAATATGAGAAGATACGCCGTTACATCATTGATGATCTTGTGCGCGGGTGTTCCCTGTACAAAGTTACGGGCGGTTATAGCGATGACGAATACATAGAGATACAGACTCTGCTCACGCAAGACGAGTTCTCGGCATTGATGAAATTTATGCAGACCAACAGCATACACGCTTTCACCACCGCAGGCGACTGCTCCGAGGTATATGGCTTGTGGCTCAAACACAAGAAACGCCATGGGCGGGTGGAGATAGATACGGAGGAATGATGCCAAGACTGATAGAGATTAGATGTTAGATGTTAGATGTTAGAGGTTGGATAAATAGAAATACATTACAAACCAAACTAAAAATATGAAACCTACACTTTTTGTATTGGCTGCCGGTATGGGCAGCCGTTATGGTGGACTGAAACAGATTGACGGATTAGGTCCTAACGGAGAAACTATTATGGATTACAGCGTATTCGACGCCCTGCGTGCCGGATTCGGCAAGGTGGTATTCGTTATCCGCAAGGACTTCGAAGAGGATTTCCGTCGTGTGGTTCTCTCCAAATACCAAGACAAAGTGTCTTGCGAGATTTGTTTTCAATCGATTGACAAAGTGCCTGCGGGCTACACCTACAACCCCGAGCGTACCAAGCCATGGGGTACCAACCATGCCGTATTGATGGCTAAAGGCATTATCAATGAGCCGTTCGCCGTTATCAACGCCGATGACTTCTATGGCAAAGAGTCGTTCCAAATCTTGGCAGACTATCTCAAAACCATTGAGGGGACAACCGGCAAATACTGTATGATCGGTTACCGTGTTGCCAACACGCTGAGCGAGAACGGCAGCGTAAGCCGCGGCGTATGTGCCACCGATGAGAACGGTTACCTGACCGATGTAGTGGAGCGTACCAAGATTGAGGAGATCGGTGACAAGATTGTCTTTACAGAGGATGGTGTGGACACGGTTATCGCACCGAATACCCCCGTTTCGATGAATATGTGGGGCTTTACACCCGAATACTTCGACTATTCGGAAGAGGCATTCCGCGAGTTCCTTACCAAGTATGGCAACGAACTGAAAAAAGAACTCTATATTCCGACCGTGGTCAATGACCTTATCGTGGCAGGCAAAGCCACCTGCAAAGTGCTGGATACCCCGTCCAAATGGTTCGGTGTAACTTATGCAGAGGACAGACCGCAGGTGGTAATGAAGATAAACAACCTGATCAAAGCAGGTGAATATCCGGAGAAACTATTTTAACTGACAGGGCGTAAAAAACGCTCTATGCGTAGTACGCTTTATATTTTACCAAACAAGGAGAAATCCCATATAAATTATGGCACGTATTTTAGTAACGGGCGGTGCAGGCTACATAGGTTCGCACACCGCTGTCGAACTGATGCAACAAGGCTACGATGTAACGATTGTAGATAACTTGAGCAACTCTAATGTGGATGTGTTGGACGGCATTACCGCTATTGTCGGTCGTCGTCCCGAGTTCGCAAACATTGATTGCAACGATTTTGTCAATTTGGACGGAGTATTCCGTCAGTATCCTGATATTGTGGGTGTTATCCACTTTGCAGCCAGCAAGGCAGTGGGCGAGTCGGTACAAAAACCGCTGCTCTACTACCGCAACAATATCGGTTCGCTTATCACCCTCTTGGAGGTGATGAAACGTCATCAGGTACAAAATATCGTATTCTCGTCTTCCTGCACCGTTTACGGGCAGCCCGACAAGGCGCACTTGCCTGTGGACGAGACGGCTCCTATCCAGAAAGCCCTTTCGCCGTATGGTAACACCAAGCAAATCAACGAGGATATTATCCGCGACGAGGCACACGCAGATGCCAATCTGCACGCAACCATTCTCCGCTATTTCAACCCGATAGGTGCGCACCCGTCGGCACTGATAGGCGAACTGCCCAACGGTGTACCCAACAACCTGCTGCCGTTTGTAACGCAGACCGCAGCCGGCTTACGCAAAGAACTGAAAGTGTTTGGCAACGACTACGATACCCCTGACGGTTCGTGTATCCGCGACTATATCTACGTGGTTGATCTGGCAAAAGCCCACGTAAAAGCCGTAGAGCGTATGCTCAAGAACGAAGCCGCAGAGCAAGTGGAGACATTCAATCTCGGTACCGGTCGCGGACTAAGCGTGCTGGAGATAGTCAATGCCTTTATGGACGCTACGGGTGTAAAAATCCCGTACGAGATTGTAGGTCGCCGCGAAGGGGATATAGAAAAAGTTTGGGCTAATCCTACCAAAGCCAACACCGTACTCGGCTGGAAAGCGGAAACACCTATCAAAGATGTGCTCCTATCCGCTTGGAACTGGGAGAAACGTCTGCGTAACATCCAGTAAATCATTTTATAACAGGCGACTTTACGACTCCGAAGGAGTGGTATTGCCGCCTGTTTTTTCGTCTTTGCGCAATAATCAATTTTCGTACACTACTAATAACTACTATACATTTTCGTACATTACTTATTATATCATATGCCGCTATATCCGCTTAAATTCACGCCCCGTTTGTTTCATAAGATCTGGGGTGGACAACATATCAAACAATGGTACAGCCCGCAATCCGACCATTTTGAGAATGTGGGCGAGAGTTGGCTTGTCTCCGCACAGGACAGATTTCCGACCGAGGTTGCCAACGGGCATCTTGCAGGCAATAACCTGCAAGAGTTGCTTGAAGTGTATATGAGTGAGTTGGTGGGAGACAAAGTGTATGAAGTATTCGGCAATACGTTCCCCGTATTGGTGAAGTTTATTGATGCAGACGATGATTTGAGCATCCAGGTGCATCCCGATGACGAGTATGCCTTCGAGAACGAGGACTCGCTCGGCAAGACTGAGATGTGGTATGTTATGAACTCTGAGCCGTATGCATCGGTTATCCGCGGGTGGAAACAGCCGATGACAGAGCAGCAGATACGCACAGCCATTGAGGAAGGCGATTTGAGTGAGTATCTGAGCGAATATCACGTGCGGGAGGGGGATGTAGTAATGCTGCCTGCGGGGATTGTACATGCGATGAAACGGGGTACGATAGTGGCAGAGATACAGGAGAACAGCGATATTACCTACCGCCTGTATGACTACAACCGTGTGGGCAACGACGGCAAGAAACGCCCGCTCAAACTGAAACAGGCATTGGAGGTGTTGGATTACGATACGCCCAAAGAGAGTGCCGTACTGCATACAGACTACCCCATAAACGGAGTGGCGAACATTGCCCAAACACCCTATTTTACAACAAATGTCATCCGTTTTTCTGAACCGATACAACGCGACTATGCACCATTGGATTCGTTTGTACTCTATATGTGCGTAGGCGGCAGTATGCAGTTGAATGCTCAGGAAGCGGACAAAACGGAACAGACCATTACTTTGCACAAAGGCGAAGCCGTGCTTTTGCCTGCGTGCCTGAATGATATTATTCTTACTCCGACCGACGGGGAGTGCCGTTTGTTGGAAGTATATATGGATACCAATTTGCTTTGATATGAATACAAAGGTTATCAAATATATCGGCTGCGACGATGCCGACCTGGATTTGTTTGAGAGTCAGTATGTTGTGCCGGAAGGCATGTGCTACAACAGTTATCTGCTCTGCGCCGAACATACTGCCGTAATGGATACCGTTGACCCGCGCAAGACCGGCGAATGGCTGACCAAATTAGCCGCAGCATTAGACGGCAAACAGCCGGAATATCTGATTATTCAGCATATGGAACCCGACCATAGCGGTTCTATCAACGCCTTTCTTGCGGCTTACCCCAATGCGACACTCGTAGGATCAAAGATAGCATTGCAGATGTTGCCACAGTTTGGCATTGAGGCTACAAAAACAATAGAGGTAAAAGGCGGAGATACGCTGGATTTAGGAGGTATGACACTTTCATTTATCGCCGCCCCTATGGTGCATTGGCCGGAAGTGCTGATGACGTATATTCCCGAACAGAAAGTGCTGTTTTCGGCAGACGGTTTCGGCAAGTTCGGCGTCTATGACGCAGATCCCGATGACTGGGCTTGCGAGGCACGCCGCTATTATTTCAATATATGTGGCAAGTACGGACGCCCCGTAGCAAATGTACTGAAAGCCGCTTCTATGCTTGATATACAGACGATTGCGCCATTGCACGGACCTATTTTGGAAGGCGAAAAGATACAAGAGGCGGTGCGTCTCTATACAATATGGAGCAGTTATCAACCCGAGACAGACGGGGTATTGGTAGCATACGCGTCTATCCACGGAAATACGCGCAAAGCGGCACTGCAATTAGCCGAGATACTCAAGCAAAAAGGAGCAAAGAAAGTGGCGGTTACCGACCTGAGCCGGGACGATATGGCAGAGGCAGTAGAGGACGCTTTCCGTATGAGCCGAATGGTACTGTGCTGCTCAACATACGATGCGGATATATTCCCACCGATGCATAATTTCCTACACAAACTGCAACTGAAAACTTACCAATCACGCCGTGTGGGACTGGTGGAAAACGGCAGTTGGGCACCACAGGCAGCACGCATAATGCGCGGTATGTTGGAACAGATGAAAGACATCACGATTGTAGAACCAGTTGTATCCATCCGCAGTGCGCTCAAACCGACTGACATACCCGCCTTGGAGGCATTGGCAGAACACCTGCTGCAAGAGTAATGAGTCGAACCCTATAAATTTTAGTACGGTCTTAGCGCAAAAATGCAAAAAACTATTATCAGTCTTTCGTATATCAGAAAAAAAGTGTAATTTTGCAAGCACAATGAGTTACCCATAAGGATAATTTATAGTCTTGACTTGGAACTCTAAAGAAAGTCCGTCCTTGCGGAGACGTTAAATTCGCAATAAGTAAGCCCACGGCGGAATGCAAAAAATACCGGTGTGGCAACGTAGAGAAGCGTCTCTACATACATATATAATTAAGGCGTTTAACAACGCTTCGAATCTTGGCAATCGTGAATGTGAGAAGTTCTAAATGCAATCCAAGACGAAGCAACGAAACGTCTGCGTGGAGTGTATTTCTATGCACGTATTGTACCTTACTGAATAGTGAGGGCAGAGGTGTGTACATATATACATTCGGCAGGCATGAGTTGCTCGTTACTGATTGCAACGGCATTTTTTCTCACAGCCTACGATTGCAGGAACGAGTGATTCGTGCCTGCTTTTTTTGTGTATATACAAAGACAAAAACAACGTAAAATCAAAATCTTATAACTATTAAAATCATACCTATATGACAAAAAAAGGGTTTCCTTTCACCATAGTACTCATTATGCTATGCAGTATTATGACGGGGTGTATTGCCCAGTATTTTCCCATTGCCAAAATCGAAAAATACTATGCGCCAACAGTTACTGCCCAGATTATTTCTTCGGTATCTTCCGAGATGATATACATCGGGAAACTGAAAATGGTTCCCAGCGATAATTCTTTCTCTTTTGATAAAGAAAAAGCGATGGGCGCATTATTAAGAGAAGCGGCGCATAATGGAGCTAATTATGTGTATATAAAGGGATTAAATAGTACGTTTTCTGATTATGAATCCGTTCATGGCGACCGAGCATGGGGGGATGGAATAACTATTGAAGCAGAACTATATCGTTAAATTATTATCAAATCATTTTTAAGTATGAAAAAACTAATTATTGCATCCATTGTTACATTGATGCTCTCCGGTTGTGCAGTTGGTACCTATATGCCAGGTGCATTGAACAATTATGGCACACAAACCCAAGTTGTGCTAAGTGGTGCGAACTATCGTGTTGTTCGTGATGTAGAAGTTGTCATAGAGGTTGATAACACAAGCCTTAAACGTAAAGATGTGGAACGCAGTGCATACGGCGAATTGTTACGCCAATATAAGTTAACCGGAAGCCAAGCATTTATCAATGTTTCCATAGAAGAAGTACGTCGCAAAAGTGCAGGATTCTTTAGAGCTCTTTTGGGTATTCCCCAAATAAAACAATATGTGGCAGCACGTGCAACAATCATTGAGTTCCTGCAACCCAATGGAGAGCCCATCAAGTCGGTAGAAAGCCCTTATACTACAACCGTTGAGAGTACACCTGTAACTAAAATAAACGAGCCTAAACAATTAAATTCCCAAGAGCAAGAACAGGTTAACTACTATTACCTTGCATATCTATACAAGAAAGGCGAATTGAACATTAAAAAATTAGACAAAACGATTGATTTTAAGCGTATTCAGAAGACGGCATCTTCTAACACAACAGAATATCTATCCGAAGATATGCAAGGTTATGATGTATCCTTGGAGAAATATAAAAAGTAAGTATAATCAAATAATATAAAACCAAAATTAGGTCTATTGGTTGTCTTCAGTGCCTGCCTAACCTTGTTGGTTAGGCAGGCGCTTCTGTGCTATTGAACGGCTATTCTGTGCGGGATAATTCGTGGAACTCCATGATATCGAGCATGATATAGAATATACCCTCTATTTCACTATGCCAAGAGTGGTGGAAATGGGCATAATACCAGCGAGTTAGCGGGTGGTTATCACGACGAAGGTGATTGAGAATGGCATCCATTGTCCGACGTTCGGTTTGAATGTCACACAAAAGAGCGGCATCGTCTTGCGCCCAAAGGTCAAGCCCTTGCTTGAGCACTAACTCGCAGAAAGAAGGAGCGGTGTGGGTAATAACGGTATCAATACGGATACCTGCCGCCGCTATTTCATTGAGTTTTTCGGGAGAATAGACCGGCATTTCATCCGCCCAATAGTATGTTTTGGCAAAAGAACGGCGCATTTCTGCCAACCGCACACAGCGATCAATACTGACCGCTCCGCCGACACATAGTATTTGACGACCGCAAGCCAAGAGCACACTATAATCAGGAATGGTACAAAACCGCTCATAATGAATGAGTTGCTCCGAAAAACAAGCCGGATCATCGTGATTGCCACGCACCATAGCCACCCAGCAGTTATGCTCCGTAAGCCGCTTGTGAATACGGCGGTAGATATCGTCGTAATACCCCTGTTTCTCAAACCCGAAACCACAATCGCCCGCCACAATCACAAGCGTGTCATGCATATCATACTGCACGCACATCTTATGCACGAGTGTAAGAAACTCACCATGAATGTCGCCACAAACGACTACATACTTGGCAGTCGGATATGAACAGATATTGGGCATAATAACGATGTTCTTGCGGCTAACTGGGAAAGAACGGGGAGAAGGGGTAATGGGGATCAGACCAATTGGCGGATGAGATCTTCGGGGGAACCGGGGAGAAGAGAGACGGGGGAGAGTTCGATCATTGTGTAGGTGCCGTAACGTTTCTCATGGCGGAGACGGTAGGCGGCACGGGCGCAGGAGGTCATCACCTGACCGGTAAGGGCGGGGTTGTTGATCTCCATATTGAACTCGAAACGCTGGTTGTGCGTAGTCCCAGAGACGCCATTGCGCACCAGATTGACGCCATGCGCCACGTTATTGAGGGCAGCCACAGAGGGGACAGGAATAATATGTGTCTCGTCGTGGGCAAAATAGTCGTCCTGCAACAGATTATGCTCAACGGTAGCGAAATCGGCTCCGTCCTCCAATTCGACATAGACCATACGGCGGTGGATACCCGTACCGAGAGGAATGGTCATGGAAAGGGCGTCTTTGACACCCGAGACGGCTTTTGCCGCCACGGTATGCCCCATAGAACGCCCTGGACCGAAATTGGTGTAGGTCAGTCCACCGGGCGCAAGGGCTTGGAGAATAGCACGTATCATAGAGTCGGAACCAGGATCCCAGCCTGCGGAAATGATACTGACGGATTGATGGGCTTGGTTGACAGGCATCAGGCGCCGGCGGAGGTCGGATATTTGTCCGTGGATATCGAAAGAATCAACCGTACAGATACCCCGCTTGGCGAGTTGCTCCGCAAAATGCGGTACCTCACGAGTGGGGGTACAGAGAAGAACCACATCGGCATCGATGGCATCGAGGTTGTCATTGTGGTGAAAAATACCGGCTAACTCCATATCGGGGGAAGCCAAAACCGCCTGCTCGGCAGCGCGACCTATATTACCGTAGCCGAGTACGGCTACACGAATGTTTTTATCCATAAATGTTCTATTTTTCCATTACCTATCCTATGCCTATCCTATAACCATCCACCTCACATCCACCTGACTTTGAAAGCATAGAGATGTTCTATTTTTCCTTCTATTTCCTGCTCGCTACGCATCACGAAAAATAGAGAAAATCCTACGCGCTTGCGTTGCCGCGCGAGAGAAATGAAAGAAATAAAAGAAGATATTTTGCTTAATTTCTTTTATTTCTCGCGATGCGTAGCGAGCAGGAGACGGCAAAATTACTCCACGGTTACGGACTTGGCGAGGTTGCGGGGTTGATCGACATCGCAACCTTTGACCACGGCAATGTGGTACGCCAGCAGTTGCAACGGAATGACGGTCAGCAGCGGGGTGAGGCACTCCTCGGTAGGAGGGACGATAATCGTAAAGTCGGACATATTGCTGACAAGGATATCGCCCTCGGTAACGACGCTGATGACACGCCCCTTGCGGGCTTTGATCTCCTGAATATTCGACACCACTTTCTCGTACGTGCCGCAATGCGGAGCGATGACCACGACGGGCATCTCCTGCGAGATAAGGGCGATAGGTCCGTGTTTCATCTCGGCAGCAGGATAGCCTTCGGCATGTATATAACTGATTTCCTTGAGTTTGAGTGCACCCTCCAAGGCTACGGGATAGTTGTATCCGCGCCCGAGGTAGATAAAATTCTGCGCATAGGTGAACGTCTTGGCAAACTCGGCGATGGCACTGTCCTGATTGAGAATAGTCTTGATCTTATCGGGTATAAGCGACAATTCGCGGACGACAGAGAGGTATTTCTCTTCGCTGATGGTCTTTTTCTCACGCCCGATACAGAGCGCAAGCATCGTGAGGGCGGTAACCTGCGCAGTGAACGCCTTGGTGGAAGCGACACCTATCTCAGGACCGACATGGGTATAACAGCCGCTGTCGGAGAGGCGCGGAATAGAGGCACCGACCACGTTGCAGATAGAGAAAATAAACGCCCCCTTTTCCTTTGCCAGTTGGATTGCCGCCAGTGTATCCGCCGTTTCGCCCGACTGTGAGATGGCGATGACCACATCATCGGGGTGAATGACTGGCTTGCGGTAACGGAACTCACTGGAGTACTCCACCTCGACCGGCACCTGTGCGAACTCCTCCATAGCGTATATGGCAATCAGCCCCGCATGCCACGAAGTGCCGCAGGCGGTGATGATGATACGCTTGGCGTTGAGGAAACGCTCCTTGTTATCTATAAAACCCGAGAGGGCGATGTTGTTGTGCTCAATATTGACCCGCCCGCGCATAGAATCAGCAAGTGTGCGCGGCTGCTCGAAAATCTCTTTGAGCATAAAATGCGGGTAACCGCCTTTCTCCAACTGGGAGAGTGTAAACTCCAACCGCTTGATTTCCGGAGTTTTACGCACATTGCCGATAGTGGTGATGTCAAGTTCCTTGCCACGCTCAAGCGTAACCACCTCCTCATCGTTGATATAGACCACCTTGTCGGTATATTCGACAATAGGCGTGGCATCGGAGGCAAGGAAATACTCGTCCTGACCGATACCGACCACCAGCGGACTGCCCTTGCGGGCGGCAACGATAATGTTGGGATTGGAGCGGTCGAGTACCGCAATGGCATACGCTCCAACGACCTGATTGAGAGCCAGTTGGACAGCGGTTTTCAAGTCCACCTTGTCGGTACGCTTGGTATATTCGATGAGTTGCACCAGCACCTCGGTGTCGGTCTGGGAACGGAACGTGTAGCCGTGCTGCTGCAAACCCTGCTTGAGGACGGCGTAGTTCTCAATGATACCATTGTGGATGATAGCGAGTTCCTCCGACTCGGAGTAGTGCGGGTGGGCATTGACGGTATTGGGTTCGCCATGGGTAGCCCAACGGGTATGGGCGATGCCGATAGTGCCGCTCACATCTTTATCACTTGCAAAAGCCTCCAAATCAGCGACTTTGCCTTTGGTCTTATATACATTGAGTTTGCCTTGCGGACTGATAAGCGCCACACCGGCACTGTCATAACCGCGGTATTCGAGGCGATGGAGCCCCTTGATGAGAACAGGATATGCATCCCGTTTTCCGATATAGCCTACAATTCCACACATAAAAAAGTTGGTTGGTATTTATAAAAACGGCTGCAAAGTTACGTTTTTTTCGTGGAAAATCAAAGAGGCATGCTATAAAATACGCATTTTTATGTGGTATAAACCACTAATAATCTGCAATGATTGCCAATAAAAACACATACTATTGTTGTATATTAGTTTCAAAAGCAGTAATTTTGCAGCAACAAACGAAACAGAATATGATACAAGAAACAGATATCCGACGTATGGACGACGGGCTGTACAGCCGGTTCAAGACATTGTACAGCAGCAGTTTCCCCATCTTCGAACAGCGTACAGAGACGCAACAGGCGTGGGCTTTCGAGCAGGCAGCGTATCACTTAGCGGGCTACACAGACAAAGGGCAATGGATAGGTTTTATCTCCTATTGGGAGTTTGACACCTATATCTATATAGAGCATTTCGCCATAGACTCCAGCCTGCGGGGACAAGGCTACGGGAGCAAAGTGCTCAAAGCGTTTGTACAGCAGAAAGGCAAAACCATTCTACTGGAGATTGATCCGATAGTGGACGATATTTCAGCCGCACGGCTGCGGTTCTATACGCATTGCGGTTTCCAAACCAACCCCTACCCTCACCGGCACCCCGCCTACAGAGAGGGCTGCCAGCCGCACCCGTTGGTGGTACTGACAGCCCCGGAAGCCATCTCCGAAAAGGAGTATCAGCGTTTCTATAATGATCTGTGCATAGTGGTGATGAACCGGCATTAGCGTCCGTTCATCTATTCGATCTCTACCCCTACAGGAGTATATGTTTTGCCGCCGCGGAGGATAAATACCTGTCCGTGGCGGATGATTTTGCGCGGAGCAAGGTCTGTTGCCGTGGCGTCCAGGATACCTGTTTCCGCCTTGAAGGTGGCAGAGACGACTACATTAGCAGCGGGCATGGTGAAGGTGCAGGTGCCTTCTGCGGTGGTGGTTACGGGTATGTCCGTTGCGCCGTCCAAGACAGTCAGTTGGTCAAAGGCGTAGCCCTCGGCGGGGGTGATGGTGAGCGTTACCGTTTCGCCATAGCGGGCAGTGGGTTTGTCGGCGGTGACGGTGCCGTGTTCCGTGGGGCTGATAGTTATCGGGCGGGCGATGTCCTGCGCACGGTAGCCAATCACGGCAGCGGGTTGCGGACCTGCCTCCTCGTTATGGGCAAGCAGCGGCATGATGGTGTACTCGAACTCGCCGATAAAGGTCTCCTCCGACGTGTCCGCCCAACGGGTGGTATCGCTCACGAGAGCCACCTCTACGAAAGCGTCCGCGGTATTTGCCGCACGACGACGAATGGAATACGCCTGCACATCATCGAGACTGTTCCACGTCACGATGATGCTGTCGCGGTTGCCCTGCGTGGCAGCGAAGACAAAGTCGGGGTACTTGATTTGCGCCGTCTGCTCGATGCCGTTGTCGGACTTCAGTTTGAGCGTATTGGTGCCCCATATATTCAGTTGCTCTTTGCCGACGGTGAAAGAATCGTTGTTCTCGTCGGTGGTGGAGAATACGCTGGTGCCGTTGACAAAGACCTCCAACCGTGTGGCTCCCACAAACCAACCGAGGTCGGTATAGATGGTGGTGGGGCTGCCGAGTTGCACTTCGGGTATGCGGCGCAGGTCAAGAGGCACGAAGCCGCCGTTGGCATATCCGCCCTCAAAAGCCTTGGTAGTAGCGGCTTCCTGATACGGTTCGACCCGTGCGCAGGAGACGGTCAGGACAAGCCCTTTGGGGTAGTTGGTTGCGCCGAGGTCGGTACGTGCGTCCCATACGAGGCGTTGGGGTGTGCCGTCTGCGGGCAGCGTGAAGTCATTCGGGTCAAGCGTCCGGGCGGAAGCCAGCGTCAGGGTCTTGATGGCAAGGGTGTCGTTGCCGCTCACGGCTACGACTTGGAAATGCGGTGTGCCGTCTGTCTGCACCTCGCGTGCCGAGCGGTAGCCGACAAAGATGTCCACCAGTCCGTTCCACGGGAAGCGCGGCTGCAGGTTGTAGAGATAGAGTGCGTCCAATTGTGCGTAGGCATCAACGGGGTCGCTGGTCTCCAAGGTGTCGCCCTTGTAGTTGAACGCCGTTACCTTGTAGGTATAGCGTTTGCCCGTTTCGGCTCTGGTGTCCGTGAAGGTCGTCCCTGTGGTGTAAGGGATATTGCCTATCTTTTGGTATTGCCCGTCGCCGCTGTTGCGATACACATCGTAGGTGTATGCATCGGGAACGTCCGTCCACGAGAGACCGATATTATTCTGCCCCACCGACTGCACATCAAGGGTAATGTCCACAGGCACCCTGCCGGCACCCCAGAAGGTCGAATCGGTCAGTGGCGCAGTGATTTCGTTATGCGTATCCGGGTCAAAATATATGGGCAGAACTGCGTATTCGTAGGTTTTTCCGCCCACGATACCTCTGTCTATATACCTGCCTGTGCCTGCGGGGTAGCCCCACATATCTGTATCATAGGTGGAAACCGGTGCCATATTCCCCCAAGCACTGCGTGTGCCGTCGCGGTACACCTCACGGCGGATAACTTGGTAGTAAGTGCAGTCGCCCGAACCTGTCCACCAGATGTTAAGGGCATCCCCTGCTGAATGAAGTTCCACCGTGACATGGTTCTTCGTTATATAGCGGAAAAATTTGCTCTTATAGACCGTTTTTTCTGCGGTTGCACGGTTGCTGTCCAATACCACCACTGGGATGACACCAAAGGCATCATTCGTTTTCCACCTACATATTCCCCCCTCGTCTGACAACTGTTTCTCATCAAACACCAAGGTCGTGTCTGTACCGTATCTCGTGATAACGCGTATCTGTATATCCGTACCGTCCTGCATATTGAGCGACCTTGAAGCCTCGTTCGCCCAGCGTGCCGCCCACGGGAACGATACTACCGTATCCTTCTCGGTGAGAAAGATGAACTCCGGCTTGGTGGTATTGACATCTACGGTGGCGGAGTCGGTTATATGGGCATAGTCGTCGGATGCCGTGAGCGTGATGGTAGTCCCGGGTGCATTGATGCCCAACGTGTCCGTATCCGCGTCCCACACAATGCGCAACCAGCCCGAGCCGCTGAATATCTTATTACTGATGGCTTCAGGTTGTTCGCCATTCTGTACCGTTCGGCGGTTGACCGTGTAGTTCTTGTCCACCGCAGGCTCTTTCTCGAGTGTGCGCATGGGGAGCGACTTGCCGTCGGCGGTGCGTGCGGTGAGCGTCACGTTGTCATGGTACGGCAAGTTGGGCTGTCCGAACAGTTCTTGGAAGCGGGGACGCACGGTCTTGTACTCGACATCGATATCCACTTTACCGTTCCACGGCCAACGTGTGGATATGCCGCGTAGCCGCATGGTCTCGAGTACCGCGTAGCCGATAGCGGGTTCGGAAGCCTCGCTCTTGCTGCCGTCGGCAAAGACGGCTTTCACGGTGTAGCGCCCCAGTGCGGGGCGCACGGGGATAGTGTCTTTTATATGTGTCTCGTTTGCCGTCAAGGTGCGCACGGTCCTGTTGATGGCAACGTCCCACGACTCTGCCGTGATTTCGTAACCGACGGCATCGGGCACTGCGTTCCATGTGACGGTAACGCCTGTGGTGTCGCCCTGTGTGGCTTGCACGTTGGCAGGACCTGCTGTCGCTTCCCTAACGGGGCGGACAGGGAAGCCGAAGTAGCGACTGTTGTAACCGCGATCGTGGAAGTCCGAACCGAAGCCGATGCACCATGTGTTGCCGGGATAGTAGTCGTTGAGCGACGCAGACCAGTAGTAGCCAATGGAACCGGCATTGTTGAGGTCTGCGTCGCGACAGCCTGCAGCAGGGAGGAAGATAGAGTTGCTGTTGGTCTTGCTTGATACTTGGTAACCGTTTACTCCGTTCTGCGTTGTCCACGTCCACGTGCAGTTATTGAGCAGTTCGTCCACCTCTGCGCGAGTAGGCATACGCCAATCGCCACCCCAATTCACGTGAGCGGCATCGTCCTCGGGTTCTAACGTAGTTTTGTCGTCAGTGAAGCTATCGTTGCCATTATAAGAGCAGTACTTGGTGAGTTTGTTGTAATCACCATTGGCGTGCTTGTAGGTTTCCCACGAGTAGTCGGCTTTGGGTGCGGTCTCGCCCCAAGCGTAGTAGTTGCCATTGTCTTCGGGCGTGGTGGCACCGACGTTGCACGATGCCCATTTCAGTCCGCTCGGCAGACCGAGGTCAACGGCTTGTACGTTGGCAGGGGCTTGTGCCTTGGCGGGGGCTGTTTGTGCGCTTGCCTGTGTGCCTGCGCCCGCAAGAGCAAGAACTGCAAGAGCGATGGTGAGGATTGATTTCTTCATAATGCGTTGAATTTAGTTTGGCGGTTATATGTTGATAAGTTATTATTCGCGGATATTTCCAACCTTTGTGAGTAGGCTGCACATACTTTGCTCTATCTCGTCTGCAGAAGGAATGTCGCGGTACGACAGGTCGGGGAGTTCACGCAGATAAGTTGGCAGCAGGGCGTGCCATATGCTGTGCCAATCGCGGACAAGCGGCGAGTCTGACAAGGGTCTGTTTTGCCATCCGTCGGGCTTACAGAACTGCTCGCGGTCGTGCTGCAACAACATACGGAAATCCCGAAGAAAGGTATCCGACTCTATGTATTGGCGGCAGTCTGCGTCTTGACAGAGATAGTAGAGGTCATAGAAGTGCCGTATCTTGGCATTCATCTGTTCTACATACCTGTTTGCCAACGAACACCTTATCAGCGATACCAACTTTTCGCTCAATGTGCAACACTTATCCAGTACAGGCACGCCGATTTCGCCCAAATCGTACTGCTCTATCATAGCATCGTTGTCCGTTTGGCGCAGGAACTCTGCCAAAAAACTCTGCACGCGCTTTATCTGCCACGGATACGGGTTGGCGAAACTATTGATTTCAACTAACAGTTCGCCCATATTGACAGAACTTGTGGTGGGTACATCGGACAATGCGGGATAAGCAAAGAATGCTTTGTAGTAGTGAGAGCCTTTGCTGGTAACGCCATGTTTCTGTACTTCTGTCAGCCCATCTGTCATGCAATGAGCCGTGTGGCGTATGACTGTCTTCAGTTGGTTGCCTGTCATTTGGTCAGCATTGGCAATAGCAATGTCTATATCCTCCGAAAAGCGTGAACCTATATGGTATGCTTTGGTCAGGCTGGTTCCTCCCTTGAAGATGGCTTTGTGCGTATCGTCCGCCCGCACCATCTGTTGCAGACTGCGGCATATCCAATAGTCCTTCTCTACAAAATGCCGCTTTATCCCAAGCGTTTCCGATGCGGCTTGTATGGCATCTGCGAATAGTTGTCTGTTTTCGTGCAATGTCATACTATCCTCCATTTTTTTGCATTGGGTAACACACTTTCCGATAGTCCTAACTTGTACACCGTGGCAGGATTCAGCGAGTTGTATAGCCCTTGTGTGTCCGTGTCCGTTTCGTCCAATATGGCTCCTGCCAATGCCCTTACGCTGCCGGTATATGCCATAGACAAAGAGGCTAACTGATGTCTGTCTTCGGCGGGCAAGGATGCCACTTTCTGTCGCAATATCCGGCATGCTTCCTCCGCAGTACAAGCAGGTATTTGTTTGATAAACCGTATGGCATCCAATATCTGCAACAAGGGTATGTTCTTGCGTGTAATGGTGTTAGGTTGCAACACAAAACGGACAGTGTAGCCTGCCCGTTGCACGGCACGGCGATAGGTGTTACAGCCAATGCTGACGGTGGAACTGATTTGGGTGGTCAGTCCTAACTGTGCATACGCCTGCACCCCTGTTATGTAACCAATCACCTTTTTGCCGTCCATCAAGTAACTTTGCAGCAGCCAGTCAAGTGATGGCGGCATAATACCAAAGGCGGAGTGCTTCGGTTTGTCGAATTTACCTTTGCCAACCCTGCGGATACGCCCTTCCCGCACCAACTCCCCTAAAATGCGACTGACTACAACCGGGCTATTCACACAGTCGTAAAAGTCGGAAGATGTGAATATATATCCCGTGCGCATTTTGTCAATGCGGCATTGTATTGTATTTCTGTCAGTTGATGCCATTTATATCTGTATGATTTATTTCTTATACGGTTAAGTTTATTACGTAAAAAACTTAACTTACAAAGTGCAAAGGTACTGCTTCTTTCCGATATATGCAAGTTGTTTAGAGGTTAGAGATTAGGGGTTAGGGGCAGCAGTCTGCCGTGGAGGTCATAATATACGCCGTTGCGCTCGATGAGGACAGTGCCGTTACGGAGCACCTTGCGGACGGTGGCGGCATCTGCGGCAGCCGTGCAGCCAATGCCGGTGCCTGTGCCGCTTTCTTGTACGGGGCGGACAGAGAAACCGTAGATGCGAAAGTAGCCGGTGCGGTCGATGCCGTCCGAAAGGAGGTCGAGGCTCCACGCACTGCAAGGGTAGCCGTAGAGCAACGAATACCAATAATTGCCATAGGTGCCGGCACCTTTGAGAGCCGTGCCGTCGCGAGACCCCGCTGCGGGGAGGAATATAGAGTTGCCGTTGGTCTGGCTTGCTACTTGGTAACCGTTTACTCCATTTTGCGTTGTCCATGTCCACGTGCATTGTGTGCGCAACTCTTTCCACTCGGCATCGGTGGGTATGCGCCATTCTTCGCCCCAGTTGGCGGTAGCGGCATCGTCCTCGGGGTCTAACGTCGTTTTGTCATCAGTAAAACCGTCGTCGCCGTAACTTGCAACGGTGCAGTACTTGGTGAGTTTGTTGTACGCCCCATTGGCGTGCTTGTAGGTTGCCCACGAGTAGTCGTCTTTGGGGAGTACTTCGCCCCAAGCGTAATAGTTGCCGTAGTCTTCGGACGTGGTGGCACCGACGTTGCACGATGCCCATTTCAGTCCGCTCGGCAGACCAAGGTCAATGGCTTGTACGTTGGCAGGGGCTTGTGCCTTGGCAGGGGCTGTTTGTGCGCTTGCCTGCGAGGTTGCGCCCGCGAGAGCAAGGACTGCAAGAGCGATGGTGAGGATTGATTTCTTCATAATGCGTTGAATTTAGTTTGTTAGTTATATGTTGATGGGTTTGTGCGTGGTTGATTCTTAATCATATTCGTCAAGCAAGCAGTATGCTATGGTCTCAAAGCCGCCAGCGGAATGATATGCACACCATCAGGGCGCGTATAAGCCATCGGTCCACCGGTAAGGATAATCTTCAGTTCGGGTTCACGAAGAGGCACTTGCTTCTCACGGGCATTGTATTCCCGAATCAGCCTGTGCAACTCGCACAGGTGTGCTGCCCCCTCTTCTATCTCACGGCTTCCCAACTTGCACTCTATCAGCGCATATCGCTCGTCCTCCAGATGCAACACTATGTCCGCCTCCAAACCATACCGGTCGTGGTAGTACAAGACACGGCTATTGAAATCCGCCGTATAGGCTTTGAGGTCACGAATACACATCTGCTCGAAGATAAAGCCAAAGGTGTTGAGTTGCGTCTCCAATGCTACGGCGTTGGTATTCATAGCCGCCACGGTGATAGACGGGTCGACAAAGCACCGCTTGGGAGCACTGCGCAATGCCGTTTTGCTACGGAGAGCAGGGCACCAAGCATCTATATCCTGAATAACGAACAAGCGCTCCAACGCCCTTACGTAGTCGTCAAACGTGTCCATGGATATATCAATATCACCGCCAGCCGTCACATCCGCCAGGATATTCGTCTTTTTGGCTAATGTGCTGATATTACGTGCATAGGAACGCAGGATTTGCCGAGCCACCTTCGGGTTGCGCTGTTTCTTGTCGATAGCAGATATATCCTCATCGCATACCGTATTGACGTAGTCATTCGCCACCATCATTGCTGCTTTGTCGCTCAATTGGAGTGTTACAGGCCAGCCGCCACGACATGCCACACGTATCAGGTCGGGTATATCCAACTTACCCGCAGCACCATCGATGTCGAGGTGCGGGTTGTCGAATAGTCCGCGCATAGATACCTCACCTGTTGAGTCATGGGACTCCCAGAGGCTCATCGGGTACATCTTCATGCGTGAGATACGTCCCGTTCCTGTGTGGTGTACTTTCGACTTATCCACCGTGTTCGACCCTGTCAGGATATACTGCCCGGGCTTACCTCCGCTATTGTCTATAGCAGTGCGCACAGCATCCCACAGCACAGGGGCGTCTTGCCATTCGTCTATCAGTCGCGGTTGTTCGCCATGCAGCAGCAACGATGGTTTGGTTTCCGCCGTCGCCATATAGTTAGCCACCATGTCAGGGTCGTGCATCTTAATCACACTCTTGGCATGCTGTATGGCGGTGGTGGTCTTCCCCGTCCACTTGGGTCCCTCAATCAATACCGCACCGAATGCCTCTAATCGCTCTTGCAGCATGCTGTCTGCTACTCGCTCAAAATACTTCATAATCTAAATTATTTAATATGCTGCAAAGATACTAATAATAAACTGACTATACAAACAAATCGGTATTTTTGCGGCATTTCAATCGGTACTTTTGTGGCATTTCAGTCGGTATTTTTGCTGTAACAGATACCCTTCTCTATGCTTACTTCACCTCTATGCCCGTGAGGGTGTAGGTCTTGCCGTTGCGCTCTATCAGCACTTGTCCGTTGCGGAATACTTTGCGGGCAGGGGCGGTATCTGTGGCAGAGGGACGAGAGATGTCTGTGCTTACGTTGGAATAGTTCTTCACCAACCGGACCGATTGCCCGTAGTTGCGAATCCAATCGCTGATCGTGTTCGCGTACGTCGAGCTGAAGTACATGTACCTCGCGTTGTCCGTATCGTTGGGAGTAGCCGACCAGTAGCCGCCGCCCAACCCGACAAGGCCCACACTCGAGCCGTAGCGGTAGCCCGCACAAGGCAGGAAAACGGCACCTGCGGACTCCAACTGCGAGAATTGGCTTGCAGTATAGACATTGGAGGCGTAGTCCGACTCGCTGAAATTCTTGTAGGTATCAGACATATTGCCATCGCCCAAAATACTGATTGTCAGTCCTTCCGGAGCAACAAAATCAGCGGGCAGAAGCATAAAGCCCAAGGTGCCATTCACCTTTGCCATTGTCCAACGGGTATGCATAAACAGATACTGCCACTCGTCTATGGTCAGGGTGCGCCATGTGTCAGGAGCGTCGGTACCGATAGTATTTGTTCCCCAATCCACGAAATCACCACTATAATCGTTGTAATCTGTAGATGTGCTGATACCCCACTTGGCACTACCTGTACTACCGCTCCAACCAAACAAGTCTATCTTGTCGGCAAGGGTGCTACCATTTACATTGGCATCGCCAAGCATATCGTACTGATGCTCCGCAAACGACCATGTCTGCGTGCTTTGGGTGTATTGCAGGTTGCCACCGGAGAAGGTGATTTGCTTGTCCTCGGCTACCGTGAACGGCTTGGCTACATAGGCAGGCTCTACTACTTCTTCCTGTTTGTCCTTCACCAGACGGACTGCTAGCCCGTAGTTGCGATCATAGTTGCTCGCGTACGCTCCGTCCGAGTTGAAGTTGAACTCGAGTGCGTAGCCCGAGTCGTCAGGCGTAGCAGACCAATAGTCGCCGTAGTACTGCATGTAGCGCACATTCGACCCGAGGCGGAGGCCTGAAGCAGGCAGGAAAACAGCACCGGCGGCTTCCAACTTCTGCCAATCTGCAAGAGTGAATGTCTGGTAGTCGGCGTAAGCCTGCACACTATTCGTATCAAAGAAACCCGACTTGAAGGTTACACCTGCAGGACAAGTCCAGTCGTCAGGTAACAAGACAAGACCATTCACATACTTGCTACCATCGGCATTGAGGTCGATACGTGCCACACCTACAAGGTCATCGGCATTGGCACGAGAATAACGGAGGTAATACCATTCGTCCTTTGTCAATGTACGCCATGTGTCAGGAGCGTCTGTGCCGATAGTGTTTGTACCCCAATCCGCAAAATCACCACTATAATCCGAATGGGACTGCGATGTACCAATGCCCCACTTGGCTGTTGCAGTACTACCACTCCAACCAAACAAGTCTATCTTGTCGGCAAGGGTGCTACCATTTACATTGGCATCGCCAAGCATATCGTACTGATGCTCCGCAAACGACCATGTCTGCGTGCTTTGGGTGTATTGCAGGTTGCCACCGGAGAAGGTGATTTGCTTGTCCTCGGCTACCGTGAACGGCTTGGCTACATAAGCAGGCTCTACTACTTCTTCTTCCTGTTTGTCTTGTACGGGGCGCACAGACTGACCGATGCGGCGGGGGTTGCGGCCCCTGTTTATACCGTCTGAATTGAAGTAGATGAACCACGCGTATTCCGGGAAGACGTAGAGCGACGAAGACCAGTAGTCGCCGTAGGAGCCGACATTGTTGAGGTCCGTGCCGTAGCGATACCCCGCAGCGGGGAGGAAAATGGAGTTGCTGTTGGTCTTGCTTGTTACTTGGCAGCCATACACTCCGTTCAGTGTAGTCCAAGTCCACGTGCATTGTTCTCGCAACTCCGTCCACTCGGCATCGGTAGGCATACGCCATTCTTCGCCCCAATTCACGGTAGCGGCATCATCCCCCGGCTCCAAGGTCGTCTTGTCGTCGGTGAAGCAGTTGTCGCCGTAACTTGTATCTGTACAGTACTTGGTGAGTTTGTTTTCTGCACCATTGGCGTGCTTGTAGGTTGCCCACGAGTAGTCGGTTTTGGGTGCGGTCTCGCCCCAAGCGTAGTAGTCGCCGTAGCCTTCGGCTGCGGTGGCGCCGACGTTGCACGATGCCCATCTCAGTCCGCTCGGCAGACCGAGGTCAACGGCTTGTACATTGGCGGGGGCTGTTTGTGCGCTTGCCTGTGTGCCTGCGCCGGAGATAACAATGGCAGCGAGTGCCAAAGTGAGTAAGGATTTGTTCATACGTTTGATATGTTTAATACTACTGATAAATACTATTTTGTTTCATTTCACAAGTAAAATGGTGAGATATTTGTTTCATTTCACAAGTAAAAGCAGCAGATGTTTGTTCTGTTTCACAAGTACCACACCGCTTCACCGCTATGCTTACTTCACCTCTATGCCCGTGAGGGTGTAGGTCTTGCCCCCGCGCTCTATCAGCACTTGTCCGTTGCGGAATACTTTGCGGGCAGGGGCGGTATCTGCGCCAGTGGGGGCGGCGATGCCTGTGGTTATGGCTGTTTCACGGACAGCACGAATGGAACGTCCATAGAAACGCCCGTATTGGGTTCTTTCCTGTTTGCTTGAATTGAAGTCAATGTACTGTGCATAACTCGCTTCGCCCTCGTTGAGCGATGCCGACCAATAGTTGCCGCGCATGCCCGCATTGTAGCGGCTGTCGTCAACCAGATAGCCCGCAGCGGGAAGGAAGATAGAGTTGCCGTTGGTCTTGCTTGTAACCACGTAGCCGAATGTGTCCTGGCTATACTTTATCCATTCCCATGTACATTGTTCGAGCAACTCTTTCCACTCGGCATCGGTAGGCATACGCCACGCATTGCCCCAGTTGGCGGCAGCCGCATCGTCCTCCTGTTCGAGAATGGTCTTGTTGTCGGTGAAACCATTGTCGCCGTGCGAAGCATCGTTGCAATACTTGGTCATTTTGCCGTACCCGCCGTTGGTGTATTTGTAGGTACTCCAAGCGTAGTAATCTTTGGGTGCGGTCTCGCCCCAAGCGAAATAGTCGCCATAGCCTTGTGAATAGGCGGCACCAACATTACATGACGCCCAGTAGAGACCGCTCGGCAATCCGAGGTCAACGGCTTGTACACCTGCGGGTGCTTGTGCGCTTGCCTGTGTGCTTGCGCCTGTGAGAGCAATGGCAACTATTGCTACTGCGAGAGAAAGTATATTTCTTTTCATTGTCGTATTAAAATTAGTTGTTAATAGATTCGTTAGTTTTAGAGTGAGCGTCTCCGTCGAAAGGCAGTTCCTGTGCGGTGGTATCTTCGACAGGACGGATGTAGTCGGCTGCCCGCTGCGAAGATATCACCGAGCGTCCGAGGCGTTGCTCCAAGTCGGTACGGGCGTTTCGGGCAACCTCACCACCTGCCTGTGCTGTCCGTGTGGTTTGCGCGATACCCTGCGGGTTGCTCTGACGCGACAACTCCGTGGTAGCCACCTCGGCGAGGGGGTTGAGTGCCAGTTCCACATTGGTCATATTGTCGCGCAGGTTCTCCTTGGTCAAGCCTTTGTGGCGTTTGTATTCGCCGGTGGTCATACCGCTCCATGCTTTGGTGAGGACGTTGGTGAGCAGGGCAAAGTCTCTCTGCTCGTGTATGCCTGCCCGCTTCCATTCGTCGGTCAGTTCCTTGCGCATCTCGATGGAGCGCATGCGCTCGTTAATCCACTTGTCGGAGTATCCCTGTCGGCGATAGTCCTCGACTGCCATCTGGAACGTAAGTTCGGGGTCGATGATTTGGTCGATACGCTGTGCTCCCACGTTGGCAAGCCACTGCTTTACCGGCTCCGCTTTCTTGGACGGAATGGATTGTATAAGGCGGAAGATACCCTCTAAATCAGCGGCTTGCACTTGGCGGTTTTTCCCGTCGGCAGCGCGCATTCGAACAGGGGTACAAATTGTACCCCACCTTGAATCCAACTCGGGGTCTCGCGCACGCATACGCTTGATATACTGTTTCACATCGGTGCTGTCCGTAAGGATTTGCACAATATCGGCAATAGAGAAATAGTACTTCTCTTCCTGCTCGTTCCATATAATGCGGACATTCTTGTCGTCAAAGACTTGTATGACAGATTCGTTTGGCATAAGATTACTTGATTGTTCTTGCGGTTAATAAGCCGCATATTTTGCGGCTGACAATCCCCAGTACGTTTGCTATTTCAGGTTGTTAGGGCATACATACTATCCGTCAGTAAATGAAACCGATGAGCCACAAAGGCAGTTTGTGTCCGACAGGCAGTTCGATGTCGTCCGCCAAGATGTAGGAGTCGGGCAGGTCGGCAATCTGTGTATAGTCCTTGCCGCTGCCACCGACTTCAAACGTGTATTTGCCGTCCACCATGAAGTCCCCGTTGGTCTTCTTGTACTCCACCTGATGGCTGTGCAACAACTGATTGACGGCAAACGTTTCGCGCAGGTTGCCCTGCTTGACAGGATCGTCCGCCAAAGCATACAGGAGATTGGTGTTCTCCATGTATATCTTGTCAGGCTTTTGCAGTTTCTTGATGCCGGTGTTGTCGCAATAGAGCAAGTTGAGCAGTTTGGCTTTCTGCATATAGTTGAGATAGCCCAAGAGGGTCTCCCGCTTCATGGCAGTCTGTGTGGATAGTTTCTTGATGTCCACCTCAAAGGGTTCGGCAGACGCCAACACATTCATCAGTGCCTTAATCTTGCGCGTATTCGCCACCTCCACGCCGCATATACGCGGCATCTCGTCGTCAATGATATGGGATGTTACTTGCTCTACGGCAGAGTAGTAGTCAATCTTGTTCTTGATATAGTAGGGGTAGTATCCGTATTGCAGATACTCACGGAAGAATGCCAACGGACGGCACAGGTCGTTCACCTGCAGGCATACCGGCATCGGGTCATGCAACAAGTCCTCCAAAGAGCAAGGCTGCAGGTTGATATTCTTGTAGAACTGTAAATACTCGCGGAAGGACAAGCCTTGTATGTCGTGGTTGATACACCGCCTTGACAAGTCTGCATCGCCGGACATCATATCCAGCAGAGAAGAGCCGCTGAGCACTACCTGCATATCGGGGTAAGAGTCATACGTCTCTTTCACCTCCTTTGCCCAGTTGGGATACTTGTGTACCTCGTCCAAAAAGAGGTGCTTGCCGCCGTTCTTGTAGAATCTGTCCACAAGGTCAAGCAGAGTGTGATTTGCAAAATACGTGCTATCCAACGAGCAATAGAGCACCGATTGGTCCTGCAACGAGTAGTGCTGCTTGATGTATTGCAGTATGATAGTGGTCTTACCTACACCTTTCGGACCGCGGATAGCCAACATCGGCGCATCCCAATTGATAGACAATGCACACTGTCTCACTATCTTAAGCGATGTGAGAGCCAATAACCTGCTTTGCTTTTCAAATAACTTGTCCATACCCTTTTGTGAATACTGTGATTACGTATTACCGAACTGTCAAGACCTTTGTGTCGGACACATTTTTCTGTTTTGTGTCCTTTACAGCGGACACATTTCTATATTTTGTGTCCTTTGCAACGGACACACAAAAGTACTGCTAATTCTCGATATGTGCAAATATAACATACATAATCATAGTATTTTACTGCAAAAATACAGTTGCCAAACGGTTACTAAGCCGCATTCACTACGACTTAGTAACCATAAGAAACCACTACTTCACCTCCACGCCTTGCAGGGTGTAGGTCTTGCCACCACGCTCTATCAGCACTTGTCCGTTGCGTAGCACCTTGCGCACCTCGCCAATGTCTGTGGTTGCAGGGCTGGCTGCGTCTGTGCTTACGTTGGAATAGTTCTTCACAAGGCGGACGGATCGCCCGTAGTTGCGGAAGTTGCAGTTCGTACCCGCTGCGCTCGAGTTGAAGTACAAGTAGCATGCGATGTACAAGTCGTCAGGCGTAGCAGACCAATAGTGGCCGTAACTCTGCACGTCGTTCACACACGGCTCGAAACTCATTAACGACTCATCGCGGTAACCCGAAGCAGGCAGGAATACAGCACCGGAGGCTTCCAATTCCCGCCAATCCGCAAGTGTGAACGTCTGATAATCGGCATACGCCTGAACACTCCATTCACCCGCAAAGCCCGACTTGAACGTTACACCCGCAGGGCATATCCAATTGTCTGGGAGCAAAACAAGACCATTCGCATATTTGTTTTCGCCGAACTGAATACGTGCCACACCGTTGAGTTGGGCGGCATCAAGACGCTTTTTGAGCAGGTAATCCCATTCATCATGCGTCAAAGTACGCCATGTATTAGGCGCATCCGTGCCGATAGTATTCGTTCCCCAATCCACGAAGTCACCGCTATAAGCAGAATTGGACTGTGAGGTGCTGATACCCCACTTGGCGGAGCCTATACTACCACTCCAACCAAAGAGGTCTATCTTATCGGCAAGGGCACTACCACTTACATTGGCATCTCCCAACATATCATATTGATTATCGGCAAACGCCCACGTCTGTGTGCTCTGGGTGTATTGCAGGTTGCCGCCGGAGAAAGTGATTTGCTTGCCCTCGGCTACCGTGAAGGGCTTGGGCGTGTAGGCTGGCTCTACTACGTCTTCCTGCTTGTCCTGCACGGGGCGGACCGACTGACCATAGCAGCGGGTGTAGGAACCCATGTCCGCAAGCCCCGAATAGAAGCCTATGCCCCACGCATGTCCCGAATTCTTCTCGAAGAGCGACGAAGCCCAGTAGTTGCCGTAGGAGCCGCCGTCGCTGAGCGTCTCATCGTAGCGATAGCCCGCCGCGGGCAGGAAGATAGAGTTGCTGTTCGTTTTGCTTGTTACTTGGTAGCCATTTACGCCGCTCTGTGTCATCCACGTCCATGTGCATTGTGTGCGCAACTCTATCCATTCCGCCTCGGTCGGCATACGCCATTCGCCGCCCCAATTGGCGGTAGCAGCATCGTCCTCAGGCTCCAAGGTGGTCAAGTTGTCGGTGAAACCATCGTTACCCAGCGTCGCATCGCTGCAGTACTTGGTGAGGTCGTTGGCACTACCGTTGGCGTGTGCATACGTAGTCCACGAGTAGTTGTCTTTTGGGAGTACTTCGCCCCAAGCGTAGTAGTTGCCGTAGTCTTCGGGCGTGGTGGCACCGACGTTGCACGATGCCCATTTCAGTCCGCTCGGCAGACCGAGGTCAACGGCTTGTACGTTGGCGGGGGCTTGTGCCTTGGCAGGGGCTGTTTGTGCGCTTGCCTGCGAGGTTGCGCCCGCAAGAGCAAGGACTGTAAGAGCGATGGTGAGGATTGATTTCTTCATAATGCGTCGAATTTAGTTTGGTGGTTATATGTTGATTCGATTGCAAAGGTACGATTTATTAAGCATATATGCAAATTTTGAACATAATAACATTCAAAAGTTTATACTATTCTGTGATTATCCTGTGAATATCTGCGGTGCAGACCTCCGCTATCCCTTGCGTATCCCTTGCTCATCCCTTGCGTATAAGGAGTTCTACTCAGCCCACCGGGCTTCGTATCGCTTCGGCGCTCAGTGCGCTTTGCGCACCCGCCTTACGCTTCACCCTTGCTGAACGGTGGCTTGTCATTTCTGTTAACATTGATTGGTATCTGCTACTTATCCCTACCTTTCCTTGAATCAACCGAACTCCGTCCTAACAGACAAAATGGTCAGCCTGATTCAGGACAAGGCAGTTACAGGGCGAAAATATGTGTATTTCCACACATTTTCGCCCCTGTTGTGTGTAGCGGTGGTTGAACACAATAAAAAGAGACTGCCTGACAATGCTATGGTTGCTATTGTCAGGCAGTTTCAAGGATTGGTTGCGCACTATGCAAGCCTACGCATTTAGCGCAAGGTTACTCCACCTCCACACCGGTGATGGTGTAGGTCTTGCCCCCGCGCTCTATCAGCACTTGCCCGTTGCGGAGCACCTTGCGGGCAGCGGTAGTGTCTGCGGCAGAGGGGCAGGTTGCGTCTGTGCTTACGTTGGAATAGTTCTTCACAAGACGGACGGACTGCCCGAGGCTGCAATCGAACCAACCGTTCGCGAACGCGTTCCACGAGCCGAAGTACACGTACCCCGCGCAGTCCGTATCGCCGGGAGTAGCCGACCAGTAGTAGCCGACCGACCCGACATTGCCTACACTCGAGCCGCGGTGGAAGCCCGCACAAGGCAGGAAGACCACACCTGCAGACTCCAATTGCGAGAACTGGCTCGCTGTATAGACATTGGCGGAGTAGTCCGACTCGCTGAAATTCTTGTAGGCATCAGACATATTGCCATCGCCCAAAATACTGATTGTCAGTCCGGCAGGCACAACGAAATCAGCGGGCAGAAGCATAAAGCCCAAGGTGCCATTCACCTTTGCCATTGTCCAACGGGTATGCATAAACAGATACTGCCACTCGTCTATGGTCAATGTACGCCAAGTGTCAGGAGCGTCTGTGCCAATAGTGTTTGTACCCCAATCCACGAAATCACCACTATAATCGCTTTTGTCCGTTGAGGTGCTGATACCCCACTTGGCACTGCCTGTGCTACCGCTCCAACCGAACAGGTCTATCTTGTCGGCAAGGGTGCTACCATCCACATTATCCGTACCCAACATATCATACTGATGTTCCGCAAATGCCCACGTCTGTGTGCTTTGGGTGTACTGCAGATTGCCGCCGGAGAATGTGATTTGCTTGCCTTCGGCTACCGTGAACGGCTTGGGTACATAAGCAGGCTCTATCTCTTCTTCCGTAGCGCAGTTCTTCACAAGACGGACGGCTTGTCCGTCGTTGCGATTGGTGTTGTACGTACCCGCTTCATTCGAGAGGAAATACAGGTAGAGCGCGTCGTCCGAGTCGGGAGGCGTAGCAGACCAGTAGTAGCCGCCGTACTGCACGTAGTACACATTAGACCCGTGGCGGTAGCCCAAAGCAGGAAGGAAAACAGCACCCGCTGACTCCAACTGCTGCCAATCACTCAAAGTGAACGTCTGATAATCAGCATACGCCTGTACATTCCATTCTCCGGCAAAACCCGACTTGAAGGTTACACCCGCAGGGCAAGTCCAACTATCAGGCAACAGGATAAAACCATTGACATACTTTGTGCCATCGGCATTGAGGTTGATACGTGCCACACCTACAAGATTGTCAGCATTGGTACGAGTAGAGAGCAGGAAAGTCCACTCGTCAGACGTCAATGTACGCCAAGTGTCAGGAGCGTCTGTGCCAATAGTGTTTGTACCCCAATCCACAAAATCACCGGAATAATCATTGTTATCAGTAGATGTGCTGATACCCCACTTGGCACTGCCTGTGCTACCGCTCCAACCGAACAAGTCTATCTTATCGGCAAGGACTTTGTTGCCATCGGCGCCGGTGGTGATATTGGCTTCGCCAAGCATATCATACTGATGCTCCGCAAATGCCCATGTCTGTGTGGATTGGGTGTATTGCAGGTTGCCGCCGGAGAACGTGATTTGCTTGCCTTCGGCTACCGTGAAGGGCTTGGGCGTGTAGGCTGGCTCTACTACTTCTTCCTGTTTGTCCTGCACGGGGCGGACAGACTGACCATAGAAGCGGTAGCAGTAGTCTCGAGCCATCTGAGTTCCGGCATACTTGTTATAGATATACCATGCACGAGACGGGTTTTTCTCATAGAGCGACGCAGACAAATAGCAGCAACTGCTGTTATTCCCGTTGAGAGTTTCCCTAAAATAATAGCCCGCTGCGGGAAGAAAAATGGAGTTACCGTTGGTCTTGCTTGCAACTTGGTAGCCGTTTACACCATTTTGCGTCGTCCACGTCCATGTGCAGTGCTCTAATAATTCATCCATCTCGGCAGCCGTAGGCATACGCCAATCACCACCCCAGTTGGCAGTAGCGGCATCATCCTCAGGCTCCAAGGTGGTCAAGGTGTCTGCATTGTTGCCGTACTTGGTGATGTTATCAGAACTATTATCACCATTATTATGCTTGTAGGTCGCCCACGAGTAGTTGTCTTTGGGTTCCGTCTCGCCCCAAGCGTAGTAGTTGCCGTAGCCTTCGGGCGCGGTGGCTCCTACGTTGCATGATGCCCATTTCAGCCCGCTCGGCAGACCGAGGTCAACGGCTTGTACGTTGGCGGGCGCTTGTGCGCTTGCCTGTATGCTTGCGCCTGTGAGAACGATGGCAGCGAGTGCCAAAGTGAGTAATGATTTGTTCATAACTGCTTTTTTTTGTTTATGTGTTGATACTTTTATGCGTGATTGGATACGTTGAAAGGGTTGACGGGTGCAAACCTTTTACAGGTCTGTGACAAGACGGACTGCGTGCCCGCTGCCGCGATTCCAATAGTCGTACGTTTTCGCTACCTTCGAGTCGAAGAGGAATGAGCACGCGTAGTCCGAGCCACAAGGTGTAGCAAGCCAATAGCCGCTGTATAGCCCATCGTACGCATCCGCCCCATCCCCGTAGCGGTTACCCGAAGCAGGCAAGAAAACAGCACCTGCGGCTTCCAACTGCTGCCAATCACTCAAGGTGAAAGTCTGGTAATCGGCATAAGCCTGTACACTGTTTTCACTTGCGAGACCCGACTTGAATGTCACGCCCGCAGGGCAAGTCCAATTGTCCGGAAGGAGGATAAGACCATTCGCATACTCTGTGCCGTCGGCATTGAGGTTGATACGTGCCACACCGATGAGATTGTTGGCATTGGTACGATTAGAGAGAAGGTAACTCCATTCGTCATTTGTCAAAGTACGCCATGTGTCAGAAGCGTCTTTGCCGATAGTATTCGTACCCCAATCCACAAAGTCTCCACTATAATCGCTTTTGTCCGTTGAGGTGCTGATACCCCATTGGGCTGTGGCGGTACTACCGCTCCAACCGAACAGGTCTATCTTATCTGCAAGAACACCATTACTGATGTTGGCTTCGCCAATCATATCATACTGATGCTCCGCAAACGACCATATCTGCGTGGATTGTGTGTACTGCAGGTTGCCGCAAGAGAAATGGATTTGTTTGGTTTCGGACACCGAAAACACGCCCGAAAGGGCATGGTGGGGCAAGGAACAGAAGACTACGCTGTCGGCATTTTCCAGATAATAGACCATTGCACCGCCTTTATAGACTTTGAGCATTTGGGCATTGAGGGAGAGGGCAGACAGCAATGCTACCAACAAAAGACTCCCCCTAACCCCCTCAAAGAGGGGGAATACAGATTTGTTTTGTGTTGTGTTCATATTGTTAGAGATTAGGGGTTAGATGTTAGGGTTCTGCCGTGGATGTCGTAGCATACACCATCGCGGACGATGATGAGTTGCCCGCCGCGGATGTACTTGCCCTCTTGGCGGACGGGGGTGTCTGTTTGTGCGCCTTGTTCGGTTGGCTCAATGTCGGTTGAAGGACCGCTTTGGTACACGCCGTAGGTGATGACGAGTCGTTTCTCGCCGAGGTCGAGGCGCAGTTGCTCCACACCGTTGATGGAGAGTACGGCTTCGGTGCCTTGGTACGTTACTTTGGGCATATCGGTCAGGCGATAGCAGGTGCTTGCGCCGTCCACCCAAGCGTATATGGCATCCGTCTCTTCGGCTGCCACTGTTGGCACTTGGAAAGAAAACACAGCCAGCAGGCTGAACAGGAATGTGATTGCTTTTTTCATATTGTTTATTGGTTGATGAGTTTGACAGTTTGTCGGTATGCCCCCCTATATGCCTACGGTATGAACAGCATAATGAACCGTGTATCTACCGTGTATCTACCGTATATCTACCGTGTATGTACCGTAGTTGCCGGCGTGAGGTCAGAGGACTTTTCAGGCATATATGCAATGTTGCTGCATTTTGCTATATGCCTGCTTTTACTTTTACAGGTCGCGGACAAGACGGACTGCTTGCATGGTGCTACGATCGTTGTGACTTAAGTACGCTCCGTCGGAGCGGAAAAGGAATACGTTCGCGTAAACCGAGCCGTCAGGCGTAGCAGACCAGCAGTAACTGTAGCGCATCACGCTGTACACAATTGTCCCGATACGGACACCCGAAGCAGGAAAGAAGACAGCACCCGCTGATTCTAACTTCTGCCAATCGGCAAGCGTGAATGTCTGGTAATCGGCATACGCTTGTATGCTGTATTCACTTGCAAAACCGCTCTTGAAAATAACACCCTCAGGGCAAGTCCATGTGTCGGGAAGAAGGATAAGACCATTCGCATATTGGTTTCCGTCTAACTGGATACGTGCCACACCTTTTAGTTGGTCTGCATTGGTTCGTTCATCAATAAGATAACCCCACTCGGCAGACGTCAAGGTGTACCACGTATTACCATCACCAATATTCTTACCCCAATCCAAAAAATCACCACTATAATCGCTGTAATTCTCAGATGTACCAACACCCCATTGGGCTGTGGCGGTACTACCACTCCAACCGAACAGGTCTATCTTGTCTGCAAGAACACCATTACTGATGTTGGCTTCGCCAATTATATCATACTGATTGCCAGCAAATGACCATGTCTGTGTGGATTGCGTGTACTGCAGGTTGCCCTTGGAGAAACGCACTTGCTTGGTGGCAGAGACAGAGAAAGCATCCTTTGGTAAGGCACGGAAGACAATGCTATCGGCATCACCGCAACTATATACAATGTTGCCCGCTTTATAGACTTCCACTATTTGGGCGTGCAGGGAAAGAGCAGATAGCAATGCTACCGCCCAAAGACTCCCCCTACGGAGACTCCCCCTAACCCCCTCTTCGAAGAGGGGGAATGCAGATTTGTTTCGTGTTGTGTTCATGTTGGTTAGAGATTAGGGGTTAGAGGTTAGGGACAGTATTCTGCCGTGCAGGTCATAGTAAATGCCATTGCGGAGGATGAGCATTTGTCCGTTGCGGAGGACTTTGCGGGCAGGGACGGCCTCTTCGGCTGATGGATTGTCTATGTCTGTACTGACATTCGTCCTTCCATACACAGCGCGAACGGAACGCCCATGACATCTGTCGTTGCTACTCCAGTGTACACCATCCTGAGCGACATTGAAACGCCTTGCTTGTCTTGCATTGTCGTATCTTAGGATAGATGCTGACCAATAGTGTCCCCACTGCCCGGCTGTCGAGTACTTCTCACCTTGGTAAAGCCCCGTAGCGGGGAGAAATATCGAGTTGCCATTCGTCTTGCTCGTTACCCAACTGCCTCTGACTCCATTTCTTGTCCACACAAATGTGCAGTTATCGCGCAACTCCATCCATTCCTCCTCAGTGGGCATACGCCACTCTTCGCCCCAGTTGGCGGTAGCGGCATCATCCTCCGGCTCCAAGGTCATTTCAGTGTCGGTGTAATACTCGCCATACTCCCACATGGCATTGTTGCAGTACTTGGTGAGTTTGGTACTGTCGCCATCGGCATACTTGTAAGTAGCCCATGAGTAGTCTTCTTTTGGGGCAGTCTCGCCCCATGCATAGTGGTTGCCGTATTCTTCAGGTGCAGTGGCACCGATGTTACACGATGCCCATTTGGTGCCGCTCGGCAGACCGAGGTCAACGGCTTGTACGCCTGCGGGGGCTTGTGCGTTTGCCTGCGAGGTTGCGCCCGCGAGAACAATGGCAGCGATTGCCAGAGTGAGTAAAGATTTGTTCATACGTTTGATATTTAGTTAGTTTGTTATTATTCTTCGCCGAGGCGTTGCTTGGCTTCGGCAAGGGATTTCTGTATGCTGATGGCGGTGCGCTCATAGAGCATACTGTCAATTCGGTCGCGGAGGGTACGCACGCTCCACCGCTCGGCGGACGCCATGGTGAGGTAGAACTCCCGTTGCAGGTCGTCTTTAAGGGGCAGAATCTCAACGATATGAGACCATGTCAATTGTCGCGCCACCGGCGCGACAATCTTGATGTCGGGGAATTGCTGTGCGAATTGCATCATACGGCGAATGTTTCGGGGCTCGAATCCTTGGTGTCCGAACTCCTCTTGTAATTGTGTCGACACTGCCGACACAATTTGTTTGCCATACTCAGCACGTTGATTATCAAGCATATCGCGGTTAATGCGCTCGCCGATGTGCCAATACATCAGTGTCAGTTCGGAGTTCACTTGTGCGGCAACGCGTCCGCGTGCGTCCTGTATGATTTGCCGCAGGTCCTGCACAAGGTGCAGTGCCGGAGTTTGAAGAGGTGTTGTACTCATATTGCAATGTATATATATCGTCTAATCACCTACAAAGTTACTAATAATAAATCACTTGCACAAGTATGCCGGCATTTTTCCAATACTTGGTGGGTAAACGCCCGCATCTGTAAATCCATTAAGTTATTTTATACTATCGGTTCGTTATCTATGGTGCGACCTTTCGTTATAGGTTGCGCATCCCTTGCGTATCCCTTGCTGCGAGGTTGCCGTTAAGAACGATTAAGAAACGAGAGTCCCCCAACACTCTCCAAGAGCGGGTTCGATAGAACGGGGCTTTGTTTCCGTCCTATTGAGCCACTCCCTTCGGAGGGGTTGGGGGAAGTCTGTTACTGCACTTCTACGCCTGTTGCGGTGTAGGTCTTGCCGTCACGGAGGATATAGACAATACCATTGCGGATGACCTTGCGGGCAGTAGCCTTCACAGCGTCGGGAGCAATGACATCCGTGCCGGTGGCTTCCTTGAACAGAACGGATATGACCACATTGCCTGCGGGCATAGTGAAAGTATGAATGCCTTCGCCCTCCGAAACCGTGGTCAGTTGCATTTCGCCGAACATCACATGGATTTCGTCCAACTCGTAGCCCTTGTCGGGGGTGATGGTCAGGGTTATGGTCTCGTCCACGTGTGCGGTCTCTTTGTCGGCGGTTACGGTACCGCTTACCGAAGGCACAAGGGTAATGTCGTAGTCTATCGCCTTGTAGGTAGCGGTGATTTCCACATTGCCTGCGGGCATAACGAATGTGTAGTTGCCTTCGGCTGCCACTACATCCACTTGGGTTTCGCCATTCATTACGGTCAGTTGGTCGAACTCATACCCTTCGTCAGGCGTAACGGTCAGCGTAACGGTCTCGCCCATGTTGGCTGTCGCCTTGTCGGCGGTTATGGTGCCACCTTTGGCTGGCTCGATGGTGACGGCGTAGTCAATCATCTTGAAGGTGGCGGTGATTGCTGCATTACATGCGAGCATGACGAATGTATTACCCTCGGTTACAGGCACTATTGCATCGTCATAAATGACACGAAGGGACTCTAACTCATATCCCTCGTCAGGTGTGATGGTTAGGGTGACGGTCTCGCCATAGTGTGCTGTCTCTTTGTCGGCTGTCACCGTACCGTTTTCAGAAGATATGATGTTAACGAGGTAGTCAATAGCCTTGAAGGTAGCCGTTACTGTCACCTCATTGGCAGGCATCCCAAATACGTACTCGCCTTCTTCACCCCATACGGTTACCGGTGTTTCGCCGTCCATGACGCGGAGTTGCTCCAACTCATAGCCCATAGCAGGCGTAACGGTCAGCGTGACAAAGTCGCCGTACTTAGCCGTCTCTTTGTCGGCGGTTACGGTGCCGTTCTCGGCAGGAACAATGGTAACGGGGCGGGCTATATCCAGTGCGCGGTAGCCCACTACGGGGGTGAACTGCGTCCATGCGTCCGTGCCGTCAGCGTTCAGCGGCATAATGGTGTACTCGAACTCGCCCACTATGGTCTCGGCGGAAGTGTCTGCCCAGCGGGTGGTGTCGGTGCAGATAGCCACCTCGACAAAGGCATCGTTGGTGTGTGCCGCACGGCGACGGATAGAATAGGTGTGTATATCCCGTAGTTCGTTCCACTCCACGATAATGCTGTCGCGGTAGCCCTGCGTAGCGGTGAACGTGAAGTCGGGTACTACATTGAATATCACAGCGTACTCCGTTTGTTCGTTGCTGCCGCTGACAGGGCGGAGTATCAGCGTGAGCGTATTATAGCCCCACTTCTTCGGTGTCCATGTGTTGACCGTACCCTCGCCGAGTATTATATTCTCGCTTCTCATAATCTCCCTGGGGTTCTCTCTGTCCGTGACGTCTGTCAGCACTGCCGTCAAGTTCCGCCATGCTTCGTTTTCGCCGAAACCGAGTTGTGTTGCCTCCGTTTTTGCCCAACGTGTGGACCATGGAATAGGGATATCCACCTCGGAAGATGATACGTCAATAACCCCTATGCGGGTATCCAGGTCGAAAGTGCGCTCGAGTTTGATTTCTTCGCTGTACTCGTCGCCCTGCAGCGTGATGGTTATCACTGAATTAGGCTCATACATACGCGGTACATCCGCCGGTGCGTCCCATGTGATACGGTCGGCGTTTCCAAGAGTAAACGGATACCTTCCGTCCACCTGCTCGCGCCAAATCATCCCCGCAGACGCATCCAATGTCTCTTTCATGAGTTCCATCATGGCAAACTCCGCACCATCTGCGGTCTTCGCCGTAACGGAGACTTTCCTGTCGGGCAGGTTGGTGCCGTTCAATTTCGTAAATTGGTTGCGCACCGTCTTGTAGGTAAGGTCTATATCCACCGTGCCGTTCCACGGGCGGCGTGTGGAGACACCTTTCAGTTCCACCCTGTCGATGGCACGCCAGCCGACAACCTGCTCTGAGAGGTCGCTCGTTACATTATTCGGGAAGCACGCCTGCACCTTATAGCCTACAATACCCAACGCAGGGGCATTTTGGTCGATGTATTGGGTGCCGTCGAAGACATACTTCGTATTTTTCATCATTGCACCTTGTTCATTGACGGTAGTAACTTCAATCTGATACCTAACTGCATAAGGCACCGCGTCCCATGTGAGGGTCAGGGCATCGGTGTTGCCGCGGGTTGCCTGCACGTTCTGCGGCACAGCCACCGGCATTTGGAAGAGGACTTCGCTGGTGAGTGTTATCTGCTTCGCCTCGTCCGTGTCGTAGGTGTTCGTCTCGCGCTTGACGAGACGGAAACTCGGCCACAGGTCTTCGTTTTCGGGTACCTCAATCGTTCCTTCGCCCGCATGTTCGGGGGTGTGCCATACCATAGTCTCGTTGGTCTCGCTGCCTTCCGGTTTGACATAGAAGACGTTCTTGTCATGCGCCTCTACACGCCCGTCCGTGCGCCACCACTCCCATACGACAGGTATCTGCTCACCATACGATACGGTGCGTTTGGTGCGCAAGTCCACCGTGATGTCTGCTGAGGTAACCGTTGCGGGTGCGGGCTTCGCTCCTGCGGGTGCGCCCTCAGCGAGGGTCGGTACTACTTGCAGCGTGATGCCCGAGATGACACTCGACGGGAGTGGCACCGTAAGGTCTGCCGGAGCATTCCACCAAAGACGTGTCGTCGCACCCGAAGGCAATCCTTTTGAGCCAAACGGGAGGTCGTTAGGAAGGAGGTGCATCCCGTCCACCGTCTCAAGGGTTAGATTCTCTCTCTTAATAGGTATCTCCGTACCGTCCGCCATTTTGGCTTTGAGTGCGTAAGTTATTTCGCCGTCGGTGGACGATTGGCGTGCGCTCTTGTAGTAGATGTCGATGGCAACTCGCGTGCTCCACGGATAGAACTGGCGTGCCTGTACAAACTCTATCTTCTCAAGCGTGCGGTAGCCGCTCTGGGGCGACGGAACAGGACCGATGGGTTCGCCGTCGGAGTTCAGCGGCACAACCGTATATTCATAGAGAGTAGCCTCTTCCGCCGTCTTGTCGGTGTATGTCATCACGTCAGGTCCCACGGTTTGGACTGCCTCGAAGGCATCCGTTGAACCCATTATGCGCCGCTGTATTTGGTAGCCTGCAACGGCGTTCTGGTCGATGAGGCTCCACATGATTGTGATGCCGCTCTTCATGCCCTGCGATACCGAGAAGTCGAAGTCGGGATATTTGATGACACCCGTCCACGGTTCGCCCTTGTCGGGCACAAGCCTCAGTTCGTTCTCGCCCCAGATGTTCAGTTCGTTCTTGCTCAAAGTAATGCGACCGCGCGTGTTGCCCGCCTCATCCGGCAGTTCAAAGACCTTTGTGCCGTTGCAGAAGACATCGGCTTTTGTCGCACCATCAAACCAAACGAGGTCGGCATATACCGGTGTTCCTGCCGCAAGATTCACCACGCGGGGGCTGCGCGTGTCGAAATTGGCAATCGTATAGGATGCAGTACCGCCTGCCCATTCCTGTCCGGGAACGTCCTTGGCATCAGGCTCAACACCCGCGCACTCAATGGTCAGGGTGAGAGCGTCGAAGAACTGCCCGCCCAAGTCGGCACCTGCGTCCCACACAAGACGATACTCCTTGCTTTCGTCCTCTTCTTCCAACTTGATGTTGTCAGGAGTTATCGGGGATGTTACCGTAGTATATGGTGTGATGACTGTCATAGAGAGTGTCTTTACGTCCAACGCCTTGTCTCCCGCTTTGGCGGTCAACTTGAAATAGGGTGTGCCGTCCCACGTCCAGGCATCACGCGCTGTCTTGTACTTGGCGAAGATGTCCAACTTGCCGTTCCACGGCGACTGCGGCTGAATACCTGCAATAGAGAGCGAATCCAACCGGGTGTAGCCATAGAACGGGCTGCTTGCGACAAACTCTTTGCCGGTAGAATCTTTTGCTATCACCTGGTAGGAATAGCGGACAACGGGCTGAACATCCGTATCCACAAATATCGTATCGGCGACATTGTCGGCAATGGTTGCATATGTATTATTGACATTATTGATTCCGCGAACAATCTTGTATGTTGCTGCGGTCGGTTCTTTCGGCCACGTGAGTATGACTGCGGGGTTGCCGCCGGCGTCTGTACCGGATTTCGCAGTACAAGGACGCGTGTCAATGGCTACTTTCCCGATGGCTTCGTCCACTACGAGACGCGGTTCGCCGCCCTCGGTCTCGGATTTTGCCCAGCCTTGTATCCAGATGGTTACGTCATCGTGGCTGTAATTCTTCAAATCCTGATAGGCGTCCCACGTGATAGTTCCCGCATCGGCAGAAGAGGTCAGGGCGAAATTGTCCGCAGCAATCTTTTTCGACTTGGTCGTATTGGGCGGTGTCAGTGTGAGCGACTTTACATCAAGCGGTGTGCCGTCCCGTCGTGCGTAGGGCTTTCCGCCTTCTGCAGGGGCTTCGGGGGTAGTGCCGGGGGCAGGGTAAGGGATTTCAATCGCCTTGAAGGTGAAATACAGAGGCTCCTCGCCCTCTGCCTCGCGCGAGGAGGTGTAGGTGTACTTGACACTGATGGAGGTGTACCCATTCAGAGGATGGGATGTACTCGCCTCAGTGATTTCCAGTTTGTCGAGGGTGCGGTAGGCTGTCACGGTATCGGACCATTCGCTACTGTAAACATTCTGTATCCGTTCCGACTCAGGAAGGAGATGTGGGTCTTTCGGATTGACATACTGAACGCAACGGACGCGGAACTGGTAGTTCATACCGGCTTCTGCATCACGCGTCATTGTCACACGCTCAAGGAAGTACCCCTCCTTCCAATCATATCGACTTGGATTGTCGCTATTCCACCAATCGCTCCACTCGGTTGTGCCGCTCTGTCTGGTGCGGCAATAGACCTCATAATAGAAATTGGTAGGCACCTCTTTCCCGTCAATCGTGTCGGCATAGCCGTCCACAGGCCAATGTACGCCGTCCCACTGGAGCGTGATACGCTTTCCGTCATCCGTCAATGCGGCGGTCACGTTCTGCGGTGTCGGGTACGTGTTGGGGTGGTTGACAACCGTCAGCGTACCGCCCGGCGCGGCATAAGCACTCATACCGCACCAAAAGGCGGCAAGTAGCAGTAATAACTGTAATTTCTTTGTCATAATCGATTTATTAGTATTGTATTCTAAAATTATAGACTGGTTATAAAATAGAAACAAAAATGATATTAAAGAACATTTTACCGTGCAAAGATACGGAGAATATGCGAAATACACAACCTTATAGTGCAAATTATATAAATTATTTTCAAATTGGCACAACGCCCCATTTTACTAAAAGAATATAAAGAAAAAGAGACTGCCTCCATCAAGACAGCCTCATTATAAAAACAGGACAAACCGGCGAAAACGCAGGTCTGTCTCTAAAGCGTACTTTTTATGCGCTGCATCGCCTCAGCGGCTTGCTCCTGCGAACCGAAAGCAGAGAAACGGACAAACCCTGCACCGTGCGCACCGAAACCGACACCGGGGGTACAGACGATTTGGCATGTCTGCAGGAGTTGGTCGAAAAACGCCCACGAGTCCATATTATGCGGTGCACGCACCCACACATACGGTCCGTCTTGTCCGCCATAGACCTCCAAGCCGCATGCGGACAGGCTGTTGCGTATCAGGTCGGCATTGCGCATATAACCGCCGATCTGCTCCATTACCTGACGGTGTCCCACCTCGTTGAGCACCGCCTGCGCACCGCGCATAGAGATATAACTCGTGCCGTTGTACTTGGTGCATTGGCGGCGGTACCACAAGGCATTGAGCGAAACGGGTTCGCCTTGGTCATTGCGTCCTATCAAGGCTTTCGGCACAACAGTATAGCCGCAACGCACCCCCGTGAAACCCGCAGTCTTGCTGAAACTGCGCACCTCGACAGCCACCTCTTTCGCCCCCTCGATCTCATAGATACTATGCGGTACATCCGCGCTTCGGATAAAGGCTTCGTAGGCGGAATCGAAGATGATAAGGCTGTGGTGCCGGCGGGCATAACCGACCCACGCAGCCAGTTGGTCGCGTGTAAGGGCAGTGCCGGTCGGGTTGTTGGGCGAACAGAGATAAATCACATCGGGGACTTCGTCAGGGAAGTCAGGACAAAAGGCATTGGAGGGTGTACAGGGGAGCATAATCAGGTTGCTCCAGCGGTTGCCCGTCCATTCGCCCGCACGCCCCGCCATCACGTTCACATCCACATAGGCGGGATAGACGGGATCGGCTATCGCCACACGGTTGCAGGTATCAAGGATGTCGCTCAGGTTGCCGAGGTCGCTCCCCGCACCGTCGGAAACAAAGACTTCGTCAATGTCCATCTCGATACCCCGACGGCGGTAGTCGAAATCGACAATAGATTGCCGCATCCATTCCGCGCCCTGCTCGAGACCATAGCCGTGGAACGTGCGGGAGTCCGCCTGTTCGGCAACGGCACGCTGCATCGCCTCTATGACAGCGGGCACAAGCGGTCCGCGCACATCGCCGATACCCAAACGGATAACCTGCTTGTCTGGGTGTTGCGCAATATAGGCATCGGTGCGCTGCTGAATCTCGGTAAAGAGATACGCCGCCCGCAGGCGGCAGAAATTACTATTGATGTGTATCATATCTCAATTAATAATTAACAATTAACATGCCGGTTGTCTTGACATCCACCTGACATCCACCTGACATCCACCTGTGTTCGGCAGGGTTATTCCCAACCGTTGTAGTGGACGTTGGAAACGGAGTATTTGTTCTTTACGGCAGGTGTCTCGGCGGGATAGCCGACGGGGACGATGCACAACGGAATGATATGTTCGGGTAAACCGAGAATGCCTTGCACTTGTGCCACGCGTTCCGCTGACGGGTGAACGCCCGTCCAAACGGCACCGAGTCCCATAGCGTGTGCGGCAAGGAGCAGGTTCTCCGTGGCTGCCGATACATCGTTGATCCAAAACTCGGGCAGGTCGGGAATGGCTTTGGTGAGGTCGCCGCAAGGCACAAACGCACATGCGGGGTGGTTCTGGCAGCGGGAGTTGGGCATCTCGTTGCCGATACGTTGCAGGAGTGCGGTGTCGGTGATGACAATGAATGCCCATGGCTGTTTGTTGATTGCCGACGGGGCAGCCATAGCGCATTGCAGGAGAGTGTCGATTTGTGCCTGCGAGAGCGGTTCGCCCGTGAACTGACGCACCGAGGTGCGGGTCAGAATGTTGTCAATAGGAGTTTGCATAGTTTGTTTGGATTGGGTGCAACCGATGAGTGCCATACTCATAAGTGCGACATAGAATAGTTTTTTCATATCAGTGTGTATTTGGGTACAATTTCAGTGCGGTGCCGACCACGTAGTTGCTGCCGCCGATAAAGATTATATCGTTGGGCGAAGCAACGGATTGCACGTGCCGCAATGCTTCGGCAATGTCGGGTATTGCCACCGCCGTACTGTCCTCGGGGTGTACGTGCTGCCAGCGTTGCAACATCTCCGCCGCAGGAATGGCGCGGTGGGTATCGGGTTGTACAAAACAATACCGCACATTCAGCATCGTGCCGTCCTGAATGCGGGTGACGGGCAGAAGGCGCATTACCGCATCCACATCTTTGTCCGACACCATACCGAACAGTACAAAAAGTGTGCCTTTGTGCTGCTGTTGCAGGTCGGTGAGTTGCTGTGCCACATAGCGCAATCCGTGCGAGTTATGCCCCGTGTCGCAGATAGTGAGCGGCTTGTTGGCGAGTATCTCCCAGCGTCCGCGCAATCCCGTGAGGGTACATACTTCGGCGAAGCCTTTGCGGATAGCCGCAGTGGTGATATACGTCCCTATCGGACTGTAGTTCTGCAAGACACGCAGAGCCACATGGGCAGTCTGTTGGTTCTTGTCCTGATAGATACCGTGCAACTGACATTCGGGTATGTCGCGCAACCGGCAACGGCGCAGATAGCCGCATTGGTCGGCAAACCAAAGCCGGCATCCGGTGGTCTCTAGCCCCTCGCCGAGAATACCGCACGCCTGCGCTTTTTGCAGAAAGACAGGGGCTGTCTGCGGGTCGGTTTCTCCGATGACGCACGGCACATCGGGTTTGATGATACCCGCTTTCTCGGCGGCAATCTTCGGCAGCGTATCGCCCAAAAACTCGGTATGGTCGAAACCTATATTCGTGATAACCGACAGCATCGGGGTGATGATATTGGTGGAGTCCAACCTGCCGCCAAGACCGACCTCTACAACCGCGACATCCGCCTGCATATCAGCGAAATAAGCGAAAGCCAATGCCATAGTGGTCTCGAAAAACGAGGGGCGTATCTGTTCCAAAAACGTTTTGTTTTGTTCTGTGAACCGTACCACATAGTCTTCGGGAATCATCTGTCCGTTGAGGCGTATGCGCTCGCGGAAATCCACCAGGTGCGGACTGGTGTACAAGCCCACACGCAAGCCTGCAGCCTGCAACGAAGCGGCAATGAGGTGCGAGGTGCTGCCCTTGCCGTTGGTGCCCGCTATATGCACCGAGCGAAACTGCCGGTGCGGGTTGCCGAGGTGCTCCATCAGGCGGAGCGTGTTGTCCAACCCCGGCTTGTATGCTGCCGCACCTATCAGGTGAAATGCGGGCTGCGACGCATACAGATATTCGAGTGTCTCTTGATATGTCATTGTATCTCCTTTGCCGCATAGCGGCAAGAAATCTAAATAAATCGTATTATGATAAATGGTAGAATTACCATAAATCTTATTCGCCTGCGGCGGTAAAATCAACCTCCTATCCTAAGCCTATCCTATAAGCATCCTATAACAAAATGAAACGTAAGCATAATTGCATCATTTTTTCCGCCGTGGGCGAATAAGATTTATGGCAATTTATGGATGTAAAAATCATAGATTTACTTGGATTTCTTGCCGCTTGCGGCAAAGGAATTTCCTATTTCGAACTCACGTTATGTTGTTATCTGTTGTTTAATAGTTGTTGTCAGTTGTTGACTTATAAAGTCTTTCGTTATTTCGAACTCACGTCATATTATTACTGCATATCTGCGTGCAAGGTCAGTATATTTTCCATTTCTTTCATCTTCAACCACTTGTAGAAATCGGGCGTGATGTGTACCTGCATCGATTTGGAGGTGAGCATGATGCGGTTGTTGTGGAGTGTGTCATGCACCTGCACACGCAGGCGCGATTTGCCCTTGTGCGATTCGCATTGTGCTACCAATTCGTCAATCAACTCTTGTGTCACGTTTACCAACGGAATGGCAATACTGAGTGAGGACATATAAGTATCCTGCACGTCTTTGAGCAATTCCACTTTCTGCACTGCAAACTCAAATTCCGCCTCATCGTCTTTCTTCTCGTGGAACCAGCGCATACCCGTGCCGCGCTGCTGGATAGTCCCCGTTACATAGACGTACAGGTTCGGTTGGAGATATGCCAAATTGTTTTTGTAGGTTTCTCCGAACAGCACCATCTTGTAACTGCCCGAATAATCCTCTATCGTATATCGCCCGTACGGATTGCCCTTTTGCGAGGTGGCGTTTTCTGCAGAAGTAACGATGCCGCCGAAACGGATAGTCTGGTTTTTGTATTCCTCCAAAAACTCTTTCGGGGTCAGTTTTTCGGGGTCATCCTCTCCGGTCGCCTCGTCGGGGTTATCTGCTTTTGCTATAGCCGCATTGCGGGCATCGGGTGTGCGCCATGCGTCGAACTGTGTCAGTTGTTCGGTGGTGATGTTGCACATCTGCTGTACCTCAAACTCGTAGTCGTCCAACGGGTGTGCAGAAAGGAAGATACCAATCAGCGATTTCTCCATATTGAGCCGCTCAATGGTTGACCATTTCTGCACTTGAGGCAGTTCGGGGTGTTGTATCTCTACGGCAGCCCCGAGGTCTCCGAAAAGGGAGTTCTGCTGCTGTTGCTTGTCCTGCTGGTACATATTGCCGTAGCGTATCAGCGTCTCAAGTACGTTCTCGCCGCGGCTGTTGGTGCCCAGCAATTGCTCGCGATACAGCCCGTCGAAGCAGTCGAAAGCCCCTGCACACGCCAGGTTCTCCACGGTCTTGCGGTTGCAGGCCGAGAGGTTGACGCGCTCGAGGAAGTCGAAGATGTCCTTGTATTTGCCGTTCTTGTTGCGCTCGCTGATAATCGCCTCTACGGCACCTTCGCCCACACCTTTGATACCGCCCAAGCCGAAGCGGATATCACCGTGGCTGTTGACGGTGAAGGTGAGTTCCGACTCGTTGACATCGGGCTCCAGCACCTGTATCTTCATGGCTTTGCACTCGTCCATGAACTTGGTTACCTCCTTGATGTCGTCCTTCGAGACGGTCAGGTTGGCAGCCATGAACTCGGCGGGGTAGTGCGCCTTGAGGTAAGCGGTCTGGTATGCCACCCACGAGTAGCAGGCGGCGTGCGACTTGTTGAACGCATACGAGGCGAATTTCTCCCAGTCTTTCCAAATCTTGTCCAGCACCTTCTCGTCGTGCCCGTTGGCTTTGCCGCCTGCCATAAACTTGCCTTTCAGTTCCTGCAGTATCGCCATCTGCTTCTTACCCATAGCCTTTCGCAGTTTGTCGCTCTCGCCGCGGGTGAAGTTCGCCAGCAGTCGCGAGAGGAGCATGACCTGCTCCTGATAGACCGTAACGCCGTAGGTGTCCTTCAGGTACTTCTCCATTATCGGGATGTCGTATGTTACGGGTTCGAGTCCCTGCTTGCGGCGGATGAACTGCGGGATATAGTCCATAGGTCCCGGGCGGTAGAGGGCGTTCATGGCGATGATGTCGCCGATGACGGTCGGTTTGAGTTCCCTCATGTACTTGCGCATACCCGGCGACTCAAACTGGAACACCGCCACCGTGCGCCCCTCCTGGAACAGTTTGTAGGTCTCGGCATCGTCAATGGGGATATGGTCGATGTCCACATCGATGCCCCGCGCTTTCTTGATGTTCTTCAGGCACTCCTTGATAATAGTAAGTGTGATGAGCCCGAGGAAGTCCATCTTGATGAGTCCCACGCTCTCTATCACGTGTCCGTCGTATTCCGTGACCAGCACACGGCGTTTGGTGTCCTTGTCCTCCACGCTCGAGAGCGGGGCGAACTTCGTCAGGTCGTCTGCTCCGATAATCACACCGCAGGCGTGGATACCCACCTGGCGGATGGTGTCCTCGAGTTGCAGGGCATAGTTGAGCATGCTGCGTATCTCGGGTTCGCCCTGCTCGTACTCGCGCTTCAGTTCGTCCACATACTTGTAGCAGTTCTTCAGGTTCACCTTGGGCGACTTGCCTTTTTCGTCTTTGATATTGTCGGGAAAACCGCGGTCGGGGATATACGATTTCAGTTCGTTCACCTTAGCCAAAGGCACACGCTGTACGCGCCCTACATCGGAGATAGCCGACTTGGTAGCCATCTTGCCGTAGGTAATGATATGCGCCACGTGCGTTTCGCCGTATTTGCGGCTCACCCAGTCAAGCACCTTGCCGCGCCCTGCATCGTCGAAGTCGGTGTCTATATCGGGCAATGAGATACGGTCAGGATTGAGGAAACGCTCAAACAGAAGGTCGTATTTCAGCGGGTCAAGGTCGGTGATGTGCAGGCAGTAGGCTACTACCGAACCCGCCGCCGAACCACGCCCCGGACCTACGCTCACGCCCAACTCCTCGCGCGCACCGCGGATAAAGTCCATCACGATGAGGAAGTAGCCGGGGAAACCCATCGTCTTCATCACGTGCAACTCAAACAGGATACGGTTTACTACCTCGCGCTGCCGCTCGTCCAAATCTGCCGCGTCCCAGTAGTGATAATCCAGCCCCTTGGTGTCCTCCAGAAACGGCTCCAGTTCGGGGTAACGCTTCTTTGCGCCGTTCCACGTAAGGAAACTCAGGTATTCCGCCTCAAATTTGATACGGTACATGCGGTCGTACCCGCCGAGGTTCTTGAACCGCTTCTGCGCGTCTTTCTCGCTCAGCGGATTCTGCCCGTGCTCGTCGGTCATAAACTCCTGCCACAGATCCTGCTCGGTATATTTCTGCCGTATCTCGTATTCGCTGCCGAAGTCTTTCGGGATGTCGAACAGCGGCATAATCGGTCCGTGGTCGATGTCGTATATCTCCACTTTGTCCACTATCTCCTGCGTGTTCGCCAATGCTTCGGGTATGTCGGAGAAGATGCTGTACATCTCCTCGGGGGTCTTGAGCCACTCCTGCTTGGTGTAGTGCATACGGTTCACGTCGTCCACATAGTGGTTCGTGCTGAGGCAGATGAGCCGGTCGTGCGCCTCGGCGTTCTCTTCCTCCACAAAGTGCGAGTCGTTGGTGCAGATAATCTTTACATTATGTTTGCGGGCAAGGTCTATCAGCACGGGGTTCACCTCTTTCTGGCGCTGGTACACCTCCTGGTCGCCGCCGGGTTTGTCGGTCTGGTGACGTTGCAACTCGATGTAGTAGTCTTCGCCGAACACCGACTTGAACCACTCTATCGTCTCTTCCGCACCCGCTATATCACCCGCCATAATCTTCTGCGGCAACTCCCCGCCTAAGCATGCCGACGAACAGATAATGCCCTCGTGAAACTCCTGCAGCAGGTCTTTGTCGATACGGCTCGTGTAGTTGAATGCGTCCGACATGAAGCCTGCACTCACAATCTTGCACAGATTGTGATAGCCGGTCATGTTCTTTGCCAAAAGGATCAAGTGCCAGCCCGAGCGGTCGATGATGTATTGCCGTCCCTCGCCGTTCACGGCTTTCTCGTCGGTCATCGAGTGCCGTCCGCGCCGCGCACAATATGCCTCACACCCCACAATCGGTTTGAAGGGTACAAACGGCTGTTTCTCGTAGGTCTCGCCTTTCTCTGCTGCGGCTTGCGCCAATTCTTCCTGTTTGGCGTCCCATGCTTCTTTGTTCTTGCTGTTTACCTTTTTGCAGTAGTCGAGCAACTCCTTGATTCCGTACATGTTACCGTGGTCGGTCAGTGCTACGGCACCCATGCCCGTGCGGAGACATTTGTCCACTATGTCGGGTACTTTGCTCATTCCGTCCAGTACCGAATACTGCGAGTGTACGTGTAGGTGTGTGAAATTCATTTTGTTAAGTTCTATGGATTTATAAAATGGCTCAATCAGTCTGCAAAGTTACGAAAAAAAATATAGATATGCAAACTAAAAAGACGTATGCCGTCAGGTCTATGTTGTTGGTATGTGATTCGTATGTGATTCGTATGTGATTCGGTGGTTTTTGCTTGTATTTCAGTGAGTTATATTTGTGCTTTTTTGCCGCTCTGCTTGGCTGGCTAAACTAATCTCCTTACAATCAACTTGTTACAATACAAAAGGCTGCCCAACTATACTTGTTAGACAGCCTCTTGATTATGACATTGCAATGCGTTTTTTATTTCGCACGGATGAAGAGTTGGACGGGAGTGCCGTTGAAATCCCACCATTCGCGGAGTTTGTTCTCAAGGAAACGGCGGTACGGCTCCTTGACATACTGCGGCAGGTTGGCAAAGAAGATAAATGTAGGCACTTGCGTGTTGGGCAACTGCGTGCAGTATTTGATCTTGATGTACTTGCCTTTCGTTGCGGGGGGCGGATAGTTCTCAATGAGCGGGAGGAACTTGTCGTTCAGTTGCGCCGTCGGGATCTTCTTGTTCTTGTTCTCATAGACGTGAAGCGCCGTCTCCATCACCTTGAAGATACGCTGCTTGGTAAGTGCGGAAGTGAAGATAATGGGGAAATCGGTAAAAGGTGCGATACGGTCGCGGATAGCCGCTTCGTATGCCTTGATGTCCGCATTGGTCTTGCTCTCCACCAAGTCCCATTTGTTGATGCAGACCACCAGTCCTTTTTTGTTTTTCTGAATGATGGAGTAGATGTTCAGGTCTTGTGCTTCGATACCGCGCGTTGCATCAATCATCAGGATACATACATCGGAGTTCTCAATGGCACGGATGGAACGCACCACGGAATAATACTCCAGATCTTCGTTCACCTTGGCTTTCTTGCGGATACCCGCTGTGTCCACTAAGTAAAAATCCTTGCCGAACTTGTTGTAGCGGGTATAGATACTGTCGCGCGTGGTACCCGGTATGTCGGTTACGATGGTTCGCTCCTCGCCGATAAACGCATTCAAAATGCTGGATTTGCCTGCGTTCGGTCGCCCGACAATGGCGAAACGCGGCAGGTCTTCTATCTCCTCGCCCGTGTCGTCTTTTTTGAAGCGCGAGCATATCT
>CAKUYO010000012.1 GCA_934716995.1 uncultured Bacteroidales bacterium | reverse complement strand
AAAAGCGGCTTATCAGCCGCTTTTACACCAATTCTTTCTACGTCCTTTCTACGTCTTTTCTACGTAATCGGTAGTATGAGATATGCTTACTGCATACTGTGTGCATATTATGCATAATGGTTTGCTACGGTGGTCTGCTACTGCGGCTAAAAAAAATGGCAGCCGAATACGGATGACACAGGGATGGGTATTATACACTATCTTAACACTTAACAGGCACTCAAATCCACGGGTAGCGGGTGCGGAGGCAGTCGGTTTGGCGGGTGAGACGATCCAAGAAGGCTTGAGAGGCGAGGGTATCGGGGTGCAGGAGGGTATGATGGCGGTCGAGATAGAGTTGGTGGAGAGGTTGCATCTCCTGTTGCGTAGAAGCGGACATATAGGTAGCGACAAAGCGTTCCCAGATATATTGAACCGCCACAGGACTCGGATGGAGCATATCATCGGCATAAAAACGGTAGTCGCGGAGTTCGTCGAGGAGAATCTCGTAGGAGGGAAAGTAACAACCCAATGGATCCGACTCCCCCTGCCCCCTCAAGAACACCCCGCTGCACGTTGTTTGCGAGGTCCCCGTTAAAGAGGGGGTTCTACAGACAATGGTATTTTTGTTTACTGTCAGTTGATCTATGGCTAATAGCAAAGTGGATTTGGAAAGTTGGTTCTCGTGGAGACCGTCTTTGATGTGGCGGATGGGGGAGACGGTGAATACAAAATGCTTGTCCGGGTGGGCGGCAAGGACGGGGCGCCAAGCAGCAACTATCTCCTCCACAGAGAGACGGCGGCGCGAGAAACGATCAGCAGGTATCTTGTGGCAGTTGGCAACCACCTGTCCGTTCCACTCATAGACCCATGCGGTACCGAAAGTAATGATGACCACCGATGCTTTGGCGAAAGCGCGCTGCAAAAGCGAGATACTCTGACGGATGTGTTGTTCGGTTTGGAGACGGTCGGGAGACGAGAAAGAGCCGTGGTGGTACATCGAATGGAACAAACCACCCCACTCCACCAACTCCGGAACCTCCTGCAGAGAGAGGGCTTGGGCGATAGACAACGGATTATAAAGCGTACCGAAAGGGTTGGCGGTGATTTGAAAATAGTACTCGGCAAGTTTGGCGGCGATATTGTCCGCAAAACATGAACCGAGCGAGAGGATATGATCCGTGTAGGCGATGTGCTTATCCGCAACAGGAATATGAACCGGTGTAGTGAAATTCATGACTCCGTTAATTTTATATTTATTCTCCATTAATGACCGTTAATTGACCATTAAAAGCATTATCGGATGCAAATTTATTATTCATCTCCAAATAAAACCCCAAATTATTCTTTTATTCTCTCCATTCAGGACTTTAAGGACTTTAGGGTCTTTAAGGTCTATAAGGACTTTTTTCTTATTCAAAGTGCATGACACGTGCGGGAGAGATACGGGTTACGATAGCGGAGGGGGCTAACATAACGAGCAAGGAAATGGCGATAGTGCCGATATTGAGCAGCAGCCACCAGCCCCACGGGAAAGCGACAGGCACGTAATTGACATAGTAGGTGGCTGCCTCGAGGGGCAAAAGGTGAGTGAAATACTGTACGGCACAGAGCCCCAAGCCAAGGACATTACCCAAGAATACGCCCTTGCCGATGAGCATTGCCGCCTCGGCAATGAATATAGAACGCACAAACCGGTTGTTGGCACCGAGGGCTTTGAGGACACCGATGAGTCGGATACTATCGAGGATAAGGATAATCAGTCCGGAAATGATACTAAACCCGGAGACACAGAGCATCAGCACGATAATCACCACGACATTCATATCCAAGAGGTCGAGCCACGAAAAGACTTGCGGATTGAGTTGTTGGAGAGTTTGGACATAATAGAGATTGTAGCCATCGGAGTCCACATGGTTGACCGTAGCGAAATAGACATTGTCCGCCACTTCGTCCAGATGACGGATATTGTCCACTAAGATTTCAACGCCCGAGACTTGGTCGGCAGTCCAGCCGTTGAGACGACGGACGACATCCAGATTACCGAGAACAAAGAGTTGGTCGAAGTCGCCAAAGCCCGTCTCATAGATACCGGAGATATGCAGTTTGCGCACACGGACGGACTCGTCCACGAAGTAACTGAGCAGGGCATCACCCACATGGAGCGAGAGTTGGCGGGCTTGCAACTCGGAGACAATCACATCGTTGGGTTGCTCGGGCAGCGCACCTTCGATAAGGTTAGCAGCAAAGTAATCCCAGTAGTCGGTACCTTTGAAAACAATGCCCGCAAACGCATCATCGGTTTTGACAATACCCGGTTTGGTAGCAAACGTATGAACGGACGCCACATGGGGGAATGCCCGCAGAGCAGTGAGCATAGAATCGGACACAGAAACGGGCTGCATCTCGTAGGTATTGTTGTTATCGAAATTAACTATCTGAATATGAGAACCGAAGCCCGCCACCTTGTCGGTTATAGTCTGCTTGAAACCGACTACGACGCAAACAGTAATGATCATTACCATCATGCCGATGATGATTCCCGCGAGTGCCACACGGACGGCAGGGCGGGACGACCGTGCCTCGGCACCCCTGCTGCTATTCTGCGAGAAATAAAGGCGTCGGGCTATCCATATTTCGGGTTTTAATGGCATAGTTTTTGCTATGTGAAAAGCGGTATGAAACGACTATTTATTTGTACATTATTGATATTCATTGCTCTGTATGCCGCAGCGCAGCCGCCCGAAGCGGAACAGCCGCAGCGCAAGCCCGAGGAGGTAGCCAAGAAGCAAACCGAGATGCTTGTGCGCGAACTGGGTATTTGCGACAGCGCAAAGATAGATACGCTCTACCGGCTGCACCTGAAATACGCACGTATGCGCTTGGCGAGCAATACTCGCGCCGAGGACTTGAGCCGTTTGCAGCAGTTGTATGCCGAATTAGAGCAAATACTGAGCAAGGAGCAATACGAGCGGTTTATGAACCACCAGTTGCAGGGTCCCCGCCGCCCGCAGACCCCTCTGGGGCGGATGCCGAAGATGAGTGCTTGCTCGATACCCGCCCGACAGCCCATTGCAGAAGAGCGTACGCAAGCAAAGCAGTAAGCGTCCCGACCACCAGTCCGCCGAGGATATCCAAGGGGTAATGCACCCCGAGATACATACGGCTATAGCAGTTAAGAGCCACCCAAAGCATCAAGCCGCAGGTGGCTGTTTTGTTTCTATATAATAAGGAGAACAGCAGAGCACACGCCATGGTATTGGCGGCATGGCTGCTGACAAAGCCATACATCCCACCCGTGTAACCACGGACGATATGAAGCGTTCCCGCAAGAGCCGGTTCGTGGGTAGGACGAAGGCGGCAAACGGCATGCTTGATGATACCGGAAGAAATATAGTCCGCACCGCCGACCGCAAGGGCGAAAGCGAGAAAAATCAATGCACAATGCACAATGCACAATGCACAATTAGTTTTGCTTGCTTTATAAGGCTGTATTCCGTAACGCCAAATGATTAATCCGACAAGCAATGCATACAAAGGGAGCCACGTGGTACTCCGAGATATGTACCACATCAGCGTGTCCGCCCAAGGGGCGTGGCAGCCGTTGACGGCAACGAGCCATTGTGTATCCAATGCAATTAATTTATCCATTGTTTGTTACTCCTGCTTGCTATCGCAAGCGAAATCCAAATAACGTGAGTTCCATATAAAAACTCCTTTGCCGCCGAGCGGCAAGAAATCCAAGTTAATCTTTATTTTTGCATCCGTAATTTGCTATAAATCATATTCGCCTACGGCGTAAAAAGTCTGTTATTCGTTCAACAGAATAGCAGTGTGGCAAGCAACGACACCGGCGGTCTCCGTACGGAGACGGGAGTTGCCGAGGCTGACAGGGCGGAAGCCCTCTGCAAGAGCGGTTTGTACCTCTTGTTCGGAGAAATCTCCCTCGGGACCAATCAATACCAAGACATCACGCCCAGGGACAATCAGGTCTTTGAGGAGACGCTTGTCTTCCTTGTAGCAATGGGCGATAAACTTGTCGGTCTCAGTATGGCAACCGGCTGCATACTCACGCATAAACGTTTCGTAGTCAGTCAGCGGGTGCAATACCGGCAAGTAAGGCGTAAGGGACTGCTTGGCGGCAGAAAGGATGATTTTCTCCAGACGGTCGGTGCGCAGCGTCTTGCGCTCGGAGAAACGGCAAAGCAGGGGTGTTATCTCGTCGATACCTATCTCGGTGCACTTCTCGACCATCCACTCGAGACGCTCCACGTTCTTGGTGGGCGCAATGGCGATATGAAGATGAAACGGGTGCGATTTGAGTTGCTGCTCACTGCTGACAATCTCAAACTCGCAATGCTTAGGGTGCGGATTGGTGATACGTGCGGTATAGGTAGTGCCGCGCCCGTCGGTAAGCAGAATAGTGTCGCCACGATCATAGCGCAGGACACGCACACAATGCCCCGACTCCTCCTCGGAGAGGCAATGCGATGTGGCTATATCGGGAGTATAGAAGAGATACATCAAGCAATTTGTAAATGTGTAAATGTGTAAATGTATAAATTACAAACAGGCTGCTACAACTCGGTTTCTTTCAAGCGCTCGGCGTTTTCGGCCACTTGGAGGGCGTCGATAACACCTTGGATATCGCCGTCCATAAAGGCTTGGAGGTTATAGACCGTATAACCGATGCGATGGTCGGTAATACGCCCTTGTGGATAGTTGTAGGTGCGTATTTTGGCAGAACGGTCGCCCGTGGAGACCATTGTCTTGCGGCGGGCGGCAATGTCGTCGATATATTTCTGATGCTCCTTGTCGTAGATCTGCGTGCGCAGGCGCGCGAGTGCGCGCTCCTTATTTTTAGGCTGGTCGCGGGTCTCGGTACACTCGATGAGGATTTCCTGCACCTCGCCTGTATTGGGGTTCTTCCAGTTGTAACGCAACCGCACCCCCGACTCGACCTTGTTTACGTTCTGCCCTCCGGCACCGCCCGAACGGAATGTCTCCCATTTGATTTCACCCTCGTTGATATGCACCTCGAATTCGTCCGCCTCGGGCAGGACCGCCACGGTAGCGGCGGAGGTATGGACACGTCCCTGGGTCTCGGTGGCAGGTACCCGCTGCACACGGTGTACCCCGCTCTCGTACTTGAGCGTGCCATAGACGTTCTGCCCTGTTACGTTGAAGATAATTTCCTTGTAGCCGCCGACCGCCCCCTCGGAGAACGAGGAAACGGTATATTTGAAACCGTGGAGTTCGAAATACTTGGTGTACATACGGAACAAGTCGCCGGCAAACAATGCCGCCTCGTCACCGCCCGTACCGCCGCGTATCTCCATCACCACGTTCTTGCTATCCTCGGGGTCTTGGGGGAGAAGCATCAGTTTGACCTCCTCTTCAAGAGTCGGGATCTGCGGTTCGAGTTCATCTATCTCGGCACGCGCCATCTCCTTGAGTTCCGGATCGGACTCATTGAAAAAGAGTTGCTTCGCCTCGTTGAGGTCTGAGAGGGCTTTCTTGTATTTCTCCGCCGAAGAGAGGACGCGCTCAAGGTCGTGGTACTCGCGATTGAGACGCACATAGCGTGCCTGGTCGGCAATGACCGCGGGGTCGGTGATAAGCAGGCTCACCTCGTGGAACTTGGCTTCGAGCCCCTCTATTTTATCAAGTATATCCATAGGACAAATTTGTAAAATTATGCAAGTTCAATATAAAAACTCCTTTGCCACAAAGTGGCAAGAAATCTAAGTAAATCTTTACCTACATTAATTCTTAAATTGCCATAAATCTTATTCGCCTACGGCGACAAAATAAGGAATGCAAATTGCTTTATCTGCGGCGCATTTGTTGTACTTTGCGCATCATCTTGCCGGTCTGGTCGAACTGCTTTAGGAAACGGTTGACCTCCACGATACTCGTACCCGAACCTTTGGCGATACGCTCTTTGCGTGAGCCGTTGAGCAGAGCAGGGTTGGCTCGCTCGGCAGGGGTCATAGAAGCAATAATCGCCTCGATGGGTTTGAACGCATCATCGGACACCTCCACACCTTTGAGCGCCTTGTCCATACCCGGGATCATTCCCATAAGGTCTTTCATCGAACCCATTTTCTTTATCTGGTTGAGTTGGGCAAGAAAATCGTTGAAATCAAACTGGTTCTTGGCGATACGCTTGCTGATACGGCGGGCTTCCTCTTCGTTGTACTGCTCCTGTGCCCGCTCGACAAGGCTGACCACATCGCCCATACCGAGAATACGGTCTGCCATACGCGCGGGATGGAACACATCGAGTGCGTCCATTTTCTCGCCGGTACCGATAAACTTAATCGGCTTGTTGACCACCGAGCGGATAGAGAGAGCGGCACCACCGCGGGCATCGCCATCGAGTTTGGTCAGTACGACACCGTCGAAATCAATACGGTCGTTGAAAGTCTTGGCGGTATTGACAGCATCCTGACCCGTCATAGCATCGACTACGAACAGCGTTTCGGAAGGTTGGATTGCCTGTTTGATAGCCGCTATCTCCTGCATCATCTGCTCATCGACGGCGAGACGGCCGGCAGTATCGACAATGACCACATCGTAGCCGAACTTACGCGCCTCGGCGATAGCGTTCTGCGCTTTCTTGACAGGGTTGGTCTCGGTTTCTTCGGTATAGACCTTGGCGTTGATCTGCTCACCGAGGACACGTAATTGCTCGATAGCCGCCGGACGATAGACGTCGCACGCCACCAGCATCACACGCTTGCCTTTCTTGGTCTGGAGATAGTTCGCCAGTTTGGAAGCAAAAGTGGTCTTACCCGAACCCTGGAGACCCGACATAAGAATCACGGCAGGCGTGCCCTTGAGGTTGATGTCGGCAGCCTCACCGCCCATCAGTTCCGCGAGTTCGTCGTGGGTAATCTTGACCATCAACTGCCCCGGGCGCACGGCGGTAATCACGTTCTGCCCAAGGGCTTTTTCCTTCACTTGGTCGGTAAACTGCTTCGCTGTCTTGTAGTTGACATCGGCTTCAAGCAACGCCTTGCGGATGTCCTTGACGGTCTCCGCGATATTGATTTCGGTAATACGCCCTTCGCCCTTCAGGATCTTGAAAGAGCGTTCCAATCGTTCACTAAGATTATCAAACATATTGCAATAGTTACATTTAAGGGCGCAAAGTTACAAAAAAAAACGCAGATATGCAATTAACCAGGCAATTAGCAATTAACAATTAACATGCAGAATACGCATTATTGCAGGTGCAACTCTCTATAATACAGGCAAAAACCGCCTAATCACATACCAATCACATACGAATCACATACAGATGACATAGACCTAACGGCATAAAGATAAGGAATGGATATGCCGTAAAAGCACAAAAAGAGGCTACCGATATGCGTTCGGCAGCCTCTTTTCGGAATGTTTCAGTTATACAGAGCAGTGGTTATTGCACCAACAGTTTGGTTTGATAGACAATACCAGCATTGACGATGCGTACCGTATAGATACCTGCTGTTGTAAAACCGGGAAGGTACGTTTGCCGTTGACGGCTATGATAAACCAATTGTCCGATAGAACCAAATACGGAGATGGAATAATCTTTATCAGATACGATATCCGAAACAATCTGTACAGGCTCTCCTACTTTAGCGGGGTTAGGCGTGAGATGCAATGTACGCATAGATGTATTGGCAATAGCCGTTTCCAAATAGACATGCATAAAGAGCGTAACCTGTCCGCACGAGGATTGAATGTCATGTTGATAATCACCCACCTTGGTATTTTTTCCAAGGAAGACTTCGCCCTCGTAGAGATAAGGCAGATCGGCTTGCCGGATAGTATCATACACAGCCCCTTCGGCGTCAGCCACCAAAAGATGGAGCGTAATGGTAGAATCGCATCCGTAGGCGTTTTGAACGGTTTGGGTATAAATACCCGCTTTTTTCAAGCCGCTAAAGACCTCATCGTTGTAGGAGTCGCCTTGGCATATAGATGTGCGCCACATTGTCTCGGTATCTCCGGTAGCAGAGATACGCAGGAACGTACGCACAATACTATCGCAACCCATAGCAGAAACCAATGTATCGGTAAACACTTTGTCGGAGTAGTAGGTAGTTCCCCTGTAGGTATAACTCTGACAAGCCATAATGGTGGTGTCTATATAGGTTGTCGGAATAACCTCAAGATGCAGTTCGACCAAACTATCACATCCGTTGACTGAAGTGAATGTCATCGGTACGACGGTTGATTTCCGAGCCATAAAGTTGAAGCCGTTAGCCTGATACTGGTAGCCCTCGCAGACAGTATCATTGATAGCGACACGCTCGGCGGGATAGACGCTCAGGGTGAGTGTAACGACCGTATCCGGCGCATTGTTTTGTCCGCTAAGTTTGGTTATGTGAGTTGTTTCCCCAAGCACCAGTTCCGCACGCGGGATAGAGAAATAAGCATCCTCATAATCCCCTGAATTGCAGGCAGAAGCCTCATAGGAACGTGTAACAGACTGGCTGATTGCGATATTATCCAAATGAAGTATATTGTCATTACTTGATGCTTCTATGCCGAAGGCGAGTTGCACTTGTTTACCTACATACTTTGACATATCAATCTCATAGGACTTTCCGTTTCCGTTGGGTATGGATGTCAACTGATAGTCGGCATCGGTGTCCCCCCATGCAGTGGCATTCCCGGCAGTCCAAGTAGCACCGGCATCCTCCGAAACGATAACATAGAAGCGTTGTGTGGAGGTACTAAGCGGCGCATCGGCAGATGCGTATTGAGTCAAAGCCGCATCGAAAGTCAGCGATACTGCATCACCGGCAGCCAGATTCGACATATCGATCACAGGAGAGAGCAACCAGGAATCGGAATATGAAGAGTACAACTCTATAGAGATATGGTTGTCGTCCGAGAAAGCATATTGAGTGCGAGACGAATTGTATCCCCAGCAGTTTTCATACTGACTTGTAGATGTGTATGGCGCAGTGGTTGAGAACGACGCTTTACCGTTGATCAGGTCATCATAGGCAATTGCTTTCTTATATCGTGTCCACTCGGCGGGGAACAATACCGTTGCCATATCCTCAAATGTTTCCTTGAAGGGAACGATATGAGCCGTGGTAAAGGTATAGGGCTTGCTCCAAGCCGAAGTCTCTCCGACAGCACAGACAGAACGCACATAGACATCGTAGGCGGTATGCGCAGACAAACCGGAAATAGCGAACTCAGTGGTATCGATTGTCGTGATGGCAGTCTTATCCGTTAAAGCGAAGCCGGTTGGACCGTACGCAAATTGCCATTGCGCAGCAGAATCGTTGAGCAGGATATTGAGTGTTGCAGACGTAGCCGAAACCGCCTTGGTCTCTACGCCACGGATACCCATACAGAGCGAGTTGGCGGCATACAGATTCACATTGTCGATATGCAAGCGGTTATCATTGGCACGTGCCTCAACGCCCAATGCTATCTGTATATTTTTACCCGCATAAGCAGAGAAATCGAACATATATGTTCTGCCATCTCCATTCGGGATATCCGACAATCGATATTGTGCCGAATCAGCAACATCATTGCTCCAGACAATAGTATTCTTTTTGCTCCATGTAGCACCGGCATCCTCGGAAACCATCACATAGAACTGCTGGTTGTCGGAAGAAGTAGGTTCAACCGCCGTATACCAATAGGTAAGTGCCGCATCAAACGAGAATATGATTTTCTCATCAGCAGAAGCACCGGAAAGTTCGACAACGGGTGTGAGCAGCCAAGAGCCACTATACGTGCTATACATTTCGACACCGATATGTTCATCATCGTCGAAAGCATTTTGGGTATAAGAAGCAGAATAGCCCCAATAGTTGGTAGAACCATTGATTGTAGTCGGAGTGGCAGTTGCAAAGGATTTGCTACCAGACCAAATAGCCGAAGCATGGAGGGAAGTATCCGCATAAGCGAGCCAATGCTTTGGCAATTGCTGCGTGGTGCTAATATCGCTGAAATCCTCGGCGAAAGGCATTGCATAATTGGTCGTGAAAGCGAAAGGACCAACCCACTTGGAGGTATCTCCCACACCGCATATTGTACGAATATAGACATCGTAGGAAGTAGCGGGTGCTAAATTGCTCAAAGTGAAATCAGAACCGGTAAGGACTTTCTCGGTAGCATCTGAGAGCATAAAGTTGGCATTACCATATGCATATTGCCATTGCTGCGAAGGTTCTTCGGAGCCTATATGCAACGAGACGGAATGTGCCGTTGCGGCAGTGGTTGTTACCTTAACAGGAGCCAAACAGATAGATGTTGCCGTATAGAGATTGAAATTATCGATATGCAAGCGATTATCGTTAGCCGAGGCCTCAACGCCCAATGCAATTTGTATAGTTTTGCCTGCATAGTTAGTAAAATCGAACATATACGGCGTCCCCGTCCCCGTAGCGATATCCGACAAACGATATTGTGCAGAGTCGGATGTACTATTGCTCCAGATGATAGCATTTTTCTTCGTCCATGTAGCACCGGCATCCTCAGAAACCAGCAAATAGAAACGCTGATTATCAGACGATGTAGGTTCAGCAGCCGAATTCCAATATGTAAGTGCGGCATCAAACGAAAGAACCACTTTCTCATCCGCAGCAACACCGGACAATTCGATAACAGGTGTAAGCAACCAAGAGCCACTATACGTGCTATGCATTTCGACACCGATATGTTGTGCATCAGACAACGCATTTGCATTATTGTTGTTGTTTCCCCAGTAATTGGTTGTAGATCCGGACACATTGAGAGGTGTTTCCGCATCGAATGATTTCTTACCGGTAAGCAGATCGGACAGTGCGATACCCTTGTAACTATTCCATTGGTTCGGCATATACGTATCAATGCTGTCAAACGTTTCCCCGAAAGGCAGCACATAGGCAGTAGCGGCAGTCATAGGAGTACTCCAGGCTGTAGTGTCGGCGTATCCGCAGATAGAGCGGACATAGACATCATAAGAAGTAGCCGGTTGCAGATGCCCGATACTGAATGCCGGCAGATTAGTATTTTGCGGTATGGAGTCCGTCAGGTTGAACCCTGCGGATCCATAGACATACTGCCAACTTGTGCTACGGCGGTTACCATCACTTATTTCGAAAGAAAGCGACGAAGCCGTTGTTGCCACATTGCGGATTGCGTCCACACCAAAGCACAGGGAGGATGACGCATAGAGATGTACATTATCCAGATGCATACGGACAGACGATGCACCATAGGAATACGTTACATGGCAAGCCCCAAAAGCCACTTGGATGTTCTGCCCTGCATAGCGGCTCAGATTGACCGTATAGGTCTCGCCATTGCCGTTCGGCACAGAAGACAAAGCATACGCAGCATCTGCGATATTGTTGCTCCAAAGGGTAGCATCCGTCTCGTTCCACGTTTTCCCCCCGTCTGCGGAGACAGCCACATAGAACGCCTGTGGGAGTTCGCCGGAAGGCACAGCATCCGTATAAGCAGCGGTGAGAGCCAAATCAAAGGAGAGAGCCACATTGACAGAGTCCGGCAAGCGGGTCAGATCAACGACAGGCGATACCAGCCAATAGTATGACGAGGTGCTTGTCAGCGATGCACTAATATGTTTATCCCCACCGAAAGCATCTCCGTTATAGGAAGCATTATATGTCCATCCCGAGTAAGAAGACGTTCCAGAGAAAGATTTTCCCGTGAATAAGGCTGACGGAGAAGGATTGGTATATGCAGCCCAACCGACAGGCATTGAAATGTCTATCGAATCGAAATCCTCATAAAGCGGAATAACCGAGTTCGTAAGGAACGAATAGGGGGCAGACCATTCCGATGTATCTCCTACCGCACAAATAGAGCGGACATAAACATCATAGGCTGTTGCAGGTTGCAATCCTGACAACACAAATGCTGTAGTATCCGTGTTGTGGCGAACGACTGTGTCTGCCAATACAAAGCCGGAGACTCCATAAGCATATTGCCAAACAGAATCAGACGCAGAGGGCGATAGCAGTATCTCCGCAGATGTAGAACCTATATATTGCGATTCCATTCCAATAATACCGATACAAAGCGAGTTAACCGTTTCCAGACGGACATTGTCAATATGCAAGCGGTTATCGTTAGCCGTAGCATAGATTCCAAAGGCTATCTGAATCGTCTTACCTGCATATTTAGAGAAATCCAATTTGAAGTTTCTACCATTTCCTGCAGGAATGGATGCCAATGTATAACGGGCAGAATCTGCTGCAGCATTGCTCCAAGTAACCAGATTCTCTTTGTTCCAAGTAGCACCTCCGTCTTCAGAGACTATAATATAGAACTTCTGATTGTCCGTACTTGTCGGAGCTGCAGCAGACGACCAATAAGTGAGTGCTGCATCAAACGAGAGACGAACAAAAGATTCATCCGAAATTTGAGATAAATCAATACGCGGGGTAAGCAACCACGAGTTTTTATAAGACGAATACACCTCGATACCGATATGCGCACTATCACTCAAAACATTCTTATTGTAAGAACTATACCCCCAAGCGGAAGTTGCTTCTGCAGAGGCAAACGGATTTTCGGAACTCAAGATATTATCAAGCGTCAGTCCGCGGTATTGTGTCCAGTCGGCAGGCATAGCCGTTGCTATAGCAGAGAACTCTTCCGCAAAAGGTAATACTTGTGCAGTCTTGATTGTATAAGGGCCGCTCCAAGCGGAAGTATCACCCACAGCACAAATGGAACGCACATAAACATCGTATGCCGTATTGCTATTCAAGTTGCCGATTGTAAAGGTGGTAGTATCCGTATCAGACAGCGGCAGGCTGCCGATCAAGGCGGAACCACTCTCACAATATGTATATTGCCATACAGAATCGGGATCTGCCGGCGTGATATGCAGTGTTGCCGTTGTGGCAGTTGCATTTTGGAAAGAAACCGTTTCCACCCCGAAACAGAGAGAGGCTATTTCCTCCAGACGGATATTATCAATATGCAAGCGGTTGTCATTGCTTGAAGCATAGATACCGAAAGCAATCTGGATATTCTTACCTGCATATTTAGAGAAATCGAAGCAATAATACCGCCCCCCAAGATTCGGGATAGAGGACAAGGTATATTTAGCCGAGTCTGCTGCAGCATTGCTCCAAGTAACCAGATTCTCTTTATTCCAAGTAGCACCGCCGTCTTCAGAGACTATCATATAAAATTTCTGATTGTCCGTACTTGTGGGGACGGCAGAAGAATTCCAATAGGAAAGTGCTGCATCAAACGAGAACAGCAGATGTTTTGCCGGATCTGCCTTAGAGAGGTTGATGATTGGCGATAGCAACCAACTATTGGATCGACTGCTATACATTTCTATTCCGATATGGTCAGCATCAGTCAAGGCATTCGCATTGTAAGATTTATCATATCCCCAGTTGGAGGCTGCGGTTGCCCCGGTAAACGGAGAGACAGAAGTTAGTACTTGCGGCAAAGTAAGACCTTTATAATTGCCCCACCCCTCAGGGAAAGATGTAGAGATAGCCGTAAACTCTTCCACGAAAGGCAATCCGTAGGTAGTTCTTGCACTCAATTCCGCCCAATCAGAATAAGCCCCATCACCACAAATAGTACGCACACGGACAAAATGAAGGGTTCCGGCAGCAAGCCCGCCGAGGGTAAGCGTTATATCGCTCACTATTGAATCGCAGACTGCATTGGCATATTTGCTATTGGTGGCTACTTGTATTTCAAAAGCATTGGCATCACTATGCCAAACAAACGTCGCACTATCCGGTTTGATATTGACGGCAGCCAAGTCGGTCGGTGCAATGCAATTGAGGTTTTGTGTTTTGAGAGTAACATTCGTCAAATGCAGATACGCAGAAGCATCATTAGCCGGAGAATATGCGTAGAATGCTATACGAATGTTCTTGCCTTTATACGCTGAGAAATCAAATGTATAATGTGTGCTTGCAGCAGGAATGCTGTCAAAGCGGTTCGCAAAAGTAGTATCCGTTCCCCAGATAAGCGAATCTGTCTTCAGCCACGTTGCGCCATCGTTCTCCGAAACAAGTATAGCAAACTTACGGTCTTTGGTATAGGATGCGGAAGGCTTAGACGAACTGTATGAAGAAGTCAATGCCATATCAAACCCGAGCAATACTACATCTCCAGCGCCCAACCCAGACATTTCTATATTCGGTGTTGTAAGAACAGAGTTTTGTTCATAATAATCGTAGCCATAATAATAATCGTATTCCTCATCTGTCAGTTTCCACATCATCTTCGGAGCATTTATACCATACGTATTGGTAGAGGAGAATGTCCAGCCCGAGGTTGAGGATTGAGCCGTGGCACCATTCAAGATGTCGCCACTCAGTCTCTGCCACGTATTCGGCAACCCATCCGCAAAGTCCTCTGCAAACGGTATCACACAAGGCGTACTAAAACCTTTCTGCACAACCAAAGTAGTATCAGTACCGCAAACAGAAGCCACCTGTACTCTATAGGAAATGTCCGGTAGCAAGTTCTGCAAGCGCAGAATGGTATCCGATACGGAATAAACCGACTTGGCATACGCATTACTTACAATAACCGCAAAGCGGTCTGCAGCAGATGTCCAATGCACACGAGCAGAAGTACTTGCGATGCTATCAATCTCCACATTCTCCACTGACGGGCAACCGCTACGCTTGGAAATAGTAACATCATCAATAGCAATATAATTATATTTACTGCCCTTGGTTTGCATAAACACCACATACTTACCCGTTGCTCCCTGCAAAGATACCACCTGTTGGCGCCAGAAAGCCGTAGGATCATCCTCGGGATTGCTTCCGCTTTCCACCGGCTCTAACACTATTTCTTTGATCAAGCGGAAAGTGGTTGTATCACGGAGATTATCCATTGTACCGATCTTAACGGAGTGGAGATAAGAATCAGAGCAGGAAGTCATTGTGGAAGATGAAACATATCCGGCACGTGCCATAAAGGACAACTGCAATGTATCAGGATCTGCGTCCAGCAATGGCATTGCCGCTACACTATAGTAGTTGCCATACGACCCCATCTCAAGATACAATGCCGATGTACCGCTGTATGAATATACCGAAGGATAATAAGACGATGTACTATTATCTTTGATCTTAGGCAAGTATGAAGAACTTGAGTAGAGGACTTCCCAACAATTCTCCATCTGATAACTGCTTGTTACATCATACCGGTTAGCCTTGTCATCAAAATCAAAGACGGCAGGTACAGAAAGCACACACTTGGTGGAGAAATAGACGGGTCCGAACCATACAGAAGTATCTCCGGAAGCGCACAAGGTACGTGCATAGACTGCATAAAGCGAGGAATGTTTCAAACCGGACAAAAGGACAACCGAAGAATCTGCGTGCAAAGGTTGTGCCGTAGCCCAAGCGACACTATCCACACCATAGACATACTCTATCGTATCCGACGAATTGGTTGCCTTGATGGTCAGTAAAGCCGTAGCCACGGTAATGGAATCCGTGTAAACAGCGATATTGGTAATGCCTTCACACTGCGGAGTGTAATAATCTACCGATACACTATCCAAATAAATATACGTATCAGGATTATATACTGAAGATTCTGTAAAGAAACCTATACGTACATCCTTTCCTGCATACGCAGACAAATCCATTTTGCAGCGTTTCGCCGTCAGCGAGAAATCGTTGTAGTTGTAATCTCCCGAACCATCGGAAGCCCATACTTTGCTATTTGTACGCGTCCAAGTGGAGCCTCCGTCTATCGATACCATCACCGAGAATTTATCATCCGAAGAATCATCCACCTTGCTTGCAGAAGAATAAGAAGAATACTCGGCCTTTGCCACATGGAAACTGACGGCTATCGGGTTATCCGTAGCCGTGAGTTCCGGCAAGGAGATACTCGGAGATACCAGAAGAGCATTATAACTCCCCGTTCCATATACCTCAACACGTGCGACTTTCTCTTCCATACCGGAGATGCCGGCAGGAACAGAGGTTATATACCACGCATTAGATGAAGTGGTTTCCGGCTTGAGAGAAGACACATCCATCGTATCTTTCCCTGCGGGGAACTGCACCTTGTAACCTTTCCAGTCGGTAGTAAGACTATTGGCTGCAAATACCTCGAGATAGGGTACGCCATAAGCCGTTGTAAAAATGGTATGCCCTGACCAACGTGCCGTATCGCCTACGCCGCAGATGGCTTGCACATACGCATAGTAAGTAGTTGCAGGTGTGAGTCCGCTGATTAAAACCGAATGATCGTTGACCACCTCATCATAGACAAAATGGCTCACCGTGTCCGGATTACACAGAACAGAAGACACCACTACGCGTGCGCTACCGGCCTGACTGCTCCATTGCAATGTGGCAGAAGTGGTCTTCACATCACGGAACTCCGCATCCAGCACCTGGTGACAGGCAGCAACCGCTTCGATACGCACATTGTCTATGATGGCAATATCGGCATAAAGATTCGGTGCTGCAACCATAAAGACTATATACTTGCCGTATTCACCCAAATAGTCTCCCTTGTAATTGTCAAAACCTACCGCATAACTCTTGAGCGAGACCGAGTCGGCAGCATACTGCAGCGTCAAGGTATCCGTTACCTCGAATGTGGAAAGGTCCGCGGGATCGGTGATAACACCTACATACAACTGTTTCACATCGGTTGTATCGGTTTTCGATGAGGTGGTGCCCGCATCAAAAACCACTTGATATTGGGTTATATCATCAATCGCAAGCGTGGGCAATATCGCATAATAGTTATTGCCGTAGTAAGACGACGAATAGCCTTTGGGCTTCTCCATATACAGCACATTGCCAAATCCGCTGACTGATTTCACATAGGGTTCACGTAGCGTTCTGTTTCCCACGCCGGTGGTATCCCCTATACCCGTGGTCCAACATAGCAGACTCTCAGCATCCGAGAAATCTGCTGTGCCGAAACCTTCAATCGTATAAGCACTACACTGAGTGCGGAAAGATACACTCAACGTATCGCCATGGGGATTACAACTCTGGTAGGCCTCGACTCTGTATTCCGTATTGCCGGTGAGATTGGTCAATGTATAAGGCGATGTCGTTACATTATCAGAGAACACACGACTATTACTTTCGTCATACACATCCATATGCACGCTTTGCTCCCCTCCTGCAGTCCACATCACATTTGCTTCTGTAGAACTTACGGCAAGAGCCGACAAAGAACTTATACCCTGACAATTGGCGTCGTATTCCGAAACCGCCACATTATCTATCAGCAAATAGTTGTCCGCATTTGATACCGTAGACTCGGCATAGAACGCTATGCGGACAGAACCGCCTGTATATTGAGACAGGTCAATGCTGATTTTCTGCATTTGCAACGGAAGATCATTCAGTACATAGTCAGTGGTACTGTCATTGGCATTATTCCAAACCGTGGTATTGGCACGACTCCACGTAGCACCGTCATCGGTACTGATTACTACTGCAAATTGATCATCCGTTCCCGTGTTCCGTTTATCGGCATTGGAACTGCTAAAAGCCACCAATGCAGCATCAAACGTAAGACGGACTACCGCATCGGAAGATGCATCTATATACAGGTTCGGACTAACCAACCAAGCCTTACATCCCGTGCCATATATATTGATATAGGCTGCATTGCCATCCGTTGTAACACCACCCTTGTTCGCCCCGAAACTCCATGACGAAGAAGTGGTTGTAAGATCCTTACCATTCCAAATGTCAGACAACAATCCTGAATAGCGACCCCAGCCGGAAGGCAATGTGGTCGTAGTAAAATTCTCCTTAAAAGGTATCTGAACGGCAGTAGAAAAAGTATAGGTATTCTCCGCTTCTATAGTATCCGTTCCGCATATTGTACGGACAGTATAATAATATTGTCTACCGGATACCAATCCGTTCAACCGGACTGACGGTGCAGAAACAATGCTGTCCGACAGCAATGTTGCCAATTGCCGGTCATCATACAGACTGACAAGCCATTTATTCATTCCCGATGCATTCCAAGTAATATCAACGGTTTCCGTAGTAGGAGCCGCCGCTACATCTTTCGGCAAACGGCAGGTGGGAATCTTCTTCAATACTATATCGTCTAATACATTATCGCTACCATAAGACGAACTCAGTGTTTGTGGGGCTATGGCGCGAATAGCAACATAATGTCCACTACCCGTATAGGAGGAAAAATCCAACTCGCATTTTGCATAGGTACTTTCTCCTTCAAAACGCCCTACTTCCGTGAATGTGGACAGATCATACGGATCAGTCATTACCCCTACTGCCACACGTCCCTGACCGGCATTTGAAGAATAGGAATAACCCAATGCCAATTGGAAAGAAAGTATCAGAGAGTCCACCTTATCCACATAAGGGAACACAAAATAGTTGTCAATACCTCTTAGTACCAAATGACCGCCATCGTAAGTCGGAGAAGATGTAGAAACTGCGGGATAGACATACTCAAAAGCACGCAACGGAAAATAAACCCCGTCAATAGCCTTGGTAGAAGATATATTATGTATCTCGTTGTTCAGTGCGTACAGATTTACCGATGCGTAACCGGTATTCATATTCAACTCTACCGGAAGCACTGCCTGCGTAGGAACACGCAACGTCACAGGGAATGACCATGCAGAAGCCACACCATTCTTCACCGCTTGCAAATATACCTTAATCGTCTTACCTGCTATATTATTGCCTGTTATATGGTAGGTAGAACCGGTTATTCCGCTTTCTGCTATCAAGCAATCGCCCGATGAAAGCAAAGCGGCATCCCTGACATACTTGTTCGACACCCTGATATTCCAACTGTCTGCGCCGTTGAGCAATGCTGACACATCAAAACCAAAGGGTGTAACATTATAGACGCGAATATCTTCCGGTACGGAGACCGTTGACTCTGATACCGAGAAATTGTCAACAAAAAATACATTCTGCATATCGGCTGATGAGCGTAATGCCACATATTTTCCGGCGCCGGAATAGTCTCTCAGCGAAACAACAAAATGCTTGAATTGGTAAGCAGACTCAACCTTGACCGTCCGGACGGCAGTAAACGTAGTATAATCTGCCGGATCGGTCATTACACCTACTGTCAGTTCTGCCGCATAGTCCTTAACACCATTGTATATGTACGTATATGCCGTGCCCCAGAACGACACCTCACACTTTGACAAATCACCATCCAATTCCGGTGTGGCTGCATATACATATTTCCCTTGCGGAATAGGACTTATACTTGTTGATGCTGCTCCTGCAAATGCCAGGTAAGCACTACTATCCACCGAGTAGTTCTGCTTATACGACGACGTACTGCCCACATACACGTATGGTACACTCACACCATCTATATTCGTTCCGAAAGTCCAGCCTTCAGGAGTTATAAAATCAGAAGAAACACGTTTCCGATTGAAATCTTCATTATAGGGAAGAGACTTCAACATCGTGGTTTGAAACTCCGTAGCCGTCCAATCGGTATAACCGGAAGCGTTGTCCGCACAATTGGTACGCAGATAAACGTAATAAGTGGTATAACCATCTAAGTTACTGAGCAAAACAGAGTTATCACTCATTCCTTTTTGCATATACACTACTTCGGCTGCTCGTGCGGCTGCAGGATCTGCCAATGCGCTGTCTGAAACAATCAAATCAAACAAATCGGCAGTGCTGCCATAACCCGTACCTCCCGCTACAAACTCTATAAACGCAGAAGTAGAAGTCGGTTGCACCATCTGGAAAAGCGGTTTTTGGCATATGGAAGGTTGTAAAATACAAATGTCATCCAGCACCACACCCTTACCTGCGTGATCCGAAACCTCAAACGCAACCTGATAGGCGGTACCCTGCAAGTATTTCTCCAAGGGTACCGACTCCGTCTTCCACGCTGAAACGGGCGCACCATACTCTCGCAACAGAGTCCACGGCGCAGCCGATGTGGTACGATAATATACACGCAGGGTGTCAAAATAATCAAAAGACGCCACCTGCGCATGGGCAAAACACAACTCGGGGTTCTGCATCTCTGTCAAATCCATTGCCGGCGAGATCAGACGGGTTACAAAACTATTTGCCGAACCTGTCGCGCGGCGGATCGCCAAACGATAATCTCCGGTATTGGCACCCGCTGGATTGGCAAGACTCACATTGGCACCACCCTCGACCTGCCAGTTTACTGTACCCTCTACATTCTCTTGTGTCCACCCCGCCGGTATAACCGCATCCTCAAAACCAATAGGGGACAGGGCATACCGAATATCGGACTCTGCAGAACACAACAGACAGAATACTCCAAGAAAAAGTAGTAAAAGTTTTCTCATATTGTTGGTTGTTTTTAGTTAATAAATACTACACTCTGTAATCTATCCGAACTACAGAATACATATTGTTGATTTCATCTAATTTGTCTATTTTGTATGGCAAATGACATCTATCTGTTTCTTTGTACCCTATTGGCACGACCTAACCATATCATCATATTATCAGGTGTATGTGATTCGTATGTGATTGGTATGTGATTAGGCGGTTTTTGCTTGTATTACAGTTAGTTAGACACATTTCTCTCCTTAAATCAGCAAACAGACTGATTTCATGGCAATTACACGTTCAGCCATGCCTATGCTTCGATGTTCGCTTTTTGCCTCCTTATCCATTTTATCATATGCCTACATCTCCAAACAACGGCATACATTATGACGTTTCGGGAACATAAACCGACAGGTCCATTTCAAACCTATAGTCCAGTATGCTGTGGCTTTCCTGCAATAAGTCGTCGTTGATGTGGCATTAAATCGGATATTGTCTTTTAGGTTATCCCAACTCAACTGATGAGGATCTTTATCTACATGGGAATAGTCAACCAACACATTTCCTGCATAGGCGCGAAAAGGAAAATTATACTCGGCATACAGTCCTATGCGCATACCGGTTACCTCATTTATACGGAAATTGCCACCTACTTCCAGCAATGGGGCAAGATACCACTGCGCATCCAGATACTCACCATCATAAGCATACTCCGCCGCCGGATAATATCCATACGTAGGGACATTCTCTATGGTGTGAATAAAACGATTGTATGTTCCGTCTGTGGACAAAATAGTCTGTGTCCGATGCTTTGCCTGAATAGGAAAGGTTGTTTTCGCACCCGCAAGCAAATAACAATAACGACCGATATTCGCACCCACATATAACGGAACGGAAAGCATAAAACGCTGCTGCCTGTCTTTATAGTCGGTATAGCGATATGCATAAGTGATCGCATCATCTTCTCTGTCCAAACGCTCAAACATATCAGCAAAAGAATCTATACGCTGGCGGGTATAATCATACTCCACTCCTACGCCGAAACCCAAAATAAACCAATCGCATGATACCTCGTATGCCAAGCCCGCCTGTGCATTTCCCCCCATTCTGTCTTTTAGAACGGGCGCTTCCTGCGACCAATGACTGTTGCTCATTGACGCTCCACCGCCCAACGAAAGACTTATACTGTGTACCGCCCCCGCAGAATGTGTGCGATAAGATTGTGCCGGTATCTGAATAGTGGGAACCAGCACAATGCAAAGCAACATATATTTATTCAACAATAATTTTTGCAACATAATGGTCAGCAATCAAAAAATAAACACCTGTATGAGTCGGTGCAGGAATAGTGGCAACGGAACCTGAAGGTAAGGCATATTCACCCACCATACGGCCAACCATATCCACTACGGCAACATTCTTCAGCCCGCTTATGTATATCGGTTGCTGCGGCAAAAGTATTGTGGGATAAATTTTACCGCTCATCACACCGTCTGCCAGAGCCGTCTTTCCGCCCCTGTAAATAATAGGGCATGTAGGCATAGACACCCCGTCTTCACGCAATAATACACAATAATACTCATCTCCCAGATGACTGTCATCCACCACTATATAGGAAGTATTGGCATCAGCAACAGGCTGCCCGTTGCAGTACCATTGATAACCCGACCATTGATACCCGCCATTATACTGATCGTTCAGCAAAGCAATCAAATCATTTTTCTGCTCTATTACAGAGGATGCATAATAGATGCGCAATACTGTCGTTATCGGTTCTGTTGGGCAGTCGGGAGCACCAAAATCTATGGTAAGATGATAGTTATCAGGACACAACCCCTGCACAAGAGGGATATTAACTTCCTCCATAGCATCAAATTCATATAATGGTTCCATTCCCTGCGCCACTGCACCGGCAGGGAACGATACTGCCACAGCTGATATCCGCCCTGCTATATGTTGATAGGGAATATTCAGTACAGGGGCATCTGCACAGACAACTATCGTATCCGGTACTTGCACACTTAATTGGGGCAACACCGTCAGATTGAGCCGAAGCAGACTGTCGCAACCATAGATTGTATTCAAATGTACATCATATACGCCGGTTTTGGTATAGCGTTCGCCTTCAAACTCCACATAACCTCCCTCGCAGAGTTCTTCTGTGCGGGTACTTTCTGCGCCATTGTGATAGCGCACTTGGATTGAATTGGAGACTTCGCACCCATACTTGTTTTGGGTCTGCCATTGATACAGCGTATCTGCATATACCACCTTGCCTGTCGGTAGTTTGTATCCTTCGTTTTCGCAACAATGCACTATCGTATCCACATCCTTGCTATATAGATTCTCCAAATACAGAGTATCCAAATACATCGTATCCTGACATACACCATTGCTCATAGATGCCACCACATAAGGTGCAAATACACCGCCCGTTTCCGGATAGATATGCGTCTGCACCGTATCTGAAGACGACACCTCCGGGGTACCGTCCCCGAAATTCCAAATTACATCCTGTACAGATTCGTCCGATTTAGTCATCGTGCTATCCAAACGATTGATAATAGCCACATAAGAATGGTTCGAGAAACGTACATTATGCTGACAATTTCCTATCGTTGCAACCGCAGATATATCTGCTACGGGGAAACGGGGATTAGGGTTGGCTGTAAGCGTATAATAGCAACTGTAATCCTCTTTGTTGTGGCACTCCAACATATAAATAGCCGTATCCTTCACTGATATATGCAAAGTATCAAAATACTCTTCTCCGTTTGCATTCAATATAGAAGACTGTGTAGGATCACTCTCTTTATACCAACGGCAGGTGAATCCCTCAGGAGCAATAAACCTATCCGTTGAAAAATCGCCACAGGCTATACCTTGCAAGTCTCCGGAACGGCATCCCAGCGTAAAATAGGTATAAGCATAATGGGTATCATAGGAACACCGTGTAGAGGTCAAACGTATGGTAAGCGTCTGTCCTATATACGGACGGAGCGAGACAGTAACTGTAGTCCAGTCACACCAATACACCTTTCCATAGTCAGCCGCATTGGGGTCGCTATGCCAATTGGCAGTAGAACCATAGCCCGGCATAAACGTAAACTGTGTACAACTCGATCCTAACGGATTACCATTGCCATCCAGCACTTCCAACTGCAAGGTAGGTTGCATATCCGTATCCGTCAAAGAGGAACCATGCCCTCCTGATTCCAATACCGCAGCATATTTCAACTCCAGCAAATCAGACATTCCTGGAAGTACGTCATACTTGTATTCTATCCGTGCAGAACGTCCGGATGATGTATATGCACCCAACCGCACAGAGGCAATCTCTCCCTGCGGGATAGTAACCAACCCGCCATCTATCTCTGCGGTATTAGGATCGATTTCACCTTGCATATAATGGATGGTGTGCATACTCTGCTCCGATTCATATCCCAAATCCACCTTTTCCATTGTGCCTTGTTGTCTTTTCTTGATAAAGGTATCAAAATCGCCCGTATAGCATACGCCTGTAGAATTCGGATTGTCGGATATATCATAAAAATCGATACACCTGGCACCATGTATGTACACGAAAGCCGACGTACTGCTCCATTCGGAATGACCGCCATTCTCGCATAAAGCGCGTACATACAAATACAGCATACCTTCCTTGGTAGGGTTGGGTGTCCATGAATGTCCTGTTATGGTTTGCAATTGCTCAAAAGAGTCGGTAAAGGAGTTGTATATACATACTTCATACTGTGTTGCAGCCCCCTTCCACGACACCACCCCTTGCGTATAGGACAAATCGGTAGGAGCCGCAGCACAGAGTGCATTTCCATTAAAAACCTCTATATTATCCACACAGGCAGCAGGAGCAACAGGCGTACTCTTCGCACTCTCCCAGACGAACACCAATCTACCCGGTTTAGTCGTCGAACTGGGAATAACAAAATGTCCTGTAAAGGTTTTCCAGATTCTGGTATCACGCAAAGCCGATGCAATCAGAACCCCGCCCTTTGCCAACCAGTTGGTAGGTGCGGCAGAAGTGGCAGAAGCCAAATTTATATCCTGTGGCAACCACCACACATGCATCTTTGCGCTTGGCGAGCCGCCTATACGATAATCAAACATAATGGTATAATTACCCGCCACAAGCATATTCACATCGCAATAAGCCAATGTGAACATCTGCGCCGTAGCACTATATACAGCACGGGCAGAGTCTGCATCCGAGGAAATATACAATCCGCCTTTCCCCGTAGTCCCGAACTGACCGACACTGCCGATATACCATTTGTTTTCCAACTGCGTCGCACGGTTCACATGGTTCAAACTCCACCGGCTGTTTTCTGCCGCTGACTCAAAATCACAACTATATACTTGTGCCTGCATAGAGATGCTCACCGATATAAGCGCAATGCAGAAAAACAACTTATACATTATTTGCTTTACCATACATCCTCCTCCGCCTCATCAGCATTCAATACGGTTATTTGCACACGACGGTTGTTCTGACGTCCCTCTTCGGTATCGTTTGTGTCTATGGGCTCACTTTCTCCTTTGCCGTTTGTTTCCAAACGATCTGCGTCTATACCACGCTCTGTCATTGCCTCTTTTACACTATTGGCACGTCCTTCGGACAACACCTGGTTATGCGACTCCGAACCTTGGGAGTCCGTATGTCCCGTTATCAGCACACGCACCCTGGGATTCTCTGTCAAGAAATTGTACAAGATATTCAGGTCGGAATCCGATATTGGCAGAATATCCGTTTTATCGGTAGCGAAATACATATGCTTGAGAAGCAATATATGGCGCATCCGATGAATTGGGCGCAAATAAAAATGCAACGTATCTGTCAAATTGGAAATAATTGCCGAATCTGTATGATAACCGGATGCTGAAATCCTGGTATCAAACACATCGCCATAGTGCAGAGAAATTACAGCGGGTTGTTCGACGGCAGTTGCGCCGGTTTTATTATGCCCATCTGTACTACGACTGGCGAATGAGAGTGCTCCTGCGATCTGTTGTTCGGTCTCGGCATCGTGAATATAACATACCAAACGCGGTTGGGGAATCAAGCGGAAATAGACGGTATCCAAATCTACCGTATGTGAAATTTTAACCGTATCCCCTGCAAAATTGGACGGAAGATACCCTGCAGCCTGAGCCAGCATTGCATAGTTGCCCTTTGCATAACGTGCCGTTACGGTATTTTTCTTACCCAGAGAGCGCACCTTAGGCTTTTGTTTGGGTTTATCTTCGTTCTTTATTACAACAGATGCCACACTTTTAAGCGGTCTACCTTCGTTATCCGTAGCCACAAACACAACACGCGGATTAGGTTGTTTTATTTTGTTGAGTTGGAATAATGCCGTGAACTTTACTCCCACCAATAACGAACTGAGTGACTTATCTGCCAAATCCGTCTGATGAACCGAACGGGTGGTCAGCATACCGGAATTGGGCTCGTTTCCCAGTTCGTTAATCACGGGAACATCCGCCAGATGGCTACCGGCCTGCTTATTAGACGGGGATAAGATCGGCATACCGTAATCGATAAATGCGCCTATCCGCATACGCCAAGGATGAGCAGACTCCTCATTCCGCTTGTTCCATTCTTCAGAGAAGAACTCATTCAGATTCACACCGAACTCTGCCGATAGAGCCACGTCCAATCCCCATTTATTTTTACCCTTATTGCCGCCGGCATAAAGCGGATGTTCTGCAATGTTGTCTGCGGTTTTCCAATTGTGGGCGGGTTGCTCCGCCCAATCATCTATTGCCAAATGCTCTGTAACATACGTAGTCAAACCACCATATTGGGTATAATTGCCCATAAAAGTATAGCCTACTTTTGCTCCTGCCAAGAAATAATAGCGTTCAAAATTGCCACCGAACATAACAGGCACCATCACCTGCCCTATGGCTTGTGTCTCACTATAATCGTCAAAAACATAATGTTGCGTAATTGTGGCATAATCATCCCGCATAATATGAGCTGTATAACCTATATTATTGCGCGAAGAGAAAAAGCGTAATTCCGACCCTGCCGAGAACATAAAGCGATTATGGTGCAACTCGTAGCCTATACCTAATAGTCCGCCGACACCGCCGACAAAACGTTGTTCAAAAGTTTCCTCAAACCGTGTGCCTGTTCCCCAAGAAACCGCACTATAGTTGCCGGCCAACCCTGAATAACCGGCACCACCCCACATAGTCAGGTAGTGGATATCCGGTCCCTTGGTGTACCACGTATTGTCTTTTTTCTTTTTCTGTGGTGCAGCATCTGCAGAAACAGAAAAAGAAAGAAACAATGATAAGATGAGCAAAAGGTGTAAAAAATGTTTCATCGGCAAAACAATTTTTGTTTATATTATAGGAAAATTTCTCGAAACACGCTGCAACCTTATTGTATTGTCAGGCGATAGGTGGTAACATCTTCGTTCTGAAATACTTGCAATATATATACGCCACGTTCCAACGATGCGAGAGAGAGAATATTATTGCCCACGCCCAACTCATACTCTGTCAGTTTATGTCCCATTGTATTATAGCATACCGCATTACCCGCTTGCGGGACATGCACCTGCGTATTCCCGCCTGCTGAAACTGCCGTCGGAGCCACTGTTACCCGGTCGGCGGTATGCACCAGGTCTTCTGCCACTAACGGGCAAATCATTGCCGTAGTGCCATCTGCGAAACCAACCCTGCACGTATATTCTGCACCAATGGTCAAGCCTGCAGGAGCACAATAGTAAGACTGTGTTGCCCCCTCAATCAGAGTGTTATCCTCAAACCATTGATAAGATACAAAGTTCAACGAATCGTGCATATATTCATTATTATATATAGCCACTATGTCATTCCAACGCTGAAACAAGCGATTGCGCAGACAAGGCGATTGGATATTCACCGACACGGAATCCACACAACCTAAATCATTATAGAACAAGAATTGATAATCTCCGGCTTCTGTAGTAATGAATAGAGATGAAGTGAGTTGTTCGCCGCCATCAATCGTATAGTAGGTGTAACCCGAACCGCCAATCCGAACCGTAGCCTCATCCACCTCTGCGGACATCTGGGTAACATCCAAAACCGGAAGGATTTCATCGGCATAACGGATATGGGCTATCACCACGCTGTCGCAACCATACCGGTTGACAAAGGTATAGCGGAACAGACCGTCTTTTGCAGACAAGTAGCAGACGGTATCATTGAAGCAATAGGTATCTCCATAGCACAATGCCACATCGGCTAACAGGTTTTCTGATGTAGGATGGACACGCAAATGGCAGGTATGATGTATATTACATCCGGCATCGCTCAAATCGTCGTAGGCATAATCACCGCTGTCTGTATATTTGGATCCGCCGAATTCATAAAAACCGCCATCGCATATATCTATGGTATCCCGCAATACGGTATCGCCGATAGCAGGCAGAACCACAACAAAAACGGTATCATCCGTACAATCGGTTGATTCTTCAGTCAACCACGTGGAAAGCGTAACCATATAGGTACCGCCGGAAGCGGGAAAATCGTGTGTACAAACAGGCTGTACGGATTCCGTTCCGTCTCCGAAATCCCATTTAAATCCTGTCAGGTTCTGATTATAGTTGTTGCTTATTGTTCCTCCATACCGTGTCTGGACATAACTCTTGTTTTTGAAAGTTACACGGTTTTTGCAATCCGCGGGAGTGTATGACCATATACCATCCGAAACGGGAAATTTAGGCAATGCCAACACTTTGAGTTCAAACCAGCATGACTCTTCCTCCAGGTTGGTCAGACGGCATATATATTCTACGGAGTCCGACGAGATGACATCCAATTGCCGCGAAGTGGAGACCACCGTTCCGTCCTGGGTGGTCCAACGATAGGCAAAACCTGCCGGAGCCTCGGCTGAAAAATGCGTATCGGCACCACAACTGGCAGATTCGATGGTTGCACTCGCACAATCCAAGACAAAATAAGCATATCCGTAGTGCGCACCCAGGGTACAATCGAAAGTTGCCAAACGAACGGTTATGGTCTTTCCTGCGTATGCACTCAGGTTCAAGCCGATAGTAGTCCAATCTTTCCACGTCACCTGGTCATACCCGCTGCCTTCAGTATGCCACCCTTCACGGGAAGCATCTGCGGCAAAATTGATATAACCGCACATCGGGTCTATTTTTTGCCCGTTTTCATCGCATATTTCTATTGTAAACCGCGGTTGTTCGTCAGGGTCATGGTTCGGGTCCTGCAACACCACGGCGTATTGCAACATCAATATACACGAAGCCGAATCGATAGTCATCGTATAAGTAATACCCTCCGCCTCATTGCCATCGTCCCAGTTTCCCAAACGAACGGAAGCCTTGCTACCGGCAGGAACAACACGCAGTTTATCACCCGTACGCGGATCCGTGGCATTCGCATCCCAGCATACTGTATGGCGGCTCAGCTTGGACTCCCAACCATAATCTATCATCCCCGTATTCTCAAACGGCTTCTGCGCATTAACCGACATATCGGCAGTATATTCCGTTTTACCATAGGAACAAACGACATTGGGGGCTGTAAGATCAAAATATGTCAAACAATGCCTGTCGTTACAATAAACCAGATACTCACCCGAATAATAGGCATAAGCACCATAAAGAGCAGTACCCTGTTTATCATAAGAAACACTGCGAACACGGAAATTATAACTCCCTTCATCCAATCCCCCTACAAGTGCAGACGTTCCCATTGACGGGTCGTAATTGACAGTACTCCATATATTAGACCCGACAGAACGATACTGAACGATGTAGGTATCCGCCGAACCGCTCCACGTGAGCAATACCGTATCACAGGTTACGGACGTTGCTACAATATTCTTTGCGGGTTTGACGCGCGAATCTACAATCTGGATATTGTCCACACACGCACCGAAAACGGAATCTGCCAATGCGCTGTTTCCTTTGTTAGCCCACGCCACGTAAAAACGCAATGTATTGGTTGAGGTGGCGGACACATTGATTGTATTCGGAAAGGTATATTGTTGCCAGACAGACATACCATAAAGCGCACCGGAATTATTGATATTGGTCAATGCCGAAGGCATCACACCGCTATTTGCATTGGCTGTAATATAAGACACCGCACCCACCGTAGGATTGGAATACATAACATATCCCGCATAGAGTGCCGTTTCCACATTTCCCGCATTTAACCAATCGAATGACAGATAGTAGGAACCCGCAGGCAACTTAAAATCACGATATGCAAACTGAAGGTTTGCCGATTTACCGAAACAAGGTACGGTCAACGTATCACTGCTTACGATATACAATGAACGCCGGCCATCACTATGTACAGAATTGCCGACTATCCAGCGGTCGTTGCACACTGCCGCCTGACTACCGACATTCAGAACCCAGTTTTGAGACAAATCCAACGCCTCTGAAGAATTTTCCTCAAAACTCATTGAATACGGGATTATTACAGTCTGGGCATAGGCAGCAACAGTTGCAAACATTATCCAACTGAAAATCAGTAGTTCTTTTTGTACCCTCATAGTATAATAAATTTAACCATCAAACAACTTATTTTTACCTTATATACATGATACTCACTGAATTATATTTACATTTCCAAAACAAACAGCACTAATACAAAGAATTCAGAAAGAAAAACTAATACCAAAAATCGGTGCAAAATTACACATAAAAAAAAGAAAAACGCAAGAAAAAGACACAAAAAAAAAGAAAAAACTTTCATTTTGCATAAATATACATCTCTAAAAACATACCGACTACTAATAACAAACATAGGCAAAAAGCAAAACCTATCCGGCACTCTATTCAACCTTATACGTATTTTAGCAAACCGAACACGTAACCGAATCAACCTCAAAACGTACAAAGCAACCGTTTGATCTCGTGCTGACAAGCATAGGTTAAACTTGGGTGATTCTTGGGTGATTCTTGGGTGATTCATAGGTTATTCAGCCGCCAATCCCGATAGAATAAGCCTTCGGCGGACAGTGGCGCACAATACCATTGGGTGCGCAGCACGCGCCGCTATCAGCCGCACAGGCACCCCGAAAGACATTTTTTAACAAAACAGACAATGTGTTTATTTTTATTTTGGGATGTCAGGATATTTGCGTAACTTTGCACGCTATTGTGTATGTGAATACACATGCACGGAAAATTATATACAAATATGTTCAAAAATACAACCATCAAATCCTATTCAATAACCATCCATCAGACTATGAAGAAAGTTTTATCCTTTTGTTTGCTGCTGACGGTGTCAGCAGCGGTTTTCGCCTATACGGCAAAGATAGACGGCATCTATTATAACCTGAACAGCACTGATCATACCGCCACGGTAACCTACCGGGACCGGAACTATGTTTCCTACGCCGGTGAGGTGGTTGTTCCCGAGAGCGTGGAATACAACGGAGAGACATATACGGTAACCGCCATCGGTTCCAGAGCATTTCAGGCTTGCGCCTCATTGACAGCCGTTTCATTGCCGAACAGCATCAGCAACATCTATGACTATGCTTTTAACAACTGCTCCGGTCTGACCGAGATAATCATTCCACAGAATGTAACGCAGATATATGACCGCACGTTCGAGGATTGTACAGCCCTGACATCGGTTACCCTGCCCGAGGGCTTAACCGGTATCGGGAGTTCCGCTTTTGAGTACTGCATCTCTCTACGGACTATCGCTTTACCAGAGAGTATTACATCCATTGCCACACTGGCTTTCTATCAATGCCAGTCGCTGACAGAAATCACCATTCCCGACAAAGTAACCAATATAGAAGACAGGACATTCGATGGGTGCTCGGCTTTAAGATCGGTAAACCTGCCAAAAAATTTGGTTGGCATAGGCGGAATGGCGTTTAATGGCTGTTCGTTGCTGACTACCATTACCCTACCGGCAAACATAACAGTCATTGGAAACGATGCATTTACCTCTAAGGCATTAACCGTTACGGTATTAGGCGAAGAGCCTGCAGCATTAAGCAACAATGCATTTGATAAAAACACATTGTTCTTGGTGCCGGATGTGGGTAAATACAAAGCAGCGTGGTCGGGATATGATTTTATCGCGCCACTGAATGGTGCCGCTGCCATAGTTCATTTGGAAGCAATGTCCGACAAATCGGCTCTGCAGCAGACATTGGGGTTGGACAGTCTGAAAAAGATCACCTCACTGACTATCAGCGGCACAATCAATGGTTACGACATTATGATGATGCGCAACCAAATGCCGAACCTGTTGGATATAGACCTGCGCGACGCCCGTATTTTGGCAAACAGTTACGAATATACCAAAGGGTATCACTCGAAACAAGACACCCTGACGGCATACTCGTTTACAGGAACGGGGACACATATCCGCAAAGCCGTACTGCCAAACAGCGTGGTTTGGATAGAACCGAATGTGTTGAATACCCCTTATTTGCAGGAAATAGTGCTACCAGAGAATTTGCAAGCAATAGGCGATAGTACATTCTATGGTTACTCGGCTCTGCACTCGGTTACATTCCCCGAGACGCTCACCGCTATCGGGAAATCGGCATTTCAGGGGACGGGATTGACCGATGTTGTAATTCCAGAAGATGTAAAAAATATTGGCAATCAAGCCTTTGCCGGGAATACTGTAAGATATGCCCATACCAATATTATACCCAATCATATAGTGGATAGTTATGGAACTAATAACAACCCAGAGAGCAACTTTCCGTTAGACAGCCCCTATTCAGGCGGAGCATTACAAACGCTATACATTCCCAAAAACTCGAAACTAACAACCATATCGGCTTTTGCTTTTGCAGGAAATAACAATCTCCAAAAAGTTTCCATCTTATGTGACAGCATACAATCCATAGGTATCGGGGCTTTCTATTATTGCTATTTAGACACTGTCATTCTCCCCCCACACCTTGCAGAACTAAATACTCTTTCTTTCGGCGCATGCACAGGGTTGAAGTTCGTTGCAATGCCCAACACGCTGACCAAAATAGCGGCAAATGCGTTTGTAGGTTGCAAAAACTTGGATAATATACAATTTCCGAAGAAACTACAGAAGATCGGGCATCATGCATTTGCCGACTGCACCAATCTGCGCAATGTGGATATACCCGGTTTGGTTACGGATATAGAGGACTACGCATTCAAGGACTGCCAAGTGAAAAGCGTGTATAGTTACCTGTTCGACCCGTTCACGATCGGTCAGAACACGTTTTCACCGTATGCAAACGCAAATGCAACACTTTATGTACCCAACGTAGAAGATACGGAGATGAAGTACCTGTACGACACGCAGTGGTCGCAGTTTATCCACCGCGAGCGGATGGACAAGGATTTTGTATATGACGATTTCTACGGTACGGGGGACATCACCATACGCTGCGAAGACGACCCGTTGAAAGGCAACCCGAATGCACTGCTGTACCCGGGAGCGGGACTGACGATAGAGGAAGGCGAATGTGATACCACGGGAATCGGCAATATAGTGATCGGCAGCGACGGCGACGAAGCGTGGGGCTCGGTGATAGCAGGCTGCAACCTGCGTGTGGACTCGCTGATACAGAACATCAGCATTATCGGAAAGAAATGGTATTTCCTGGGTTTCCCGTTTGAGGTGCGCATAGCGGATATACACGCCAATGCCAAATACGTCATTTACGAATATGACGGTCAGATACGCGCAGAGAGAGACACCACGGGCTGGAAGCGCGTGCCGAAAGAGCAGGAATACCTATACCCCGGACACGGCTATATCTTCCTGTTCAACTTCGCCACCGGCGGCGACATCTCGATAGTGGTACCTTCGCCCGATTTCTGTCACCTGATAGAAAACATCATTCTGAAATTTTTCCCTGCGGACAAAGCGAGTAACACGAGTTGGAACTATGCTTCCAATCCGTTCCTCGGATACTACAACATCAGCGACCTGAACACGACTGCACCTATCACGATATGGGATGTGGCGACAAGCAACTATCGCACCGTACGCCCCGGCGACGACGAGTACTATTTCTCGCCCTACGAGGGTTTCTTCCTGCAAAACGCCGAGACGAAAGATACGGAACTGACTTTCGACCGCAGCAAGGCAATGACCAAACAGCAGATGGACGAGCAACGCCAGCGACGCAAACAATCCGCAGCATACACGCAGGAGCCGAACAAAGAGCGGGCTATTATCAACTTGGTACTGGCTTCGGAGAGAGCAAGCGATGACACCCGTATCGTCATCAACGGCGAGGCAGGTTTGGAATATGACCTTGGGGCGGACGCTGCCAAATTTATGACCACGGACAACAGCATACCGCAAATTTTCTCTTACGACGAAGACAACGTGGAGTACGCCATCAACGAGCGCCCGATGGGTACGGGAACGATTGAATTGGGCGTGCGTCTGCCGAAAGCGGGGATGTACACTATCTCCGCAGTGCGTATGGACACCGCTTTCTACCTGCTTGACCGCGAACAAGACCGACTACACGATTTTGCCGACGGCGACTATATCTTCTCCGCGGGCGCAGGTATGCACACAAGCCGTTTTGCCCTTGTGCGCAGCCGTACCCCGCAGGGCACTGACACCCCCACCGACGATATGCGGATAGAACCCGCCGCAAACGGACTATACATACAGGGTAGCAAGCCTGTAGAGGTATATAGCGCAACGGGTATGCTGGTGGGAAAAAATGTACAAAATGGATTGCTTCCGTTGCCTGCCGGTGTATATATGGTTGTAGCAGGCGACAAAGCCTGGAAATACATCGTCAAGTAAGGCTACGGGTAATGAAGAAATATCTTTTCATCATATACCTGTGCTTTGTTGCGCTCTTGGGAGTCATACCTGTGCGGGCGCAGCAAGAAGACGATTTTGACCCTGTCCTGCCGCCCGACCCCGCTGCTGCATACCGGGTAAGCGTGAGTGCCGATCCTGCGGAGGGGGCGACGGTAACAGGTGCGGGTACTTTTGCCGCAGGCGCAAGCGTATCCATCGGCTGTACACCCGCGGAAGGCTATCGGTTCGACTATTGGGCGCAGGACGGTGTACGTTGCTCCGAAGAGCCCCGTTTCACTTATACCGTTACCCCTGAAAACACGGTTTTTGTAGCGCACATGGCAAAAATAGCGACGCACAGACTGAACCTCCTGACCAATATCGAAGGAGCCGCCACGCTGACCGGCGCAGGGGAGTACTACCCGAACAGCGTCGTGGAGATAGGCTGTACGCCCAATACCGATTATCATTTCCAATACTGGTTGCTGGACGGGAAATTCTACTCGCACGAAAAGGAGTGTACTTATACGATGGGCGACAAAGACGCTACCCTGACAGCGGTCTTCACGCATACCCCCCATTATACCGTTTCGATTGCGCCCGATGATGCACAAGCGGGAGAGGTGTCCGACACAGGCGGGCGGTATACGCCCGGCGAGGAGGTGGAGATCTCCGCCACTGCCTATACGGATTATGTATTTTCGCACTGGCTCCTCAACGGAGAGTATTTCACCGACCGAGCCACTTTCACTTATATAGTGGGAGACTACAATGCCGAGTTTGTGGCGGTTTTCGATTTTGATCCGCAATACCCCGACGACCCTGCCACCGAACTGACCAGCACTATACGACTGGTTTGCGAACCCGAGGGGTCTGCACGACTGAACCTGCCCACGGAAGCCCGATATCCGGAGGGCGACACACTGATCATCCGCGCCACGATGAATGCGGATTATGTATTTGAAGGCTGGTACAAAGACAACGAACCGATTGCCCCCACGACCGCGTTTACCTATATCGTCGGAGAGAAAGATGCAACGTTTACCCTGCGTGCAAAGCGGATTATCTACAGCCGACTGGAGTTGGTTTCCGCACCTGAGGATGTTGTTACCTTCAATCTCGCTTCGGGACGTATGTATCCTGCCGGAACCCCACTGATGCTACGTGCCGCAGTGGCTTTCGGCTATGTCTTCGACGGTTGGTACCAGGGGGACTCGCTGATTTCCAAAGCAATAGAATTGCCTTATACTATCGGGACAGAAGATGTTACACTGACAGCCAGAGCCGTACCCGCAGACCCCGATGACGATTTTGACCCGCTGCACCCCGACGACCCCGCCATGAAAGCCGTACATATCCATGCCGTGTCTGCCAACAGGGCGATGGGAAAAGCCTACGGTTCGGCGATATGCGTAGAGGGCAAAAAGGTGGAGATAGGTGCCAAAGCCGCCTACGGATATGATTTTGCGCATTGGAGCGACGGCGACGATGATGCGGTGCGCACGGTAGTTGCCGTCCAAGACACCACCTACACGGCGTTTTTCACACCGAAAGAATTCCGACTGACCGCTATGCCTGCGGACACAATGATCGGGCGTGTAACGGGAGGAGGTCATTATCCCTACCGCACCGATGTGATACTGCGTGCAATACCCGAAGAAGGCTATCGCTTTGTACGCTGGTCGGACTATAATACGGACATAGAGCGTAAGGTGCGCCTCACCTCGGACACCCTCTTTACCGCTTATTTCGAGGCAATCCGCTATATCCTGACAGTAGAGAGTGCCGCACCGGAGATGGGGCAGACAAGCGGCGGCGGTGTGTATGCGCCAAACGCCACAGCCGTCATCACAGCCACACCGAAAGGCAGCAACCGTTTCCTGCAATGGGACGATGGCAATACCGACAACCCGCGCAAAGTGAAGGTAACAGGCAACAGAACCTACATCGCTCTGTTTGTTGGCGGACACGGTACACCCACTTATATCGGAGACCAATCCGACACAAACAGTACGTATAAGGTTCTGATAGGCAACCGGATATACCTTGTACGAGATGGGATGATTTATGATGCGACCGGCAGACGGATTTTGGGGATAGAATAATAGAAACATAGAATTATAGAATAATAGAGTGCGTTGCCATAACAGCAAAAGAACAGGCTGCCCGATGAATGTCAGGCAGCCTGTTTCTGAAAACAACACTATTTTTTATTGTACCTTGGATTAACGTTTGTAGGGAACAGAAGCATGGATAGCAGCGCTACTGCTACCGATGAGCAGATCGAAAGTGCCCGGTTCGAGCGTCCATTGGTGCAAATCGGGGTCGAAATAGGAAAGCATATCATCGGTAACGGTGAAATGCACGGTTTTGGTCTCGCCCGGTTGCAGGGATATTTTCTCAAAGGCTTTCAGTTCTTTCATAGGGCGGACGAGCGACGACTTGCGGTCGGATATATAGAGTTGCACCACCTCTTTGCCCTCGCGGGAACCCGTATTGGTGATATTCACAGAAACGGTATTGCCGGACAAAGTGGCATCGGAGTAGTCAAACGTAGTATAACTCAAACCGTAGCCGAATGGGAAGACAGGCTGATGCTTGGGGGCGTTGATGGTGTATGCCACGCCTTGGCTTGTGTATTTGAGCGGGCGTTTGCGACCATAGAGATCGGCATAGCGGTAGCCGACAAAGATGTCGTCTTTGTACTCCACTTCGTCATTGATACCGGGGTAAGCAGCGGCACCATATTGGTGAGCGGGATAGTCGGTGAGCGAAGGCATAAACGTGAACGGCAGACGCCCCGACGGATTGACATCGCCAAAGAGGATATCGGCGATAGCGTGTCCTGTCTCTGAACCGCTGAACCACGCCTGCAACAGACCTGCGGTCTCAGGCAGCCACGGCGTGGCGTACGCATTACCCGAGAGAATCACTACCACAAGGTTCTTGTTGGCTTTAGCCAAGGCGGTGATCAGTTCGGGTTGTCCGTAGGGCAGGTCGTATTGCAGACGGTCGCTGCCCTCGGCGTCCTGATGTTCGGCTTTGTTGAGACCGCCGACGAAAATGACCACATCAGCTTCATGCGCCGCAGCGACTGCCTCATCGGTCAGTTCCGCCGCAGAGCGGTGGTCGGTGAGGTCTTGACCGGTAGTAACACCATTGTACTCGCCGCCCGTATCACCCACATAACCACGCACATAGCGCACGTTGGCTTCACCCGCACGCTCACGGATACCCTGAAGCGGAGAGATTTCATATTTAGCCTTGAGCGACGACGAGCCGCCACCGACCGTCATCTGCTTGATGGCATTCTCCCCCACTACGAGAATACGTTTGCCTTCCTGCAATGGCAGAATATGGTCATTTTTGAGAAGTACGATACCCTCGTCAGCCACCGCACGGCCTGCGGCGATATGTGCCTCGGAACAGAGGCTGCCAAAACCGCGGTTGGGGTTCATGGAAGTGCGGAAGATTAGGCGCAAGACATGGCGCACTTTGTCGTCCAATTCCTCCGTCCCCACCTCGCCGCTGCGTATCTTTTTCAGGTACGGCTGCGCGAGATAGTACATATCATAGGCGTTGGAGGTGCCGTCGGTGAGTCCGTCCGTCCACGAACCGAACTCGAGGTCAAGCCCGTTGCGGATCGCCTCGTCGGTAGAGAGCGTGCCGCCCCAGTCGGAGATGACTGCGCCGTCGAAATGCCACTCACCCCGCAGAATGTCTATCAGCAGGCGGTGGTTGTGGCAGGCATACTGCCCTTGATATTTGTTGTACGCCCCCATGACAGACCAAGTATTGCCTTGCTCCACCGCAGCACGGAAAGCGGGAAGGTAGATCTCATAGAGGGCGCGGTCGGACACCGTAACATTGACAGTATGGCGGTTGCCCTCCTGGTTGTTGAGCGCAAAATGCTTCACGCACGCAGCCACTCCGCAGGATTGCAGACCTTGGATATACGGCACAACCATAGCGGACGACAGATACGGGTCTTCGCCCATATACTCGAAGTTGCGTCCGTTGAGCGGAGTACGGTAGATATTCACCCCCGGACCGAGCACCACGTTCTTGCCACGGTAGAGAGCCTCTTCGCCAAGGGAACGCCCATAGAGTTGTGCTAACGAGGGGTTCCATGTAGCCGCAAGACAGGTAAGGGCGGGAAAAGCAAAACAAGAGTCGTTGGTCCAGCCCGCCTGCTCCCATTCGTCCCATTTGACTTCAGGACGGATACCGTGGGGACCATCGGTGCACCACAGTCCGGGAATACCCAGACGCGCCACACCGGGCGAAGAGAACTTGGACTGCGCATGGATAATAGCGATTTTCTCCTCTGTGGTCATACGCGAGAGAGCGTCCTCAATGCGGGCATCCATAGGAGCATTGGGGTCGAGATAAACTTGAGCTGACAGCGGAAGCAGATACGCCAGAACCGCTAAAAGGGTTACAAACAGTTTCTTCATATAGTGCGGGTTTTCCGTTAAAAGTTCGTTTTTCTCCATTAATACCCATTCATTAACCATTAAAAGGCATTATCGAGTGTGTTTGTCTTATTAGACCTATTTGACTTATTAGCCCCATTTAATACAGTTTATGCAAAAAAGCCTATCTCATAATAGGATTTACGGCAACGAGACGGCAACGACAGCATAGGATAAGGGGTTGATAAGCCTCTGTTTTATGCATAATATGCAGTTTTTATGCAACATCTATGCATAATTTCCTTTGAGATGCAGAGCGGTAATCAGCCGCTCCGCACCGGTAGGTTCCTCCCCCAAAGGGATTTATCCGTTATTCAGCAACTACCGTGCCAAGTGCGTTGTAACGGACACCGCCCTTGACGATATAGAGTTGTCCGTTCTCAATCACTTTGGCTGCCTGTTGGGTAAGCGTTGCATCGTTGAGTGCGGTCATCTCGGAGGAAATGGTAACCTTTGCGCTGACTGCCTCGTAGTCCACCACAAGAGTGATGGTGCAGTCGGTGTATTTCACTTCTTTGTCGGCAGGCTTGATGTTATCTTTACCCGTTCCCTTGAGAGCGCACGTATATTCCTGGTTGATAGTCCAAGGGGTATCCTCAGCGTCTGCCACAAACTCTACCGCCCAGTTGCCGTAAACCACCTTGAACTCACCGCCGAACTCGGCAGCCAGGATTTCAAACGTATTATCTTTGCTTGCAACCGGCTCAAACTGCTGGTCTGCCTCGCAATTCCAACCGAGTTGCTCACCGGGGAGATACCAGTTAGCCTCCATCACTTTGAACTCGCCGCTTACAAGCGTAAGGACCAACTCGTCTTCGCTTTTCACCTCAAGCGTAAGCACTGCGTTGTCATACGTACCAAACGGGTTGGCGAGACTTAGGTTGTCCACTTTGCCGAGGGTGTAAGGCACATTGATTTCCAAACCTTTCTTGGTATCGTTCATACACCACTCCCCTTTCCATTCACGATTGATGATAATCTTAAAGCCACCGTTCAGATTAGGAACGTTGGCAGTAAGCACACCGTCTTTTTCCTCAAACGGAATAGCGTCCTGAAGCGACCAGTTGTTGGTGCAGGCACCTACAAGATAGTACACATTAGGAACAACAGAATGGTCATAAACAGTACCCGTAACGGTAATATACATCTCGTCGCCATCCACAGTAAGATAAATAGTAGCATCCTGGATACGCGGATCTTTGATGTCGGTTTCACCCATCAGGAATGTAGCGTTAGCCGGAGCATCGCCCTCCTGGGTATCGGTATCCACACACTTCACCAATTTGTACTCTGCCCCGTTGACAACCGGTCCTTCGCCTGCGGCAGCGGCACCGAACTGCGGATGCCATTTGCCATCTACTGTGATTTTGAACTCGCCGTACAGGTCGGCAACTTCCAATTTGTACATACCGGAACCGGCTTTCACTTCCGTGAACTTGGTGGCAGCATTGTCGGGTGTCCAACCGGTAGCAGCCCCTACGAGGTAATAGTCAGCAGCATTCAGCGAAAGTGCTGCCAAAGCGACTACGAAAAGAGAAAAAAACTTTTTCATAATACTAAAATTTAATTGTTAATAAATTGGTTATTTAGTTAGTTGTGATTGTATTCATTGTCTGCGCATAATTGACGGGATCGCCGCAGAGGAGCGGGCAATAGAGTTCGAGACTCGAACGCAGCATTTTGCCGCTACGTACAGCATCTATCTCGCGCGGGGTCATGGCAGAGCGGTAGAACATCAGTTGGTGGATATTGTTGCCACTTATATGGAATGTTGCATGGGGTATCTCGCCCTGGTGCTGTGCGCCTGCAAAGACCTCGTAACGGAACTCGCCATCACTCTCATAGCAGAGCGTGTAACTCTCCAAGCCCGGTTCGGGCGCGAAGGAAACACTATGTACCCCGTTCTCGTCCCCGTCGGTAGATACTCTTTCGGGTAATGGCTTGCCCTTGTCGAGTGCCTGCCACATAGAGGGCGGGAAAGCCGACGCAAACGCCTGATGCCCACGGTTGTCGGGGTGGTAGATGTCGGTGCCGTTCCAGTATGCCCAATGTCCCTGTCCGTCGTCAATCGTGCCGAAAAGGTTGATAGTGGTTACGTCCCACTGTTGCACCTCAAGGTTCACCTCGCAGAGGTCGTCATAATCCACTGCATTGAAATCGGCACGCGGGTAGTTGTTGGTCACGATGACGGTGCGCCCGTCGTGCTGCAACTGCTCTATCAGGCGGGGCATATTCTCGCGATAGGAGAGCAAGGCGCGTTCGCCTTTCTCGTGCAAGCCCTCGTTGCCGAGACTGAGACCGATGATTACATACTTCGCCCGCACAGGCAGCAGGTCGCGGTCATAGCGGGCGAGGAGGTCGTAGGTGTCGTTGCCGCCGACAGATATATTCAGAGACTGCCAACCATAGGGCAACCGTGCCGTCACCAAGTCGGCATAGCCGCAGAGGGAGTCCGCCCCCACCCCTTTGCACACTGACGAGCCGAAGAAGCAGATGGTGTGTGCCGGTCTCGTGGTGCAGGACGATACCAGCACCACAAGAGCGAACAGCAATATATGCAAGCGGACTTTCATGCTCTATTAATTTCTTTGACGACGCGGGACGCGTCGTCCCCACAATTTATGCATTATCTATTCCAGACGCAGGAGGTGATGCTCTGTGCGGGGAGGGTGATGTTGAAATGGTGGATGTTGTCGTCGATGATGAAACTAACGCCGCTGTCGCTCTCATTGAAGAGCACCAGACCATAGGTTCCATCGGGGTTCTCGGAGGCTACTGCCGACACGTTGGCGGGCAGATAGCCCGTTGTGCCGATGCGGGTGGAACCTGTGCGGAGGGCTTTGCTGATGTGCCCGATGACATAGTAGTGGCTGCGTTTGGTGAGCGTGGTATAGTCCCGCGACGACACATCTACCGCCCCATAGCAGGTGGCACAAGCACCCGCACCGCCGTGAGGACCTCCGTTGTCATCAAGCATAAAGTTCCACACAATCACGGCTTTGCACCAGCGTGTAACCGTTGCCATACAGGTATTTTTCATCTCCTGCATCAGTGACTGACCGAAACTCTGATAGTTCCACGTACCGATAGACGCCTCGGTGAAATAGAGGTTCTTGTCGGGGGCTTTCTTGTGGATATTCTCCAACTCGGAGGGACTGCCGCCGTAGTTGTGGTAGGCGGCACCATCAATGTACTGCGAAGCATCGGCATCGGCGTATATCTTGAGCGGGTACTGCTGCTGGTCTTCCTTGCCGTCGTAGTTGTAGTTGTGGTCGAAGCAAATGATTTTGGTCTGCAAACCGGCAGCACGGAAAGCAGGTCCGAGGGCGGTCTTGACAAAATCGCGCTCCTGATCCCAAGGCATATAGAGCGACATCGAGTTGCCCCAGTTGAGCGGCTCGTTCTCCACCGTAACGCTGGTGATGCGGACGCCCTCTGCCTCAAAGGCTTGTATCCACTTGACGAAATAAGTAGCGTAATCCTGATAGTAGTCGGGATTGAGATAACCGCCCACCCAACTTGTGTACGCACCTTTCTTGTTGATGTCGTCCACTTTCATCCAGCGCGGACAACTCCACGGCGTACCCATCACTTTGAGGTCAGGGTTGATCGCCAGAATCTCTTTGAGAACGGGAATGATGTAGTCTTTCTCGTCCGATTGGAGAGCAAAGTTCTCTATGCCCTTGGTGTCGCAGCAGGTGTAGTCATAGTTGCTGCGGGCGTTGAAGTCACTGCCTCCGATAGGTACACGCACATAACTGTAGCCCATACCGTCCTGCACGCTGAAAGTCTCGCGAAGCAGTTTGGTGCGGTTGGCTTGCGACATCTGCATGAGATTGTAGGCAGCAGCACCCGTGATGGCTGCGCCAAAGCCATCAAAGTTCTGATAGCGTTGGTTGGGATTGATGGTGAGCGTCAGTTCGGGGGACATATTCATACCTTCGGCAAAGTCTTTGCCGATAGCGTCGAAGTGCATCGTGTTGTCGGCAGTGGTGATGTAGGTCATCACATCACGCGTCTTCTCTTGTGTGCCACCGCCCTGTCCGCCACCGGTATCCGGCGGGGTAACCACAGGGGTGTTGCATGCCGCCAACAAGAGGGCTGCCAATAGAATTGAAGTCATTTTCATTGTTCTGTTTTTTTATTTTGTATTAAAGACGTTAAGGACGTTAAGGTCTTTAAGGACATCCGTTATAGGATCGTTATAGGATCGTTATAGGATCGTTATAGGTTGGTTATAGGTTGGTTATAGGTTAGGTGTGTGCTATCCACCCGTCATCCACAGGACATCCACAGGACTTTTTACTTTCTATCCACCTTATATCCTCCTTACATCCACCTTACTTTTCACTATGCATTACGCATCATCTAAGCACTTTCTTGCCGTCGCGGATAACGATGCCACGGTAGTCGGCATTGACGGTGCGACCGAGGACATCGAAAGACTCGGCACGAAGATAACCGTTGTCGGTGTTTTCGAGTGCAGTGGGCGCACCTTTGCGGACAACCGTATTGGAGGATTGCGCGGCATTGGTCAGGTCATAGTTGTTGAGCGGACAATAGATCTCAAGCGAAGAGCGGAGCAACTTGCCCTCCTCAAGAGCCGCCACTTCGTCAGCATTGAGGGCAGAGCGGTAGAACATCAGGTCGTTGATATACATATCGATACCACCGAGTACCACTTCGCCGAGGAGTGCACTGTCCTCCTGCTTGTCCATCTGCTTGCCATCAAGATAGGTGTATGTCTGACCGGCAGCCTGATAGTGGGAGATGACCAGCGTATGCCAGTTGCCGTCCGTCGCAGCCGCGGGGAGAGCCACAGAGGTGGCAGTTCCGTTGAGACGCAATTTGGCAAATGTACCAGCAGCGGACGTTTTCACACGCACCACAAGGGTGTATGAACCTACAGCCGCCTCGGGCGAGAAGCCCAAAGTCTCGGTAGCAGTGAGGTGCAAGCCTTCGCCATTCTGACGGACAGGCATCGGTTTGCCGGCAGCCAGGGCATCGAAGAGCGACGGCACAAAAGCGTGCATAAACTCGGTATGCCCGGTCTCGTTGGGGTGGTAGATGTCGTCGCCGTTCTGGTAGCCGTCCGCCCACTGACCATTGCCTTGGCAGTTGTCCAAAGCACCGAGGAAATTGATGGTAGGGATGTCCCATTCGTGCATCTCGAGGTTCATCTTCTTTACAAAGGCATAGTCGGTCGCGTTGTAGTCACCGCGGGGATAGTTGTTGGTAGCGATAACGTACTTGCCTTCCGCCTCAAAGAGGTCGATAAGGGTCTGCATATTGGTCTTCCATTGGTCGTAAACCGTCTGTTTGTCAGCGGCTTCGTGCAAGCCCTCGTTACCGAGACCGAGACCGATGACCACATATCTGCCGCAGTCGGCAAGGAGATGCCCCTTGTAGCGGGAAAGCAGGTTGGTCGTATTGTTGCCGTTGATGGACGCATTGGAATACTCGTAGCCGGCGAGCAGTTGCCCGAGTTGCCAAGCATAACCGTGCTTGACATTGCCGACCTCGGATGCACCCTGACCGTTGCAGACCGACGAACCGAAGAAAGTGATTTTGTTGTCAGCAATATCCACGCACTCCAATGAGTAGGTGAAATGCTGCATATCAATGATAACGATTTTCTTGCCGTGGCGCATAGGGATGTCGCCCAAAGAGATAGAAGCGAGCGATTCATCGGGTTTGTAGCCGACAATGCCTTCGACGTTGTTACGAGTCTTGACCGTCAAGTCCCACGACGAGTTGAAGCAGAACTGCCCGCGCTCGGCGTCGCTCCCCGTGTATGGCACGAGGTCGAGTGTATCGCGCCAAACACCGTTGCCGCGGTAGGTCATCGCCACGCCCGCAGCATTCCAACCGACGGTAGTAACGTTGCCCACCAAGCCGCAGCGATTGATTTTGACAAATTCGGGTTCGGCACTTTGGGTATTGAAACGGACATTATAGACACCCGTTTCGACAGCCACGGTGCCACTATAGAGGGCTGTGCCGTCGGCAGCCTCGAAAGCAATCGTACCACCGTTGGTCAGCGTGCAGAATGTCTCGAAGTTCTGACTCTCGGTCTCGCCATCTTTGGCAATCCTATACATATCGATGCTGCTGTTCTCTACGCCCGTGCCTTTGAGAATCAGCCCCTCGTATTTCACTACCACAGGCGGTGTAACACCCGAGAACTCCTGCATACGCATACAGTTGATGGGATACCATCTGTTGGATGTCTTGCTTGCGCCCTCCGATACGTAAATGGTAATCTCACCCTTTGTATCGGGAAAAACCATCTCACTCAAGTACACATTGCCAACGTTTTGATTTACGCCTGTGCCACCAAGGTCTTTGCCTGCGGCTTGCAATGTAGAGGAAGTAGAAGTTAAGCCCTCTATTTCGTATTTTGATATACGTATATCCGTTGCAGCACGACTGGCAAAAATCTTGAATTGGTAGGCTTTGGTCTTATCCAGCCCGCTGATTACGAAGCCGCAACGTTGGGCATCTGAAGCAAAAAGATAGTCACGTGTAGCGTTTATCACCGCCAAGTCACCCAGTTTCTCTGCATCGGGTGTGGATAGTCCGCCGGCACCATTACCGAGAAACAAATCGCCGGTGTAGGCAAGGTGCAGAGCCGTGGTCTGGTTGTCGGCAGTAATGAGCGAATAATCGGCATCCTTGCTTACCCGCCAAGGACTTGCCGTAACCTCCGCACCGATGTTGTTCCAGTAGTTGCCATTACCGTCGGGATTAACCACAGCGGTTGCGCCACCTCGGTTTGTAACACCTGTTACGCCGAAATCAAAATAGAAGGAACGCTGCAGTGTTTCTGCCGAAACACTCAAAAGGATCAGCGCAGCGAATCCTGTCAGAAGAGTTTTTTTCATACTTTGTACTTTTGACGACGCGAGACGCATCGTCTCCATAATTTATTTGTATTTTGTATTTTATTTAATTTTCTCATAAGTAGTTGTCTTTTGCTTGGTATCAAGTGTGATGCGATAGATGCCCTCGAAGGATTCGTTGGTGGCAATCCAGTTGCCTTTCTCGTTGCCCTCGGAACCGTCGCCGGTCTCACCGTCTTTGACGATACCCATAGTACTATCAATACCTTTGATATTCAGTCCGGTTTGGGTGTAGGTACCGCCGTCTTCTTCACCGCCCCAACCGTGTTGGTGGAAGAATTTGAAGTTGAGCGTACCATAGTTGGCATAGTCAGGGCTCTGCTCGTTCTTCATATAGACGGTGAACTGATAGACGCTGTTGCCCAACGGACGCGAAACAAAGTTCTGGTTCGGGCTGTCGAATCCCCAGCCTGAAGTGGCAGAAGGATTGGCAGTAGGTTGCCCCATACCTGCACCGCAGAGGTACATCACATCGGGCGATTCCAGTTCGTAGAGCGGTTCCACCACAAGGTAGTCGTTGGCAATGTCGTAGGAAACGTAGTACTGGTCTTTCTTGCCGAGGAACTTCACCTTGTTGCCGCCGAGATATTCCATCCAGTCGAGGTTGTACGCCTTCGAGAGATCAGTGCAGCCCGTGATTTCCACTTCGCTGTTCTCGTCGAAGAAGATTTTTGCGCCGCGGTAGAGTTTGGCAACGCTCTTCGAAGTGAAATATGCCGGAGCCTCTGCAAGGTCGGTTTGCACATCGAGGGTCGTTACAGGTTGTGCCACCTTGCCGCCATAGGTCAGTTCGAAAGTAAGCGGGTTGAAGGTGATAGTGTCGATACTCTCTATCGCATCATCGCTCAAGGTGATAGCCGTTGCCTCGCCTGCATTGAACTGCGATTCGGTAATCATAGAGATTTGCCCATTGACCATACCGAAGACGGGTTTCGACCAGTCGATACGCCCGAACTTGGTACCGACAGTAGCCAGGAGGAACTCGATAGACTTCGGATATTGGAGGTTGTATGCCACAAACACGCCGTCCTCCTCGGTCATCTGCTTGCCTTTGCCAAGCGGCTTGTAGTCGATAGTAGGCGGCATAACGTACATTGTTTCGATAGCAGGACGATGCCCCGTGCAACCGAAGAGAATCATATCTTTGGCCGTTCCCTCCACATTGGTGGCGGTGAGGTAAACCTTGACCTGTTCGCCCTCGGGCATGTTCGCGCCAAAAGGAACGGCGTACTTGTAAGTACCCTCAAAAGCATAGTCGGGGGTGCGCACCACCTCGTTGGCAAGCACGTTCATACCCGCCACGACCTTGACAGACAATGTAGAAAGCGGAGTTTGCGTCTCTGTCACTTTCACGCTGAAAGCAATGCTATCGGTACCAAACTGCACATCGGTGGTCAGCAACGTTGCCTCTATTTGCGGGTCGCCCGCAGGATAGACCTTGCGGAATTCTTTCTGTTGGCAGCCGATAGCAAGTACGGATACTACCAACAATATCAATGATTTACATATATTTTTCATTGTCTTATTCCTTTCCTTTGATTAGTAGCCGGGGTTCTGCTCAAGGTTGGAGTTCTTGTCCAGTGCGGTCTGCGGGATAGGCATCAAGCGGTGTGCCTCCACAAACGGACGCGACTGCGGCAGACGTCCCTCGTCGCGGCTGTTGATACCGTTCATCACATCCATCAGTTTGCCGAAACGGATAAGGTCGAAGAGGCGCTGCCCCTCGAGAGCCAACTCCAAACGGCGTTCGTGCAGGATAGCATCGAGCATAGCGTCCGTACCGGTGAGGGCATCCGTCTTCACATCGCCGAGTTTGGCACGATGACGAATATCATTGACAAGGTCAGCCGCACCGCTCAAGTCGCCCCGGTGAGCGAGAGCCTCCGCCTTGAGCAACATCAGGTCGGCACCACGCAGTTTGATAATGCTGTTGAATGCCGAGCGGCACTTGTACATAAACGGATAGTGGTCAGCGGGATAGTAGTTGCTCCATGCGCAGTCGTAATAGACGATGGTCTGATTACGGCGCAGGGTGTCGCCCTCGGCATCGAAAGCAGCGATGAGGTCGCGGCTCGGAGTGATCCATTTCGCCCAAGAGAAACTGTTATCCCAATTCGACAGGTCGCGCCCGAACATCCATGTGCACCAGTTGCCGCTACCTGCGGGGTATTGCACCTCAAGAATGGTCTCGCGCGAGTTGCGCAATGTCGCATCGCCACCTGCACCGTTTTCACCCGTACCGGGCGTATAGCCCCACAGATCGGCGAAGTTCGGTTCGAGCACAATACCGTCAGCAAAGACCAAGTTACAGTATTTGACCACGTTCTCCCAGTCGCCTTTCTCGGCATAGAGTTTTGCCAAGAGAGCATATGCAACGGTCTTACTCAAGCGGGTCTTATCGCTGTTGTCAATAGCGGGTGCATAGGGGATAGCCTCCGTGAGGTCGTTGATAACCTGTTGGTAAGCCGAATCCTGCGTTACAGGCTTCGGGAAATAGATCGGATACACCTCCTCGATGTTGTCCGCCGTGATGTCGGGGGCTTCGGTGAGGTTGAGCGGGATATTGCCGAACCAGTGTGCAAGGTCGAAGAGCATCATACCACGGAATATCTTTGCCTCGGCTTTCCATTGGTTGCGTTCCTCCTGCGTAAACGAAGGGTCTTCCACCTTATCGATATTGGTGATGACCACATTCGCCTGCGCTATATCTTCGAGATAGCGGTCCCAGTCGCGGGCAATATCGCTATTGGACGCATCGAGGGCATTGGTCTCCACTGGCACCACCTCGGCACCCGTAGTGCCGGCATACGCATTGTCGGTACGGGCTTCGCCGAAGAGCAGATAATCAACATACCAGTGCTCCTGACGGTCGCGCATCAACTGATAGAGATTTTGATAGACCGCCTGTATTGCTGCACGGTCTTTGAATTTGACGCGTGCAGTGTCGGCGTTTGACGAACCGAGGTTCAGTTCCGACTGGTCGGAGATGGGTTCGATATTGAGGTCGCACCCAGCCATAGCCAGCGATGCGAGGGCTACACCTATTATATATATGTACTTTTTCATATTGTTGGGTCTCCTATTAAAATTCGATGTTAATACCGAGTACGAAACTGCGGGTTTGCGGATAGGTACCATAATCAAGTCCCTGCACCGTACCCGAGTTGCCGTTTTGGTTCACTTCGGGATCCATACCGAGGTAGCGTGTGAGCGTGAGCAGGTTCTGCGCCGAGAAATAGGGTTGCAGGCGGCTCATACCGATCTTCTGCATCCATTTGCCCGAGAACTCATAGCCGATAGTGAGGTCTTTGAGACGGATATACGAACCGTCCTCCACAAAGTAATCGCTCACCTTCATATCGAAGCCCGCTTTCGGGATAGAGGTCTCCATACCCGGGCGGCGCCAGCGGTCGAGCACACGAACCGACTGGTTCTTGGCATCGTACATACCCTCGGTCTCAATACGACCGGCATTGAATATGTCGTTGCCGTACGAACCCTGGAGCAGGAAACTGATGGTTACGCCATAGAAGCGGAACGTGTTGGTCATACCGAAAGTGAAATCAGGGTTAGGGTCTCCGATGTAGGTGCGGTCGGCAGCCGTTACTTCACCGTCGCCGTTCACATCCAGATAGATGAGTTCGCCCGTCTCTGGGTCCACCCCACCCGTCTTATAGCCATAGAACGACCCGAGCGGCATACCGGGCGTGTTGCGCACGCAGTAGTCAGCCAGCACATCGGTCACCTTGGCATCGTAATAGACCTGGCTGGTAGCCAGTTTGTCGAGACGGTTCTTGTTGTGCGAGATATTGAACTGGGTATCCCATTGGAAGTTCTTGCGCACGAAGTTGTGCGAGGTAATAGAGAACTCCACACCCGTGTTGGTCATCTCGCCCTCGTTGCGCTGTATCGACGATACGGCAGCCGAACCGGCAGGCAGAGTAACCCACATCAGCATGTTGGTGGTTTTCTTGTAGTACCAGTCGAAGTTGAAAGTGAGGCGGTTATGGAGCAGTGTCCAGTCCAGACCGACATTGGTCTGCGAGGTGGTCTCCCACGTGAGGTCGGTATTGCGGAGCGAAGCCTGACTGTAGGTCGGTACGGCGTGTTCCTTGCCCGTCTCCCACCAGTTCTGGCGGTTGATGTTGTAACGCTCGAGGTAGGCATAGTCGCCGATACCCGCCTGGTTACCGGTCTGTCCCCAGCCGCCGCGAATCTTCAGGTCGTCAATCCACGTAACGTCTTTCATAAACTCCTCGCCCGAGATTCGCCATGCGGCACTTGCCGACGGGAAATAGCCCCAGCGATGCCCAGGTGCGAGTTTCGACGAACCGTCCGCACGGAAGTTAACGGACAAGAGGTAACGCGAATCGTAGTTGTAACTGACCCGCGCGAAAGCCGACATAATTGCCCACTCGCTGGCAGTAGTGGTGGTGGCACTCGGGTCTATCTTGTTGGCGGCATTCAGTGTCTCGATAGTACCGTCGGCATAGTGACTGCCCTGAATATTCGAATAGGTGTACATCGAATGGGTGTACGACGAACCGAGCATCACATCGAGGTTGTTCTTACCAAGTTGTGTGTTGTAACTCAGCACGTTATCCCATACCGTAACGAGGTCGGACGTGCGGCGGTCGGTACCTTCGCCGTACTGGTTGCGCCCCCACGAGGTTTTGTCGGGGTCGAGGAACGAAGTGAAATTCACCATCTTCAGGTCTTCCGTGAAGGTGGTTGTGAATTTCAGCGAATGTGTGTAGTTGTCGGAACGATTGAACTTTTTGGTATCATACAGAGTGAAGATACCCTTTCCGCTGGCTACCATACGGTGCTGCTTATCGTGCTGGTTCTTATAGCGTTCGATATTCTCCAGCGGGTGCGTGATATTGCTCACGCCGTAGAAATTGGTATAGTAATGGTTCGGGTTCTCGGGATCGTAAATCGGCGCGTAGGTCGGCGTGTTGATTACCGACAATACCAGTCCGCCGCGGTTGGCACCCGTACCCGAGGAGATGGTGCCTTCGTTGTCGCTGTAGGCGTAGGCTACATTACCGCCCACGTTCAGCCACTTAGTGATTTCCGCATCAAGCGCGGTGCGGAAGTTGTAACGTGCGAATTTGGTTGTCTGGATTACCCCCCCCTCATTCGCATATCCGCCGGACATATAGTAGTTCACTTTGTCGGTGCTACCATTGACGGATACCTGATAGTTTTGGGTGGAACCGGTCTTGTAGGTCTCGTCAAACCAGTTGGTCTCGTCCTTCAAGCCGTCGGGCAGCACCACCGTCGAACCGAGGTCGGCGAGATACTCCTTATATTGCTCATAGTTCAGGCTCTCCATACGGTTGGTAACCTGCGTCCAACCACCATACATAGAGAATGAGACGTGCATTTTCTCCTTGCTCTTGCTACCCGCCTTGGTGGTAATCATAATCACGCCGTTAGCCGCACGCGAACCGTAGATGGCTGCGGAAGAAGCGTCTTTGAGGATCTGCATGGACTCGATGTCGTTCGGAGCAAGGAAGTCGATATTGGTCATCGGCACCCCGTCCACTACATAGAGCGGGTCGTTGCTGGCGTTCATAGATGTTGTACCGCGCACGCGCACGACCATACCTGCACCCGGCTGACCGTTGGGCTTCACCACGGTAACACCCGCTGCCTTACCTTGCATCACCTGTGCGGCAGAGGTGATAGGCAGTTTCTCGATGTCATCGGTCGAAACCGACGAGATGGCAGTGGTTACATCGCGTTTCTTCTGCGTACCGTAACCGATAACCACCACCTCGTCCAATGCCTCGGTATCGTCCTGCAAAACAACCGATACGGGACTCTGGGTGCGTGCTGAAACCTCGGTGGATTTCATACCTACATAACTGATAACGAGCGTGGCTTTCTCGCTGCTGACACTGAGCGTGAAGCGACCGTCAAAGTCGGTTACGGTACCGTTGCCCGTACCTTTTTCCAGTACACTGGCACCAATCACAGGCTCTTGCTGCCGGTCGGTAACCACACCGCTGACCACCACATCTGCCATTGCCGCCATACTGGCAAACAATAGTGCAGAGAAGAGAAGTAGTTTGTGTTTCATGTTAGTTATAGTAATTAGTTTGTAATCCGAAACTTACCAAAAATGAGAATGTGTTTTTTGGCTTTCCGTTGCAAAATTACAACAATAAAATTCTATGAACAAACCATTTTGCGCCGATGTGGGCTAAAAGTGGTATGTTTTATAACATATTTCTCATAAAGAACTGATTATCAATACATATATACACACAAATACATACTAAAAAGTGGACTTACGGGAAAGTATAAAATGTTTTTTTCCTATCCTGAATGTGCCTTTTTCACCCATATAATTCACTCCTATCCGACTCTACGCCAGTGGGAATACACACAAAAAATAACACGCTGCGCAAAAACGCAACGTGCTATTTTCTTGTCCAATCTGTCGGGATAGCGAGATTCGAACTCACGACCTCCTGCTCCCAAAGCAGGCATTCTAACCGGGCTGAACTATATCCCGAGTGCTCTATATCTCAAAAGCGGCTGCAAAGGTACTGCTTTTTTTTGAAATATGCAAACGGGGGAAAGAATTAACCATTAAAAATTAACCATTAACCTGCCATTCCGGACTTGCTATCCACCTGACATCCACCCGTCATCCACCTGACTTTTCAATGCACAATGCACAATTCACAATTCACAATTCACAATGCGTAATGTGTAATGAAATTCTATCCACGAGGTAAGGTTAGGGAATTTATGAATTATGAATTAGTCGAGCATATCGCCGAAGTTGTTACTCAGTTGCACCATCTGGTCGTACTCCTCGGGCGAGAGGTCATAGAAATAGAAATTGCGCGGGTCAACGGGTTTGTCCTGGTAGCGCACCTCGTAGTGGAGGTGGGGACCGGTAGATTTACCCGTATTGCCCACAAGGGCAATGACATCGCCCCTTTTCACCTTCTGCCCCTGCCGCACCAACGACTTATACAAATGGGCATAAAGCGTGGTGTATCCGAAACCGTGGTTCACGACCACCGTATTGCCATAGCCCTGCCGCCAGCCGACGAACTCGACCTGCCCGTTGCCCGTAGCATAGATATCGGTGCCGACGGGGGCGGTAAAGTCCATACCCGAGTGAAAACGGCGCACGTGATAGACAGGGTCGATACGCACCCCATACCCGGACGCCACACGCTTGAGGTTCTGATTGAGGACGGGCTGAATAGCGGGGATATTCTCCATACGCACCTCCTGCGTTTTTGCTAGTTCGAGCAGTTCGTCATAGGAGCGTGCCTGCGTGTAAATCTCGCGCTCCAGCACATCCACTTTCTGCGTCAAGTCGCTCACCAACTGCGAGTTGGTCATCTTGGCTATCGAATCATAATAGGCGATACGCCGGGTGGCACCCGTGCGGACATTGAGCGGGATAGGTTCTGCCCCGAAGAGGACACGATAGAGGTTCTCATCGCGTTGCCCGAGGTCCTGCATCACCACCTGCATCTGATCCACCTGTTTGCCGAGCAGTTCCACCTGCGCCTCGAGGTTCTTGTTTTTCTGCCTAAGTTGCGCCTCGCGCGGCGAAGGGAAAAAATAGAAATAGACCAGAAAAAAGACGATACCCAAACAGATACCGCCGATCAGGTACCAGCCCGACCGCCGCAGCCAATAGAGCAGACCATGCTCAATACGCTCAAGAGCGAGGGTTTCCGGATTTATGTGATACTTTTTTTTCATTTTTCCACCAGAAGAAGTATTGATTCTGTTGCTTTTTCTCTTGCTCGGTACGCGCCACATAGACCGGTTTCATGGTGTAGGGATTGAGCCCCGTATAGAACATGGTGGTAGAAAGCGTCATCGGCGTGGGGGTGAAATCCTGCACCTGCTCGGGATGGTAGTGCATCCGCTTGGTCCACTCGGCAAGGTTTGCCATATCGCGGTTGGTGCAACCTGGGTGAGAAGAAATAAAATAAGGTATGAGTTGCTGCCGCAAACCCGCTTCCTCGTTGATACGCAGGAAGAAATCGCGGAATTGGAGAAAATGCTCCCACGAGGGCTTGCGCATCAGGCGAAGCACTTCGGGCGAAGTATGCTCGGGTGCCACCTTGAGCCGCCCGCTCACATGGCGGGTGATGAGTTGCCGCCCGTACTCCTCCGACATCAGGTCGTAGCGTACGCCCGACCCGACAAAAGCGTGGCGGACATAGGGCAACTTGTCCACCGTGCGGTAGATATCCAACAGCGGACGGAAATCCTGATTGAGGTTCTTGCAGATCAGCGGTTGAAGGCAACTCGGTCGGGCGCATTTCTCACACAAAGAGCGGTCTTTGCCGTGCATACCGTACATATTCGCCGATGGTCCGCCGAGGTCGCTCAGCACACCTTTCCAATCGGGCAGCGTCTGCAAATGCTCTATCTGTCGCAGGATGGACGCTTTGGAGCGGGAAGTAATCTGCTTGCCCTGGTGCGCAGAGATAGTGCAGAACGAACAGCCGCCGAAACAGCCGCGGTGCATACAGACCGAGAAACGGATCATCTCGTAGGCGGGTATGCGCTTGTCCTTGTATTTAGGGTGCGGGAGGTATTGAAAAGGCAGGTCGTAAATCCTGTCCAACTCCTCCGTGGTCATCGGTTCGTAGGAAGGATTGACCACTACGAAGCGTTTGCCTACCGGCTGTACGAGGGTCTGCTGATGTATCTTGTTGCTCTCGGTTTCGATGAGACGGAAATTCTCCGCATGGCAGCGCTTGTCGCGCACCGCATCCTCGTGGCTGTGCAGCAGAATAGTATGTTCGTCGGCAGGCGGCTGCCGGTCAGTCAGATAGGCAGTCTGCGGGATGTCGTGCCGGATGCCACGGCGGGCAATGTCAAGTATCGCCTGTTCGCCCATACCATAAACCAGCAGGTCGGCTTGCGAATCCACCAGGATAGAGGGCATCAGGCGGTCTGACCAATAGTCGTAGTGCGTCAGGCGGCGCATAGAAGCCTCGATGCCACCAATTACCACCGGCACATCGGGGAAATGCTGCTTGAGAATCTTGCCGTAGGTAATGGTACAGTAGTCGGGACGCATACCCGCCTTGCCATCGGGGGTATAGGCATCATCGGAGCGGCGGCGACGGGCGGCGGTATAGTGGTTCACCATCGAGTCCATCGAACCCGCCGTGATACCGAAGAACAGACGCGGCCGCCCGAGTTTGGTAAAATCGCGATGGTCGCCGCGCCAGTCGGGTTGCGGCACGACAGCCACACGATAGCCAGCCGCCTCCAGCACACGTCCGAGGACGGCGGCACCGAACTGCGGGTGGTCGATATACGCATCGCCGCTGAACAAAATCACGTCCACTTCGTCCCAACCGCGCAAATCCAATTCCTTGCGGGTGGTGGGCAGGTATTTCTTCAGGTCGTACTGCATCAATCCAATTGCAAATCAAGGGCGGCTTTCAGTTGCCCGAGCGCGGCATTTTCCTCCAGCATCACTTTGTATTTTTCCTCGTCGGTAAACGCCATCTGTGTGTGCGTATATTGCGCGAGGGTCAGATCTATATGTATTGTATCGTTCTGCAAGCGGTTGCGCAACAGACGATATATAGCAGGGAGGTTGCGTTTCATCTCCTCCAACTGCCACGGGTTGGGCATCTCCAAACGGATATGCTCAGGGTCGGTAAATACAGGCCGATAGTCCGTAATCAGGCTATACAGACGCGGTTCCTCTGCGAAATGAGTACCCAGACCAATCCACGCGTCATTGAATTGGTCCGCCGTAAAAGGGTTGGTACGGTTCGTTCGAGGAGCAGCCTGCTGCGGTTGTGCCGCCTGCGGCTGTACGGATGCGCTGCCCGCAGTAGGAACTTGCGGGACAGTGGGTATCTGCGGGATATTCGGCATCGACGGCATCTGCTGAGCGGCTTTCGGAGCCGGTTGGGGGGTAGGTTGCGGAGCGGGAGCAGGACGGGAAGCCTGTACCTGCGGGGCGGGTTGGGCTGCAGGACGTGCCGACTGGGGTTGTGCAGGTACGGACTGCGCTTGCGGGACTGCCGCTACAGGAGCCGCCAATTTGACCAATGCCAATTCCACCGTCAAGCGTTTGTTGCGTGCCGTGCGGTAGTTGATGTCGCAGGTGTTGATAATTTCCAATGCACGGAAAATCCATAGCGGCGGACACTGTTGCGCCTGCTGTGCATAATGCTGCCGGATAGCGTCCGAGGTCTCGAGGAGCGACACCGTCTGCGGGTCTTTCGAGACAAGCACATTGCGCAAGTGCTGCGCAAAACCCGTAATGAAATTGCCGGCATCAAAGCCTTTCTGCAGCACCTCGTTGAGCAATAGCAAAGAGCCGCTCACATCGTTGTGCAAGGCGCAGTCTGTCAAGCGGAAATAGTACTCTGTATCCAGTACGTTCAAGACCTCGATAGTGCGCTCGTAGGTTATCTCGTTGCCGCAGAACGAAACCAACTGGTCGAAGATACTGAGTGCATCACGCATACCTCCGTCGGCTTTCTGCGCTACCACGTTGAGTGCCTCTTCACTCACGGTGATACCCTCTTTTGCCGCCACATTCTGCAAATGTGCCACCGTGTCGGCTATTGTGATACGCGAGAAATCGTACACTTGGCAGCGGCTCAGGATGGTAGGTAGCACCTTGTGTTTCTCTGTGGTTGCCAAGATGAAGATCGCATACGATGGCGGTTCCTCCAAGGTTTTAAGCAAGGCATTGAATGCCCCCGGCGAGAGCATATGCACCTCGTCGATGATATAAACCGAGTACTTACCGATCTGCGGCGGGATACGCACCTCATTGATCAGCGCACGGATGTCATCCACCGAGTTGTTGCTTGCAGCATCCAACTCGTGGATATTAAACGACCGCTGCTCATTGAACGCACGGCACGACTCGCACTCGTTACAGGCGTCGTATTCGGCAGTCGGGTGGAGGCAGTTGATAGTCTTGGCGAAGATACGCGCACAAGTGGTTTTGCCCACGCCGCGCGGTCCGCAAAACAGGTACGCATGCGCCAGATGGTTCTGACGGATGGCGTTTTGCAGGGTGGACGTCAGGGCTTTCTGCCCCACGACGGTCTCAAACGTCATCGGGCGGTACTTGCGCGCAGAAACAATATAATTCTCCATAAATAATAAATTAGCGCACAAAGTTACGAAAAAAAAAGCAGACCCACAAACGAAAAGCGTTTGTGGGTCTGCAAACTTTGTTGCATAAATAGTTCCTTATTTCTTCACGGGTGTCTTGGGGAAGATAATCCAGAATGATATGGCAACCACCAAGGCGAAGGCGGCGAAGATATACCATGCGGCTTGCCAGCCCTGCCAAACAGCCATAGCCCCTGCGGCTTGTACGCTCTCGGCATACACAAAATGGTTCACAATAGCCTGTGCGGAAAGCGTACCTATCGTTGCCCCGAGTCCGTTGGTCATCATCATAAACAGCCCTTGCGCACTGCTGCGCTCTGCTATATTGACCTCCTGATCGACATACATACCACCCGAGATATTGAAGAAATCGAATGCAAAACCATATACCACACAACTCAGCACAAACAGGATGACACCGGGCATACCGGGGTTGCCTGCACCGAACAAACCGAAGCGCAACACCCATGCGAACATAGCCATAAGCATCACATTCTTAATGCCATAGCGTTTCAGAAAGAACGGAATGGCAAGGATACAGAGTGCTTCGCAGATTTGCGAAATGGAAATAAGCATATTCGCATGCTGCACGCCGAATGTATCGGCAAAAGCGTCAATCGCACCGAAACTGGTAATGAACGGGTTGGCGTAACTGTTGGTAATCTGCAGACACATACCGAGCAGCATGGAGAATATGAAGAAAATAGCCATCTTTTTCTGGCGGAACAGCGCAAACGCCTGCAAACCCATTGCCTCCACAAACGACTTGCTCTCCACCTTTCCTTTGGTCGGACACTCGGGCATAGTGAGCGCATAGAGCGCAAGCAGGATACTCAGTCCGCCGCTGACTACAAACTGCAGACTGGTCTGCTGGAAACCGCACAGATCCACGATCCACATTGTGGCAATAAAACCGACCGTACCGAACACGCGGATTGGCGGAAAATCCTTGACGGTATCCAGTCCCGCCTTGCCCAGTGCCGTGAAAGCCACCGAGTTATTCAGCGCCAGCGTAGGCATATAGAATGCCACCGAGACGGTATAAAGGGCGAATAGCACGCCGAACTGAATACCGTTGCCAAGCAACACACCATAGACGCCGGCACCAATCATAAACACACCCGCCAAGGCGTGGCATATACTGAGCAGTTTCTGTGCAGGCACCCAACGGTCTGCCACAATACCCATCAATGCAGGCATAAACAGACTGACAATACCCTGAATGGAATAGAACCAACCGATATGGGTCGCCAGTCCGTGGGTAGCGAGATAGGTACCCATTGAAGTGAGATACGCTCCCCAAACCGCAAATTCAAGGAAATTGAGGAGAATCAAACGCAATTTCATGTTTTTCATATTGTATTCTTTTTAGTTTATTCTTTCTCTTTCAACTCAAAATCCGCCTCGGCAGTAGCGATACCTTCATACCAATCGTCCGCCTTTGTGCGGTCATATTGATAGGCAACTTTTGTGCTATCTGAAGTGTATAGCCCCGCTGTATCATTGACCACCACGGTGGCACTATCTGTCGGGCGATAACGTTGAATTGACCAATGATACTCTCCATTCTCGTTTGTATAGAGTGTATCTTTCCAGTTTCCTATAGGATTGACTACTACTTGTATATCTTTCAGCGGTTCTTGTTTGGTATTGGTAACTTTACCTTTTACCTCTAAATCGGCAGATGGTGTACCATACATAACAAGTTGATTACTACCACCACATGCCTGAAAGCCGAGCAATGCCATCACCGCTGCCAGACAGCGGTTGATAAAAGAGAGAGTTTTGCGTTTCATAACCGGTTAAAATTAATGGTTCAATTATATGGTTAATTTATATGTTCCAATAATTAACGTCCAATTACACGATAATTAACACCCTATTCCCTAAAACTCCGATGTAAAATGGAACTGTATATGTTTGTAGTCGTTCTGCGCCATTTGCAACACGTACGCCGAGTCTGCCATAAACACATCGCGCCCGTCCTTGTCGGTAGCCATATACTGGGCTTTGCGTTTCTTGAACATCTCCAACTCGGCGGCATCGTCGCTCTCTATCCAACATGCCTTGTACATCTGGAGCGGCTCCCAGCGGCACTTCGCCTGGTACTCGTGTTCGAGGCGGTATTGTATCACCTCGAACTGCAACTGCCCCACGGTACCGATGATCTTGCGTCCGTTCATCTGACTGACGAACAACTGCGCCACGCCTTCGTCCATCAACTGGCTGATACCTTTGTCCAACTGTTTCTGTTTCATCGGGTCGGCGTTCTCTATATACTTGAACATCTCCGGTGAGAACGACGGCAGTCCCTTGAAATGCAGGTTTTCGCCCGAAGTGAGTGTATCGCCGATTTTGAAGTTGCCTGTATCGGGCAGACCGACTATGTCGCCGGCATACGCCTCGTCCACCGTCTCCTTGCGCTGTGCCATAAAGCAGGTGGGCGACGAGAAACGCATCTGTTGGTTCTTGCGCACGTGCTTATAATAGGTGTTGCGCTCAAACTTACCCGAACAGATCTTGAAAAATGCAATACACGAGCGGTGGTTCGGATCCATATTGGCGTGTATCTTGAAGCAGAAGCCCGTGAACTTGTCCTCCATCGGATTCACCACCCGCTCTTCCGCCTGTACGGGGCGGGGCGACGGGGCAATACGCACAAAACACTCTAACAATTCCTTGACGCCAAAGGTGTTCAGTGCTGAGCCGAAGAACACAGGAGCCAGTTCGCCTGCCAGATACTCGTCGCGCGAGAACGGATTGTACACCCCCGAAATCATCTCGATGTCTTCGCGCAGTTTGTCTGCGTCCTGTCCGCCGACAAGCGCGGTTATCTGCGGGTCGTTCACGTCGTCAAAACGGAGCGATTCCGTCACGTGCGTCTTGTCGGGCTGATACAAGTCCAACGTGGATTGGAACAGGTTGTACACGCCCTTGAAGCGCTGCCCGCAGTTGATCGGCCACGACAACGGGCGCACATGGATACCCAACTCGCGCTCTATCTCGTCGAGCAGGTCAAACGGGTCTTTGCACTCGCGGTCCATCTTGTTGATAAACACCATCACGGGGGTCTTGCGCATACGGCATACCTGCATCAGGCGGCGCGTCTGCGTCTCCACGCCTTTGGCGGCATCGATGACGATAATCACCGAATCCACCGCCGTCAGCGTACGGAACGTATCCTCTGCAAAATCCTGGTGACCGGGCGTATCGAGGATGTTGATATGGTACAACTCCCCCGTCCCCCTCAAAGAGGGGGTACCAACACCATTTCCGTCGAGCCCCTCCTCTGGAGGGGTTGGGGAGGTCTTATAGTCAAAACCCATCACCGAAGTGGCAACGGATATACCACGCTGCTTCTCAATCTCCATCCAGTCGGAGGTGGCAGTCTTGCGTATCTTGTTCGATTTGACGGCACCTGCCACGTGGATTGCCCCTCCGTAGAGAAGGAGTTTCTCGGTCAGTGTGGTCTTACCCGCATCGGGGTGACTGATGATGGCGAACGTGCGCCGGCGTAGTATTTCCTGTTGTTCAGCGTTAGAAAGCATCCGTGTTCTGTTTTCTTGTTCTTGATAAACTGTTGCAAAAGCCTGCAAAGTTACACTTTTTCCGCGACATACACAACCCCGCTGGCATTTTACCTAACCGAAAAGGCTTTCCGAGTATATGCAAAGCCTTTGACAATGCAACCGCTACCTTTATAACAAGATAAAGAAAATTCACACTAAATATGGATTGGATTTTGTGCGTATTGGCGAAAGAGATATTTACCTTAAACAATACGCATTATGACTTATGGATACATTCGCGTGTCAACCGACAGGCAAACCGTAGAGAACCAACGTTTTGAAATCAACAACTTCTGCAGTCGCGAACAGATACAAATAGACGGCTGGATAGAAGAGACCATCAGCGGCACGAAAGCCTACAACAAACGCGCACTCGGCAAACTGCTGAAACGAGTGGAGAAAGGCGACCTGATAGTGTGTGCCGAACTGTCCCGCCTCGGGCGAAACCTGTTTATGATAATGGAGATACTGAATATCTGCATGACCAAAGAATGCCGCGTGTGGACCATCAAAGACAATTACCGCCTCGGTGATGACATACAGAGCAAGGTGCTAGCATTTGCTTTCGGCTTGTCGGCAGAGATAGAACGCAACCTGATAAGCCAACGTACCAAAGAGGCTTTGGCAAGGAAAAAGGCGGAGGGGAAACAATGGTGGCACGAGAAAGGAGAGCGGTTAAGACTTAATCCCAAATGTGCGGCACGGCATGAGTGGATAGTGGAACAACTTGCCAATGGTATGGAGAAGAAGCAGATGGCCAAACGCTTGCACATCAGTCCTTGCACCTTGTACCGCTACTTGACCTATACAGGATTATACACCCCGACAAACTGCCAAAGAGAATGCTGGGTGAAATATGGTATTTTTCACTGATGGTCAGCAAAACAAGGCTTCGACATCGTCATCGGAAACCCACCGTATGTAGCGGTAAGAAATGGTGTAATTTCAGAA
>CAKUYO010000011.1 GCA_934716995.1 uncultured Bacteroidales bacterium | reverse complement strand
CACATTCTTATTGACTCCTCATCTTAATTTTTGATACTTCTCCTTTCACGCTGCAAAGGTAAAGCATAAACTGTATAAAACGCAGCATATCCACGTAGTAAAATCATTTTCTTTCTACGTCCTTTCTACGTCTTTTCTACGTAAATGATAGCACAAGGCACGTTTTTGCATATACTGCATAGTCAACGGGTTGTATGGACGATGGAGGTTGTATAACCAATGGAAATTGTAGCACGATTTTTGTAGTAGTTTGCCAAATGATACAACCTCAAGAAATTCTGCGTCGCCGCGATATGCGCGATGTATTCACTTTCACCATCGACCCCGCCGATGCCAAAGATTTTGATGATGCCCTGTCGTTCCAACGCTTGGACGACGGATTGCTGCAGGTAGGCGTGCATATTGCCGATGTTACCCATTATGTTACTCCCGGTTCGGAAATCGACGACGAGGCGTACCGCCGCGGCACGAGTGTCTATCTGGTGGACAAAGTCATTCCTATGCTTCCGGAGGAATTGTGCAACTATCTCTGTTCCTTGCGCCCCGATGAGGACAAACTTTGTATGTCGGTTATCTTTACGATGACCCCGGAAGGGCAGGTTGTCAAGCACAAACTATGCCGCACCGTTATCCGTTCCAATGTGCGTCTCAACTACGACCAGGCACAGGAAATTATAGAGGACAAAGAACAAAAGACAAAGAACGAAGAGCAGTTAGCCGATGCTATCCATATCCTCAACGGGGTGGCGAAGCACCTGCGTAACAAGCGTTTTGCCGATGGTTCGCTGTATCTGGAGCAGGACGAAGTGCGTTTCCGTTTGGACGAGAACGGCGAACCCGTAGAGATTTATTTTGAGCACCCCAACGAGGCGCACTATCTGATAGAGGAGTTTATGCTCCTTGCCAACCGCACCGTTGCCACAATGGTGGGCGGTAAGCCGTTTGTCTATCGTATTCACGACAAACCGGATCAGGACAAACTAAAAGACCTGCGTGCATTCAAAAAACGTATGGGCGACAAGGTACAGCCGCAAGTGATTGAGATTCTTACTATCCGTGCCATGGCAAAAGCCGTTTATTCCACCCACAATATCGGGCATTACGGTTTGGCGTTTTCCCACTACACCCATTTTACATCCCCTATCCGCCGTTACCCCGATATGCTGGTGCATCGTCTCTTGGATAAATATATCCTGAGCGGCAAAGGCGAGAGTTGGTCGGTGGAGCAGTTGGAGGATATGTGCCAACATTGTACCGATATGGAGATACAGGCACAGGCTGCCGAGCGCGATTCTATCAAGGAATACCAGGCAAAGTGGATGCACCATTTCATCGGTGAGGAGTTGGACGGACATATCTCCGGGGTAACGGATTTCGGTCTCTTTGTGCAGATTGACGATTCCCGCTGCGAGGGCTTGATACGCATCAACTCCATTCGTCGTGGCGAGTTCTTCCAATACGACGAGAAAAACTACCGCCTTATCGGTTCTGCTTCCGGCGAGACGTTTACTCTCGGCGACCCGCTCCGCATACGGGTGGTGCGTGCCGATGCCGAGAAACGGCAGGTGGATTTTATCCTTGCCGACGAGGACTATACCCCGCGCAAACACACGCCTAAACCTGCAAAAGAAAGCACGGATACAGAAAAAACAAAGGCTAAGCGCAAAGGCTCCATTAAAGGCAAAAAGCGCAAAAGATTTGCATAGTCCGTTTTTTTTCGTTACCTTTGCGGGCAGTATGAAAAATCGTTTCTTCTTTTTGGCGGCTCTGCTGTTGTGTACTATCGGCATACAGGCGGAGGTATTGACTTTGCGCACAGGAGCACAGGTGCAGGGGACGGTTGTTTTCCAAAATGAAGAAGTTATTGTTTTCAAAGACGCTTCGGGTGCTCGTTTCCAATACCCGCGTGCGGATGTGCTGTCTGTCAACAGCGAAGAAAATCTTGTCGTAGAGAAACAAGAATCATTGCCTTCCGTCTCTTCCCCTGCAAAGAAAGTCTCTGTTCTCTTGGAGTTGGCGGGCGGGGCAACCTTTATTCCTGCGGACACTGTCGGCGGGCATTTCGGTGCTGCATTGCTGGTCGGTTCGCATGATATGCTCGGTAAGCGTATATTCTTGGGTGGCGGAGTCGGTTATCTCGGCGAGTTTATGGGCAACCGGCAATATGCTTTTCTTCCCATTCAGTTGGCAGTACGTGTTCCTTTTCTGCAGCATAAACACAGCCCTATAGCGGGGGTGGCGTTAGGTTATGGGGTAGCCTTGAGCAAGGACTATCTCGGTGGATTGTATGCAGGGGCTAACCTCGGCTATTGCTACCGTATCAGCAATAAGTCTGCCTTGTATCTCGCTGCCGATGTGCAGTTCCAACAAGCCCGGATAGATATAGAGGAGACTATTGATGATACCGCATTTACCAATCATACAGGCCGCTCCTTTGTGCATACGGGTATCCGCCTTGGTTTCTTTTTCTAAGGAAAGGTAAGTGCGCATTGTAACATATATATGCTAATTGTCAATTATTAATTGTTAATTGTGTAATGGTCAAACGAACAGTCAAGCAACGTCGTAGCCATCGTGTGAGCATTATGCTCAACGATAGCGAGATGCGTGCATTGCAGAAGTACTGCGATAGGTACACCGTTACCAACCGCAGCAAACTGATTCGTGAGACCCTGATGCACAATATCCTCAAGCGTTTCGACCGCGATAATCCTACTTTGTTCGATTGACTATTCTCATTGTAAACATACACACATAACAAAACCAACTCCGCCTATGACATAACCGCGCATCGGTAAGGCGATGCAACGACATATATTTAAGCGTTATAAGCAAAACTTGATGTCTTGAAACCTGAACAATTTTAAGATATTCACTCAAGCCAAAGCCTATAAACGCTCACGCTATCCGCGTGGGCTTTTGGTGCGTAAATTTGAGTGAAAAGGTAGTTCAGGACCGCAAGACATCGAATGAAACGAACGAAAGTTCCACGCTTTTTTGTGTGTCTATGGTTGTTAGGCAAACAAAAACTACCCAATATGGAACAGACCAATCTTAATCGGCTCAAGCAAGACCTCATAGAGGAAATTAATCAGCGGGTTACCGATCGTATCCTCGAGCCGACCAATGCGGACTTGCTGCGCAAACTCATCCGGCAAGCCGACAACGAGAACGAAGCCATCGCCATTGCGGCACTCGGTACCACCTACAAGCGCACGGGGTTGCATTTCGACAAACGTTTTGAGCGTATGACGGACGACATCTCCTATTTTCGCCGCAATACTGCTCTGAGTTTCCATTCCGATGACAACAGACCTATCCACAAACTGATTATCGGCGACAACTATGAGGCGTTGCAGAATCTGCTTATCCAATACCGTGGTGCAGTGGACGTAATTTATATAGATCCACCTTACGGCAAAGACAGTATGGGGGAGTTTGCCCAAACCAACTATGCCAATGCTATCAGCCGCGACAATCTGCTTTCTATGCTCTATCCGCGCCTGATGCTTGCAAAACAATTATTGTCTGACAGCGGTGTCATATTCTGCTCCATAGACGATAAAAATCAAGCCTACGTAAAATGTCTGTTCGACGAGGTTTTTGGAGAGGCTGCTTTTCTGATGAATGTTCCGCGAATTACAAAAAAGGGTGGTAAATCCACGGCTACTATTGCTAACAACAACGACTACATTTTGGCTTATACGAACGATTACAATATACAATTCAGTCAAGAGGATAAAACCAATCTGGATAAGTACAAATACGAAGACGAATATCTGTTGCAACGGGGAGCCTATGCGCTGACGCAAACATTGGACTACAATTCATTACAGTATAGTGCGGGAATGGATTATGAGATCGAAATAGACGGTCAAATCTTTGTTCCCGGTGGAGATATGGAGCAGCACAAACGCCGATTGCAAGGAGAACACGGCGTAACGGATTGGGTTTGGAGATGGAGTAAAGAGGCTGTTGAATGGGGAAAGAAAAACGGCTTTTTTGTGGTTAAAAATAATCGTATATACACTAAATCTTATTTGTATTGCAGGAAGAAAAACGGCAGATGCGAGATTGAAAAGATAGATCCTACAAAAGCCTTTACATCTTTGTCGTATGTGGATAATATATACTCCAATGACAACGGCAAAAAAGAATTAGATACGATTTTTGATGATGGGAGTACACTTTTTAAGAACCCCAAGCCATCTGCTTTGGTGGGTAAATTGATAACGATGGTATGCGACAATCCCGATGCCACCGTCCTGGATTTCTTTGCGGGGAGCGGCACCACAGGGCATGCGGTATTGGATTTGAACAGGCAGGACGGTGGCAACCGCACGTTTATCCTCTGCCAGTTGAACGAACAGACCGACACCACGCCCAACGGCATAGCCTATGATGTTACAGTCAAACGCTTGAAACGCATTATGACAGGCAGTTGCTACGACGGTACCACGGACTTCAAATGGGCGCAGAGCAATACCCCCTACGGCGGTAACCTTGACGTATATGAGATAGACCACGTCTCAAACTTTGAATACACCGAGGGCAAGTCCCCCTTCGAGGTGATAGACGAGACCCTCTACGGGCAGAAACCGTTTGCCACTATGCGCGAGAAAATAGAATGGGTATGCACCCGCTTTGCCAACACGCAAAAACGTGCGGAGAACGATCACGAATGGGCACAACGAACACAAGAATAAGATGCTACAAGAGATACAAGACCTGCAAAACAGAGTCGTCTCGGAGTTGTTCCAACGCCTCTACGGCAGCAAGAGCGAACTGACCTTCCGCGCCCCGACGGGCAGCGGCAAGACCCGTATGATGGCAGACCTGATGAACCGCGTATTGGAGAAAGAAGGAGATAACAACGTTGTTTTTCTCGTCTCTTCACTCTCCAAAGGCGACCTTGCACGGCAAAACTACCTTTCTTTCTGCGATTGCGTGCAAAGCGGGGTATTTCCTCTGCTGAACCCCTATCTTATCTCCACCGAGGTGAGCGGCGAGGAGACGCTTTTTATCCCCACCGACCATAATGTCTATGTCCTGCCGCGCGACCTCTTTAAGAAAAACGGCAAACTGATGGCGGGGGCAATGAACCATTTCCTTGCCCGACTGACCGAAGGCGGTTTGTTCGGCGGACTGAACAAGCGCATCTATCTCATCAAAGACGAGTGCCACCAAGCCACCAACAATCTCGACACCCTCTTGGCAAAGTATTTCAGTAAGACCGTCAATTTTTCCGCCACGCCTAACCTCCGCCGCGGACAGACACCCGATGTGCAGATAACCGACGATGAGGCGGTACAAGCCAAACTCATCAAGCGCGTGGAACTCGGTGCCGACACCGATACGGTGGAGGACGCTCTCTGCCGTTTTGAGCAGATACAGCAGGACTACACCTCTTTGGAGGTCAATCCGTGTCTCATCATCCAAATCTCCAACAAGGACAAAGCCGACCGGGAGTGGCAGGAGCAAATCCGTCCTGCGCTTGACCGGCATCAGGGGCTGAAATGGATGCTCATCGTGGATAACCCCAAGATGTGTGATACCAACGACGACCTCAAGAAACTGAAACCAGGTAAATGGAAAGACTACGCCAAACGGAGTACTTCGAGTATAGATGTCATCATCTTCAAGATGACCATTTCCGAGGGCTGGGATATTCCGCGGGCGTGTATGCTCTACCAAGTGCGCGACAGCCAAAGCAAGCAGTTGGACGAGCAGGTCATGGGGCGTGTGCGCCGCAACCCCCGGCTGACTGATTTCGAGACGCTTACCTCCGCGCAGAAAGAACTCGCCACCACCGCTTGGGTATGGGGTATTCCGCCCGATACTATGCGCAAGACCTATCCTGTTGCGCTGTGGCATGAGGGAGCGGATATCCGGCAAAACATCGCCGTCCGAACCACCTGTCTGCTCCCGCTCACCGCCCGCAAAGATTTTGATGTAAACCGCTATATGGCGGATAAAAAGCCGGGCAACGCTTCGGATAGTATCTTTGTTCTCTTCCGCCAGTTGCAAGCCGCCGAAACCGACCTGCAAAACCTCTGCTATCAGTATGCCGGCAACGTGCAGAAGTGGCTGCTGTTCGCGGAGAATCTGGGCGGACTTCGGAAGCAGTACAACCAATATATCTGCAACTACGACGACAGTATGGCGGTGTCGGACAAACCCGTCTCCTTCCCTGTGCAGTCTTATTATCTTGACAGCGGCAACCGGAACAATATCCGCGGTTGGGTGTGGCGCAAAAAGGCGGACAACCATGCCTTTGCCTTCGATAGTGATGCCGAGAGCGAATGGGCAAGCCTATTGCAAGACGCTGCGGAGCAGTATGGTGCCGTACTATCCGAAACCGACCTGCTGCAAGGACAGTGCTACCTGTGGGGCAAGAACTATCTGCCCGGCTCGGAGATATGCTACCAGTACTACACCGACGGTATACACGTCTCCTATCCTGATTTTGTGCTGAAAGACCGCCGTGGCAGAATACACCTGTTCGAGGTAAAAAGTGTCAATATAGCCAACGATTCGCATATCAATACAGAGGAATACAACGCCAAAATCCGTGCGCTTAAAGCCTGTTATACGGCTTGTTCCAGGAAACTGCAGAACCACCTGTTCTATCTCCCGATCATCAAAGACGATACATGGCGTATCACCCGCTTCTGCAACGGTGCGGAAGATACCATTTCCAAAACCGCCTTTCTCGAATCGCTGAAATAAACTGCTTTGCCCGATCCTATATCATTGTGCTATCAACAATAGGTGATTGATAGGTGATTAATAGGTTATTCCATTTAGGATGCAGGGTAAACACCTTATAGAAGTGTTCTATGGGTAATGAGTGGTAGGGGAGTGGTAGGGCGATAGACCCGACACCGCCGGTAATCCTGCAAAAAGCGTCCGCCCCTTGCGAAACCGGAAAAATAGTTGTAACTTTGCAGCGGAATAAACAACCGGACTTTTTATCTAAACTATAATGAAGAAAGAAATTCAATTCTCGTTGGTTTACCGCGATATGTGGCAGTCCAGCGGCAAGTACGTTCCCCGCAAAGACCAGTTGGCAAAGATTGCACCCGTTATCATCGATATGGGCTGTTTCGACCGTGTGGAGACCAACGGCGGTGCGAGTGAGCAGGTGAACCTCCTCTATGGCGAGAACCCTAATCAGGCGGTGCGTACCTTCACCAAGCCTTTCAACGAGGTCGGTATCAAGACCCACATGCTCGACCGCGGTCTGAACGCCCTCCGTATGAACCCCGTGCCTGCCGACGTGCGCCAACTGATGTACAAGGTGAAGCACGCACAGGGTGTGGACATCACCCGTATTTTCTGTGGTCTGAACGACCCCCGCAATATCATCCCGTCTATCAAATGGGCGAAAGAGGCAGGTATGACCGCCCAGGCTACGATGTGTATCACCTATTCCAAGGTGCATACCGTGGAGTATTACATCAATCTTGCCGAGCAACTCATCGAGGGCGGCGCACAGGAAATCTGTCTCAAGGATATGGCAGGTATCGGTCGCCCCGCCATGTTGGGGAAGATTGTTGCGGCTATCAAGGAGAAACACCCCGACATCATTCTCCAGTATCACGGACATACGGGGCCGGGCTTCTCGGTGGCTTCGATGCTCGAGGTTGCCAAGGCGGGTATTGACGTGCTCGATGTGGCTATGGAGCCGCTCAGTTGGGGTATGGTGCATCCCGATGTTATCACTATCCAGGCGATGCTCCGCGACGCAGGCTTCCTTGTTAAGGACATCAATATGAAAGCCTATATGGAGGCGCGCAGCCTGACGCAATCGTTTATCGACGACTTCCTCGGCTACTGGATCGACCCCCGCAACTCCAAGATGACCTCTCTGCTTGTCGGCTGCGGTCTGCCGGGCGGTATGATGGGTTCGCTGATGGCGGACCTCAAGGGTATGCACGCCGCTATCAACGCCAACCTTGTCAAGCGTGGCGAGAAAGCCCTCAGTGAGGACGAACTGCTGGTTGAACTCTTCGAGGAAGTGCAGCGTATATGGCCTATGCTCGGTACGCCGTGCCTCGTAACGCCGTTCTCGCAGTATGTCAAGAACGCCGCCCTGATGAACCTCTTCTCGAAGTCGATGGGCGAAAAACCGTTCACCCGTATGGACCCCGCTATGTGGGGTATGATTCTCGGCAAGTCGGGCAAACTGCCGGGCGAACTGGCTCCCGAAATCATCGAACTCGCCAAAGAGAAAGGCATGGAGTTCTATACGGGCGACCCGCAGGCACTCTATCCCGATGTGCTGCCGCACTATATAGAGGAGATGGAGAAACTCGGTTGGGACCGCGGACTGGACGACGAGGAACTCTTCGAGTTTGCTATGCACGAGAAGCAGTACCGCGAGTACAAGTCCGGTCAGGCGAAGGAGCAGTTCAACAAAGACCTCCTCGAGCGTATGGAGAAAGCCGCACAGGGTGGCAAGCAGGTAACGTTTATCTCTGCTGCCGACAAACGCGCTATCCTGCACCCGAATGCCGAGCCGCTGGAGGCTACGCAGGCAGGCAAAGTGCTGTGGGAACTCGACTACAACGAAGACAGCCACGCACCTGCTTTCGGCACGTTCTATAAGAAAGGTGATGTCATCTGCTACCTGCAGACGCAGCACGGCATCGAGCCGCTGACCGCTTTCGACAACTGCCGTCTCGTGGCTGTGGACAAACAGCAAGGTACTGCGGTTACCAAGGCGGATGCCATCGCGTGGTTTGAGCATGCCGACATCGTGGAGCATGTCCGTGAGGGTATCAAGGACGCAGCCCAAAAGGTTAAGGACGCCATTCAAGCCGCTGTCAAACAGCCTGATACCGAAGTCCTCCCAGAGCAGCGCAGCAAGTGGAAAGACGGCATGATCGCCAAACAATAACACGTGGGGAGATGGATATAGGCTATAAGGAATTTCAACAACGGTTTCAATTGTTGGCAACGAAACATCCGCAATGGATAATAAACACGTTGTCGAACATATTCACTATGCGTCTTATCGGAAACAAGACGCATGGTGATTTGGCTGAAATCGGCATAGCGGAGTTTATTCACCAATTTATGTACGACTACGATAGCCGGCATGTGGGTAAAGACCTTTTTCGTGCAAAAGAACACGAAGAAGACATCGTGATTATCAACGAATTAACGAAACAGGAAATTCCTATCAGCCTCAAGGCGTATGGCGATGGTCCTTTGCAGTTATCTACGGATAAGGACGCGTTGATGTTCCCGAAATTACAAGAACTGGGTACGTGTATAAGCGATAAGCATACCATTAACGAACTTTTCCTGTCGCAGGAGTTCGCCTCGTTGAATAGTGTCAATGTGATGCCCCTTATCTATCGCGAGAAAGATATGGAGTGCAATATAATGGTGTTTGATTTCGACAAAATGAAAGCAGACACAGATAAAATTGTATTCATTGACGAAGGGCAACGCTACGATTTCCAAGACCACAAGGTTGTAGCAGGGAAAGGGCGTTCGCACCCTATCTATATGTTCCTCAATCAGCAGGACGGGTACATCTGCGAGGTGCGCTATGGGGGGGCTGCCGCTAATGCTTTGCAACGAGGCTTTTGGACGCACACTATCCATGCTGCGAACTACTTCAACAGCCTTACCAACGGTTGGATAACGTACAAACACAATCTGACGTTGGTAAAGTTGTTCCGTTTGGCATTGAATGCTTCGGAGGAGGGGCACAAGAAAGCCAACATCATCTTGCAGGACGACATCAATAATTTGCTGCAAACTCTGTAAATGGCAGAACAATTGAACATATTCGGCGATACTCGTTGTTGCACAATGCCGACAACGGAGGGAATAAAATATACGGGTTCTAAACTGAAGATGTTGCCGTATATTCTCCCTATGGTTGCCCATTTGGGCGATGTTCATACGGCTTTGGACGCTTTTTCGGGTACTACGCGTGTGGCACAGGCATTTTCGCAAATAGGGTTGGATACTACAGCCAACGATATATCCGAATGGTCTCAGGTTTTTGCCACGTGCTATTTGCTAGCCGACAAGCCCGATTCTTTCTATCAGTTGATTATTGACGAACTGAATGCCTTGCCCGGATATTACGGCTGGTTCTCCGAACATTATGGTGGTGAGGGCGAGGAAGGCAAGCGCCCTTTCCAACTGAAAAATACGATGCGTCTGGATGCTATCCGTGACAGGATTGATACGCTGAAACTGAGTTGGGAAGACAAGTGCGTGTTGCTTACCAGTTTGATACTGGCATTGGACGCTGTAGATAATACCTTGGGGCATTATGCTGCCTATTTGTCGGGCTGGTCTCCACGTTCCTATAATGATATGGTGCTGAAAGTCCCGCAACGTTTTCCTATTCACACACGCAATAGCGTATTGAAAAAAGATGTGTTTGATGTGGTCAGTACGTACCATGATTTGGTGTACTTTGACCCGCCCTATGGCTCCAACAACGAGAAAATGCCGCCCAGTCGTGTGCGCTATGCCGCCTACTATCATATATGGAAGACCATCATTCTGAACGACAAGCCGAAATTGTTCGGGAAAGCCAATCGGCGGGAGGACACACGGGACACCGTCTCCGCTTCCGTCTTTGAGGAATACAGAAAGAATGAGGACGGCAACTTTATTGCTATGCAGGCGATAGACGACTTGATTCGCAAGACCAATGCGCACTATATTCTTCTGTCTTATAGTTCCGGCGGACGGGCTACCAAACAGGAACTGAATGACATTCTCCATTCTACTGGACGTCTGATAAAGGCGCAAGAGATTGATTACAAGAAGAATGTAATGAGCGGTATGCGTTGGACGAATGAGTGGATTAACTCCGATAATGCCTATAAGGAATATCTTTTCTTAGTAGAAAAATAATATATTCAAATTCAATTAACTAATATCTTTATGAAAAAGTACAATTTCAACGCAGGTCCCAGTATCCTGCCCCAAGAGGTCATCAAGCAGACGGCTGATGCAGTGCTCGATTTCCAAGGCGAAGGCTTGAGTATCCTCGAGATTTCGCACCGTGCCAAGTACTTCCAGCCCGTTGTGGACGAGGCGGAAGCCCTGATGAAGGAACTCCTCGGCGTACCCGAAGGCTACCGTGTCATCTTCCTCGGCGGCGGCGCAAGCCTCCAGTTCTGCATGATTCCTTACAACTTCCTCGAGAAGAAAGCCGCTTACCTCAACACGGGCGTGTGGTCGAAGAAGGCCATCAAAGAGGCGAAGGGCTTCGGCGAAGTAGAGGTGGTCGCAGAGTCAACCAACTCTATCCCGACCGGTTACGACATTCCGCAGGACGCTGACTATTTCCATATCACCACCAACAACACCATTTTCGGTACCGAGATTTCCGAGCGCAAACTGCAGGAAATCTACGCCAAGAAGGGCAATGTGCCTTTGATTGCCGATATGTCGTCCGACATTCTCAGCCGTCCTATTGACGCAGGCAAGTTCGACGTCATCTATGGCGGTGCACAGAAGAACATCGCCCCCGCAGGCGTTACCTTCGTCATCATCAAGGAGTCGGCTCTCGGACACGTGTCGCGCTATATCCCGACGATGCTCAACTACCAGACGCACATCGACGGCGGCAGTATGTTCAACACGCCTCCCGTTCTGCCTATCTACACCGCGCTCCTCAACCTCCATTGGCTCAAAGAGCACGGCGGCATCGAGTGGATTGACCGCCGCAACCAGCAGAAGGCTGACCTCCTCTACGATTGCCTCGACCACTCCAAGATGTTCGTTCCCACTATCCTCGACAAGGAGGACCGTAGCCGTATGAACATCTGCTTCGTGCCCAAACCCGAATACGAGGAACTCAAAGACGACTTCTTCAAGTTCGCTACCGAGCGCGGCATGGTCGGCATCAAGGGGCACCGTCTTGTAGGCGGCTTCCGTGCTTCGTGCTACAACGCAATGGACGTTGAGGGCGTACAGGCACTCGTTGATTGCATCCACGATTACGAGAAGAAACTCTAACAATCCAATCGTTTCATTTATGTGTTTTAATGCTGTCAAACCGCAACTTTTCAGCAAGGGATACGCATAGGATGCGCATAGGATAGGCAAGGTATGGCACAATCATAAATTAACAAAATTTATATGATTATGGATACCATTATGGACTATTGGTTTGGCAATCCCAAGCGTGAAGAAAAGCGCACGGCAGTGTTTTACACAACATTAGTCAAAAGTATGAAAGTTCTTATTGCAACCGAAAAACCCTTCGCGAAAGTGGCTGTGGACGGCATTCGCGAGGTGGTGGAGAAAGCAGGTTACACCCTCGCTTTGCTCGAGAAATATACCGACAAACAGCAACTTCTTGACGCTGTAGCGGATGCCGATGCCCTCATCGTGCGTTCCGACATCGTGGACGCAGAGGTATTGGATGCTGCCCCGCAACTCAAGATTGTGGTTCGCGCAGGCGCAGGATACGATAATCTCGACCTCGCAGCGGCTACCGCACACGGCGTGGTGGCTATGAACACCCCGGGGCAGAACTCCAACGCAGTGGCTGAGTTGGCACTCGGACTCATGGTTATGGCTGTCCGCAACTTCTACAACGGCACCAGCGGCACCGAACTCATGGGCAAGAAACTCGGTATCCATGCTTTCGGCAACGTGGGTCGCAACGTGGCGCGTATTGCCAAAGGCTTTGGCATGGACATCTACGCTTACGACGCTTTCTGTCCCGATGAGGCTATGATTGCCGCAGGCGTTACGCCCGTTCACTCTGCCGAGGAACTCTACCGCACTTGCAACATTGTTTCGCTGCATATCCCTGCCACCGCAGAAACCAAACAGAGTATCAACTACGCCCTTTTGTCTCAGATGCCGAAGGGGGCTGTCTTGGTCAATACTGCCCGCAAGGAGGTCATCAACGAGGACGAGTTGATTCAACTCATGCAGGAGCGTGCTGATTTCAAGTACGTTACGGACATTATGCCCGCAGCGGATATGAAGTTCAAGACCTTGTTCGAGGGGCGTTATTTTGCCACTCCGAAGAAGATGGGTGCCCAGACCGCCGAGGCGAACATCAACGCCGGCATCGCCGCCGCCAACCAAATCGTTGACTTCCTCACCACCGGCAACACCCGCTTCCAAGTAAACAAATAAGTTTTTACTTACATATAACATCTCAAAAGGAACTGCTCTGACACAATAGGGCAGTTTCTTTTTTATCTCACGATTGTAGTTTAGCAGATGATCGTTAATTATACGGAATATGATTCTGTTACTGTTTTATGTTTTGTAGCATATTAGTTGTGTACTTCACTTGTTTTTCGTATCTTTGCACATTGATAAATGCAAAATGTATCACTAAATAAAAGCATCATTATGGAAGGCGAAAAATTTACAAACACGTCCTTATCTATCAAGGCATTATTAGGATTGATTGAAGCACATGATATTGCGATACCAGAGATTCAGCGTCCGTTTGTTTGGAAAAATGTACAGGTTCGAGATTTGATGGACTCTTTGTATAAAGGTTTTCCTACAGGTTATATCATCTTATGGAAGAATCCTAATGTAAAACTGAAAGATGGTACTATATCTTCTGGTAAAAAAGTTGTAATAGATGGACAGCAGCGAATTACAGCACTAATGACTGCAATAGCAGCCCAAAAGATATTCAATAGTGACTTTCACGAAACACGTGTTAAGATAGCCTTCAACCCATTTGCGGCACTTGATTATGAGAGGGGTAATGAGAGTGCCGAGATATTTGCAGTGCAGACACCTGCACATCTTAAGAATAAAATTTGGATTTCGGATATAGCGGATATTTTCAATACATCGTTCTCTTCTTGGACGTTTATTCCCCAGTATTTGGAAGATAATCCAAATATGAATGGTAATGATTTGCAACTTGTACTTAATAGGTTGAAAGGTATTGAGACTACCCAAGTAGGTGTTATTGAATTGTCAGAGAAATTAGATATTGATGTTGTTACTGATATATTCATTCGCATCAATTCAAAGGGTACAGCATTGTCACAAGGGGACTTTGTAATGTCGAAAATGGCTGCTGATGAAGCACATGGGGGTAATTTGTTGCGCAAGTTGATAGACTATTTTGCACATTTGTCAGTAGAACCTACGTATTACGATTACATAGCCTCCCGTGATACTCAATTTGCTGTAACAAAGTATCTCAAAATGTTGGAATGGCTACGGAGCGACAACGAGATAGTATATGACCCAACTTGTGATGATGTAATCCGTGTTGCATTTATGCATACCGTTAAACGAGCACGTTTGGCAGAATTGGTTCAGTTGCTGACAGGGCGAGACTTTGAAACACGTGATTTCAAAGAAGAAATTGCAGAAAGGGCATTCCTACAAATGTATGAAGGTGTTTGCAATGTTATCAATGAATACAATTTCAAGCAATTTATGCAGACTATCCGTAGTGCAGGGTTTATATCGCCAAAGATGATTACATCCAATATGGCATTAGACTTTGCGTATGCTTTATTTTTAATGTTACGTAACTCTGATGAGCCTATTGCAGAACGTAAACGTATTGTACAAAAATGGTATGTACTATCAATTCTTACAGGACGATATAGTAGTTCTCCTGAATCGGCTTTTGCCAAGGACCTTAAACTGATTAATGAGGTTGGCATACGTCAGGCACTTAAGAATATGGAGGATGCCAGTTTGTCAGAGAATTTCTGGCAAGTGGCATTGGTACAGAATTTATCGTATGCTTCATCTATTAACCCAACCTATTTGGCTTACTTGGCGGCACAAGTGTATTTTGCTGACTTCAGTTTGCTTTCACAAAATATAAGAGTAAGCGAATTGCTGACATTAGGTGGGGATGTTCACCATATTTTCCCGAAGAAATACCTCAGTGAACATAATTTTGGACGAACCGAGTATAATCAAACAGCAAATTATGCCTACCTTGATACACCTGTAAACATATCAATAGGAAAGAATGCCCCGAAAGATTATTTTACACAGGCTTTACAACAATGTGGAGAAACAAAGGCAAATTGCGGTTCGATTCTTAAAGAACAACTGTTGCACGATAATTTGAAAGCCAATTGTATTCCAGAGGAGATATTCGATATGGACTACACTCGATATACGGAGTTCCTTGAAAAGCGTCGTAGTCTGATGGCACAAAAGATTCGTAGATACTATGAGAGTTTATAAACCTTGTACAAAATGTAATTATGACCGATTCGGAATTGATAGAAAGAGCCTTGAAGATTGCCACAAGGGCGCACAAGGGGCAGTTGGATTTGGATGGCAAACCGGTTATATTGCACCCGTTGGCGGTTGGGCTGATGGGTACGTGTACGGACGAGATAGTGGCGGGTTTCCTGCACGATGTGGTGGAGGACAGCGGCTATACCTTTGAGTATCTCTTGGAACACGGCATTCCCACCCATATCGTAGATACTCTCCGCCTGCTTACTCACGCCAAAACCGAGACCTACGACACCTATCTGGAGCGTATCGCCACTTCGGGCAACCGCCTTGCCATTATCACCAAATGGCACGACTTGACCCACAATCTGGAACGTGGCATCCGCGGCAACCATACCAAACAAGTCGCCAAACACACCCGCGCCCAAGATTACCTGCGTCCTTATTATGAAACAATGGGTCAGTAACCAACTCAAGTGTTAATGTATGGCTGATACTATTATAGAGACAGACAAGCGGCGGGAGGGGAGGATTTATCGGGTGACCATATTCGGCAGCGTGGTGAATATGGCGCTATTGGTATTCAAGTTCCTGGCAGGAGTGCTGGGGCACTCGGCTGCAATGATTGCCGATGCGGTACATTCGCTCAGCGATTTTCTCACAGACATTGTAGTGCTGGTTTTTATAAAAATCAGCAACCGCCCTGCCGACCACGACCATGACTACGGGCATGGCAAGTACGAGACGTTGGCTACCTTTTGTATCGGCTTGGCATTGTTGGCTGTAGGCGGAATGATAGCCGCAAACGGAGTGGAGAAGATACTGCGTGTGGTGCATGGGGAGCAGTTGCCTGAGCCCGGTTGGATTGCTCTATGGGCAGCGTTGGTGAGTATCGTACTCAAAGAAATCACCTATCAGGTTACTGTGCGTGTGGGCAAGCAGGTTCATTCGGATGCCGTGGTGGCGAATGCATGGCACCATCGTTCTGATGCGTTCTCGTCTGTCGGTACGTCTGTCGGTATCGGCGGGGCTATTCTCTTGGGGCAGAAATGGACTATTCTCGACCCGATAGCCGCACTGATAGTCAGTATCTTAATCATCATAACGGCGGCTAAACTGGTGTATGGTGCGATGGGGGAGTTTTTGGAAAAGAGTCTGCCCGATGAGGTGGAACAACAGATTGTGGATATTGTGAACGAAGACAAGGCTATGACCGAACTGCACCATCTTCGCACTCGCAGTGTGGGTAACCATTATGCCATAGAGATGCACCTGCGTATGCCCGGCGATACACCGCTGTATGTAGCGCATCAACACGCTACCAATATCGAACGCCGTCTGAAAGAACAGTTCGGCGAACAGACACACGTGGGCATACACATCGAACCGACCAAAGAAAATGGTGTCTATACCGCCCCAATAGGGCAATAGTGTACAGAAAAAGATATACAATCTTGGCTAATCTTTAGAACCGCTTAAAACCCTATTAAACTCTGCTTCTTTCTACGTCCTTTCTACGTCCTTTCTACGTAATTGGCAAAGGCAGTACCTCTATGAGTGGAACCATCACAAACGGACGGAGATGCATAAGCGGGTGGGGGAGAATGAGGTCGGGAGTTTGAACGGAAAGGGAGTGCCCCTGTGGAGTGATATAAAGCAGCAGATCGATGTCTATGAGACGATCCCTGTATTGCCCGTGCTGCGATTTGTGAGTGCGCCCGAGGGTGCGCTCTATTTGTTGTGCAGCACAGAGAATCTCAAAAGGACGTGCAGACGTGGAAAAAGAGGCGCAGATATTGCAAAACGAATGCTCGGAGCGGAACCCCCACGGCTCGGAATAGAAGAAAGCAGACCGGCGGACAGGCAGACCTACGTGTTGCCCAAGCAGTTGCAAAGCATTTCGGATGTTCTGCTCGCGGTTGCCGAGATTGCTGCCGAGAGAGAAATATACGACGGCATTTCCGTTTTCTATAGGATCAGGCGGGTACAATGCGTTTTACGGGTTGTTGGCAGTGGCTTCGGTTACCACATTGAACAGATGATCGGATGCGTCCACCAACGGACGATAGAGGACGGAGGTCTTTACGATTTCCGTCTTGCTGAAACAGCCGAACTGGCGGTCAATGCGGTCGGCAAGGAATACTATTATCAGGACTACCAACGCCCATTTGGCAACGCCGAACACGCCTCCGCCTAACCGGTTGAGGAAACCGAGGTGAATAGCGCGCAGCAGTTTGGAGAGCAAGCGTCCGAGTATATTCAGTACAATAGCGATACCCAGAAACAGCAGGGCGTATGCAACCACATCGCATACACCCGCAGGCCATTCGGTTTGCAGCAATATCCACGCAGAGAAACGTGCACCCCACAGACGTGCACCCACCACGCCGAACACAACTGCCAGTATGGCAATGAGTTCGGTGATCAGTCCGCGCATCAGCCCCCTGATGAGTCCGATGAGCAGCGGTAAAAGGAGCAGGGCATCAAGCCAATTCATTTCGTTGAAACAGAGAATAAAGAACAATGAACAAAGAACACTAAAAAAGCGGGACAAAGAACCAATGCTGTTGGAGTATTGTTCTTTGCCCCGATTTCTATGTCTTTTACTCTGCGGGAGCGGTCTCTTCTTTCGGAGCGGTGTACTCCTGCGGTATCCACTCTTCGCCCGTCTCTGTATTGAACATCACGATGTCGTTCAGCGGGCTGCTGTTGCCGATGTTGATGTTACGCGGGGTGATTGACCAGTCGTATTTGTCATGCGCATAGCGTGCATTGTCGCGGAACTGACCGAGGATACCTGTGACAGTACCTTTATATTTGGTGCAGTCGGCTATACCCGTAGCGTTGGCACCGGGGATATAGAAATGGGAGAACTTGCTATATTCCGAACTGCCGACGAGTGTCTCGTTGGTGCCGTCGGAGATGATACGGCTTTGCGGGAAACCTACATTGTTGGTGGTCGGTGCAAAGACATTGGCATAACTGTCTGTCTCTGGATCGCCCGTGGTGCAGTCTTTTAGTGTACTGTTATACTCGTATTTGCCCGTAAACCACACATCTTTGAGGACTACCAAACGCCCGTCCATCGTACGCATCTGCTTCTCGTCGTTGAGGTTGATAAAGTCGGCAATGGTGATGGTGTCATATTGCAGTTTCGATTGGTCGGGTACACCGATCAGCGTTGCCGCATTGCGGAAAATACCGTTAGGAATACGTCCGGGAGCCCAACCGACTTTTTGCGTAGCGTTCTGCGCATAGATATTGTTGTTGTATGCGGGTATGCATAGTTGCGGCTGGTCGCCATAACGCCCGATGCAGAGACCGTTGCAGCGGATAAGTATCTCTTGTCCGAGTTGGTACATACCGCCTACTGAACCGAGATCCACTGACACACGCAGGTTCTGCTGTACACCGTCAATCACCTGTTGGATAACCAAGGCTTTATAAAAATTTCCTCCGTAGTCATCGGTGGTAACACGTCCGCGGATATAGATACCCGCACCGGTGGTAGGCAGGGTATCCAGCGAGAACAGGTAGATTCCGTCGCCGTTGGTAGCGCGGCTGCGGTATTGCGATGTATCGCTCCAGAAATTACCCTGTTCGGTCATATAGGTGTCCACAAACTCATTGAGCGTGTAGAGGTGGTATTCTGCATCGCGCTGTTGCATAATGCTTTCGATGTCGTCGCTCTTTTTGAACACGTCATCCTCGGTGAGGGCACGCGGTTCGCAAGAGGTGAACAGGGCGGTTGCCGTAGCGGCAAACAGAGCGGCTATATAATAGATTTTACGTTGCATACTGATTAGAATTTATAGGTTACACTCAAGAAGAAGTTCATACCCCATGCGTAGTAGTACTTGCTCGGGAATTTCCACACATTAGGCGAGATGACCGAGTTCTCGTTGTCGCCCACACCCTGGCGCGTGTAGCGGGGGAGACGTGCCTGCTGGTAGCCGCCCGTCTTGAAGTGGGTGTTGTTGGTGAGGTTGGTTACCGACAGGTTGACAGACAGCGACTGACGGTTTTTCAGATAGATCAACTTGCCTACGCTGGCATCAACAATGAAGCGGTTGAGCGGGTTGGTGGCAGCCAACGACTCCTGCATAGAGAGAATGTTGTACGGATAGCGCAGTACAGGTACTCCGTTCTTATCCAGCACGGCATTGGTCGGGAAAGAGCCGTCGCCCGTTACCACAGCAGTTTTGCCGTCGGTGGTCTCGATAGCGTTGGCATAACTGTCGCCATACCATCCGTTTACAGGCGTTCCGTCAGCACGTACACCCGTGTAAAGACCTTTCATACGGCGCGAAGGAGCCACATCGAGGAAGTTCCAGTCGTAGTAACTGACCGTTACATCGGCAAACCACATCTTCGGGTGGAAAAACGACAGTTTGAGGCTGGCGTTCACTTGCGGACCGGTTGCCACACGGATGCCCTTGAGCAGAACCTCGTCCTGCAACTCGAAGACCGACTTGCCGTCTTTGTCTTCGGCGAGAGCCATACCGTTCTCGGCAGATGTGATAGCCATTGCGTTGCTTGTATAGCGGTAGTCGCCCACGCTGGCAGCACCCGTCAAGGTAAAATACGTACCGAGTTTCACGGCAGCGGCTGCTTCGATACCCATATGACGGCGGTTGATACCCGTCAGAGCCTGGTTGACAAACGTACGTGCCTCGTCGTCGTAGTAGCCGTTCAGTTCGCTTCCGTCCCAGAACTGGGTGAAGAAACCGGTGATACGACCGCGGACAACGGGGAAATTGAACTCGTAGGAGAGATCGCCGCCCGCCACTTTCTCGCTGGCTGCGTAGAAGTCCTTGAGGTTCTTGGCATTATCGTGGGTGTAGATTGTTTCGATAGCGCGGTCGTGAACACGCTGCGAGATGTAGGCATTGCGTGCCAACGGAGCGCGTGTCTCTGCCAGTGTATTGATCTTCAGTTTGTTGCGTCCGTCAATCTTGTAGGTGGCACCGATCTTGAAAGCAGGGTCAATGAAATGGTGTGCCTGTCCCATATAGGTGGTACCCGCAGTGAGTGTACCGGCATTGGCACGGGCGATGATCTCGTCGGCTTGTGTACCGAGGTAGTGGGAAGCGTATTGCGGATTGAGTTGCGAGAGATACCATGCACGACCGTTGATCATATTGGTGGTACGTTGCATCGAAGAGTAGGTGAGTTGCAGGGCATAGTAGAGATCCACTTCGTTGAATGTCCACTCGTTCTGCGCCCACAGTTTGGCAGTACCTATGTTGATACGGTAGTCGTAGCCGAAACGGTCGCCATCGTGCTTCACGTCGTTGTAGTCTGCAGCGATGTCGTTTTTCTTTACGTTGGCGATGTCGGTTTGCGACAGACCGGCATTGGTAGCCAACTCCTTGATATCACGGTCGGCAAACGGATCGACGTCAATCCATTGGTTACCGCCGAGCAGGTCGTCCACGGTCTTGTAGTGGATACCTTGCGAGAACTTGCCTTCCAAACCGGCGGTAATCTTGAGGTGGTCGAACTGCGTATTCACGTAGTTGATATTCGCCATCGCCTCCTGGATATTGTTGTGGCGGCGCTCCAACAGGTAGCGTGCCGACCCGTTGGGGTTGGTGTAGTTGTTGGCGATGTTCGAAGCGTAGATGTTGTCCCAGTCGATCTGGGTGGTCTTGTTGTCGCGGCTCTGCCACAGATCCACCAAGGCATTGTATTGCTGTGCATTGATACTCGGACCGATGATCTGTCCGTCGTGTGCCACTTGTCCCATACCCATTTCGAGACCGTTCATATCCGCACCGATGAAGTTTCCGTACGGATAGTGTCCGCCGTCAGGGCTGTAGAGTTGCTCCGAGTTGGAGTCGGCAATCTGTCCGTCCCAGAGGAAAGACGGCAGGTTGCGGTAGTAGTCCGGACGCGGGTCGGGCGCATTGTAGAACGTGAGCGCCGAGTTGCTGTAGAAACTATAGTGGTAGCCGACGGCAAACTTCATCTTGTTGTAGTCGTCAATCTTCAGGTCATAGTTCAGGATGGCAGTCGGGTCATACGATTTGACGATGCGCGAGTTGCGTACTTTGCCGTTCTGGTAGCCCCAATAGGGGTTGTAGTTGTTATGCCCCCACGAGGTCTTGTTGTAGGCATTGGTCAAGTCGTACACCTCCTGGGTAACGGCAGCCGACTGCCCGCGCTCGGTAGGTGCGCCGAAAGTGATGATAGACAGTTTGTCGCCGTTGTTGAATTTCTTTTCTGCCGAGAAGAAATAGCCCAGCGAATAGTATTTGATACCCTCGCCGATAGTTCCTTTCTGATCTATATAAGGAGAGAAACGGAATGCCAACTGACCGATAAACGACCAGCCGTTGGCAAGTGGTCCGCTGGCATAGGTGGCGTTCACGCGGGCTTTGTAGTTGCGGTTCGTACCGGCAACGCCCACTTTCCAACCCTGTGCATAGCGCGAAGCGTCCATCAGGTAGTTGGTCGATGTGCCGAGACCGCCGAAAGCAAAGTTGGTCGCCTCAATAGGGTTCAGCACCTCTTTGTTACGGCTGGCATCGTTCAAACCGCCCATCGACGAGAAATTGAACTGACCGCGCTCGGCAGAGTTGAAGTTGATGCCGTTGATATAAGTCTGCTCGTAGGTCTGGTCGTAACCGCGTTTGCGGTAACGGGCTGTGGACCAAGCAAATGAGGTGGTTGAGTTGAATACATCGTTGCTAGCCGAGGAGGCCGATGCCTGTGCTTGCGACTTACCCTCATCGTCATTGAGGTCTTCGTCCGCAATGTTGAGGAGTATCTCCTCCTGTGCATCGCGTGCAAGATCACGTTGCAGGCGGACAGGCTCCATCTTCAGAGTTTGATTCGCTTGCAGTTGCACCAGTTCGATGGTGGCGATATAGCCGTCCGCCTCTACAATCACCTCTTCGTCCATCGGTTCCAGATAGAGCAGGGCAAACTCGCCCGCCCCGTTGGTAGTGGTGGAAATGTTCTGATTGGCCAAAGTAACCTTTGCGCCGACGATTGGGCTGTTGTCCGCTTCATCGACGATGGTTCCTCGCAGTGATGTCTGTGCCATCATACCCACAGAGAGCAAGAGGACAAACAACATAGAAAAGACTTTTCTCATAAACAGTTGTTTTTGTGTGTATTAGATTAGAATTCTGCGGTTTTCGGAGTACGCGGGAAGGGGATGACGTCGCGGATATTCTGCATACCCGTAACGAAGAGCATCAGTCGCTCGAAGCCCAGTCCGAAACCGGCATGCGGTGCGGCACCGAAACGGCGTGTATCGAGGTACCACCACATATCTTTCATCGGTATCTGGCGGCGCTCAATCTCTGCATTCAGTTTATCAAGACTTTCTTCACGCACCGAACCGCCGATGATCTCGCCGATCTGCGGGAATAGCACGTCGGTACCCTGTACGGTCTTGCCGTCCTCGTTGATCTTCATATAGAATGCTTTGATGTCTTTCGGATAGTCGGTCATAATGACGGGTTTGCCGAAATGCTCCTCCACCAGGAAACGCTCGTGCTCGGAGCAGAGATCATCTCCCCAGTTGCAGGGGAACTCGAATTTCTTGCCGTTCTTCATTGCCTCTTGCAGGATATTGACCCCCTCGGTGTAGGTCAGGCGCACAAACTCGGTGTTGATGACCGATTCGAGACGGGCAATCAGCCCTTTGTCCACATACTGGTTGAGAAATTCGAGGTCGTCTTTGCAGTTCTCCAACGCCCAACGGACACAGTACTTGATGAAATCCTCTTCGAGGTCCATCAGTTCGTCTTTCTGTATGAAAGCCACCTCGGGTTCAATCATCCAGAACTCTGCCAGGTGGCGCGGAGTGTTGCTGTTCTCGGCGCGGAAGGTTGGACCGAAAGTATAGATCTTGCCGAGTGCCATAGCCGCCAACTCGCCCTCCAACTGACCGCTCACGGTCAGCGAAGTCTGCTTGCCGAAGAAGTCATCGGAGTAGTCAATTTTGCCGTTCTCGTCAAACTTCAGGTTGTAGAGGTTCTTGGTCGTAACCTGGAACATCTGTCCTGCACCCTCGCAGTCGGAAGCCGTGATGAGCGGGGTATGGAAATAGAAATAGCCGTGCTCGTGGAAGTAGGTATGGATCGCCATAGCCATATTGTGGCGGATACGGAATACCGCCCCGAAGGTGTTGGTACGCGGGCGCAGGTGTGCAATAGTACGGAGGTATTCCATACTGAGTCCTTTCTTTTGCAACGGATATTTCTCGGGGTCGGCTGTGCCGTAGATCTCCAGACCGGTGAGTTGTATCTCCACCGACTGTCCTGCACCCTGGCTCTCTACGAGCGTACCCGTAGCCGAGATACAGGCACCCGTGGTAACAGGCTTGAGTTGCTCCTCCGAGAACTTGCTCAGGTCGGCTACAATCTGAATGTTCTTGATAGTGGAACCGTCGTTGAGGGCGATAAACGATACATTTTTGTTGCCGCGACGGCTTCTGACCCAACCGCGGACGTTGATTTCTGCGCCGAAGTCGGTGCGCTTGAGCGCATCAATGATTACTGTTCTTTGCATTATGTTGTTGTTTTCTGTTTTCCTATATTCGGGTGAGGCTATCCTCCTGGAAAAAGCAGGGAAACCTCAGGGGAAATTCCTAATTCGTAATTCCTAATTAGAACGGTGCTTCTTCGAAGTCACCGAGCGAATTGGCATTGGCGGATGCTCCGTCAGGACTCATACTGTTCATTTTCGACTGAAAACTCTGGTATCCGCCGTCGCCGGGTGCCGGTGCGGGCGGTATGCCGTAGTCGTCATCGGGTGCGGCTTCGTCCTCGTTCTGGAACTTCGCGAACTTGGAACGGAAACGCAGGAATACCTCGTCGGTGGCACCGCTACGGTGCTTGGCGATAATGATTTCCGCCAGTCCGCGCAGGTCTTTGCCCGTCTTCTCGTCGTTGTAGAAGTGGTAGTACTCGGGACGGTGGATAAAGCAAACCATATCGGCATCCTGCTCAATGGCACCCGACTCGCGCAAGTCGCTCAACTGCGGTTTCTTGCCCTCGTTGCCCTGGCGTGATTCCACACCGCGGTTCAACTGGCTGAGGGCGATAATCGGTATATCCAACTCCTTGGCAAGCCCTTTCAGGTTGCGGGAGATGATACTGATCTCCTGCTCGCGGCTGCCGAAACTCATACCCTGTGCGTTCATCAGTTGCAGATAGTCGATGATGATCATCCGTACATCATGTTCGCGCACGAGTTTGCGCGCTTTGGAGCGCAACTCGAACACCGAGAGCGACGGTGTATCGTCTATGTACAGCGGTGCACCGTACAGTTCGTTGATCTTGGTGTTGAGGCGGGCTTTGTCGTCTTTGGTCAGACGCCCGGTCTTGATCTTGTCGCCCTCTATCTCGCACACGTTCATAATCAGACGGTTCACCAACTGCACGTTGGACATCTCGAGCGAGAACATCGCCACGGGAATATGATAATTGACCGCTATGTTTTTTGCCATCGAAAGCACAAAGGCGGTCTTACCCATTGCCGGTCGGGCGGCGAGGATCACTAGGTCGGATTTCTGCCAACCCGCTGTAACCTTGTCCAGTACGCCGAACCCGGACGGAATACCCGATATGTTGCTGTCGTTTTTCTCCGCCTCGGTCATACGGCGCAACGCCTCTGCCACTACGGGGTCGATCTGCGTAACATCGCGTTTCTGCGCACGCTGCCCGATCTCGAATACGCCCGCTTCGGCACGTTGCATCAGTTCTTCGATGTCCTGTGTCTCGTCGTACCCCGCCTCCTCTATCTCGGCGGCAAGGTGTATGAGGTCGCGGGCGGTCGCTTTTTGGGCAATGATCTGCGCATGGTAGCGCAGGTGGGCGGTGGAAGCCACACGGCGGGTGAGTTCGGTCAGGTTGTACAGCCCGCCTGCCTCCTCCAAAGTGCCCATGCTCTTCAGTTTCTCCGCCACCGACAGCGAATCAATCGGCTGGTCCTTGGCTGCCAAGGCGCGTATCGCCTCAAAGATGATACGGTTCTGGTCTTTGTAGAACGATTCGGGGGTGAGCAGATCGGCTACGGTACCATAAGCCTCTTTCTCAATCATCAGTGCACCCAGTACCGAGTCCTCCAGTTCGGGGGCTTGGGGGGGCAACTTGCCCATTTCGTTTGCACCTACTTTCGGGGTGGAGTTGCTTCGGCGACGTGTATTTTTAGTGGTTTCTGCCATATTCGGTCAGTAGGTTGTGCGCAGCGACAAAACTGCTTATCTCGTTGTTCAGTACTTGTTTTTCTGCCTGTTCGATAAACCGCTCCATACGCTCGTTTTTGTAGAAGCCGTCCAATAGGGCTTGGTTGATGGTCTCGTACATCCAGTATTTCGCCTGCTCGGTGCGGTGGCGGTCAAAATAGCCGTTGGCGCGGACAAAAGCGATATATTCTTCTATATTCTTCCACACTTCCGCCACGCCCGTATGTTCCACCGAGGAGCAGCATATTGCATCGGGTTTCCAACCCGACTCCGAGGGCGGAAAGAGTGCCAGTGCGTTGCGGAAACTTACGCGCGCGGCGCGCGCACGCTCTATATTATTGCCGTCGCATTTGTTGATGGCTATCCCGTCCGCCATCTCCATGATACCGCGCTTGATACCTTGCAGTTCATCGCCCGTGCCGGTTACCTGCAGGAGCAGGAAATAGTCCACCATCGAGTGGGCGGCGGTCTCCGATTGCCCGACACCTACCGTCTCAACCAGTATCGTGTCGAACCCCGCGGCTTCGCATAGCACGATTGTCTCGCGCGTCTTGCGTGCCACACCACCCAGCGAACCCGCTGACGGACTGGGGCGGATAAACGCATTCGCAGCAGCCGACAACTCGTTCATACGTGTTTTGTCGCCGAGAATACTGCCTTTGCTGCGCTCGCTGGAAGGGTCAATCGCCAGGACGGCAAGATGTTTCCCCTGCTCGCAGAGTTCGGTACCGAGTGCCTCTATAAACGTCGATTTGCCTGCCCCCGGCACGCCCGTGATGCCTACGCGGATAGAGTTTCCCGAATAGGGCAAACACATCTCGATCACTTTCTGTGCGATGGCTTGGTCGGACAAGAGACTGCTCTCGACCAGCGTTACCGCCTGACCGAGAATGGACGCATCGCCGCGACGGATGCCCTCGAAATACTCTTCGGCACTCAGCGTACGTTTCTTGCGGCGAAAGGTGGCATACGGATTAACGCTGGGGAGGTTTTCCACCCCTGCGTTAACCGTCAGACCTTTGTATTGTTGCTCGTTTTCAGGATGATGCATAAGTCAATTAACAATTAAAAATGAACAATTAATATGCAGGGTAGGGTACATCGTAGGTCGTTCCCACAAAGCATATAATTCCTAATTCATCATTCTTAATTCATCATTATTTTACCGTCCACGTCAGGTTTACGGTGTGGCGCGGGTGGTTCGGGTCGTTGGTAATGACCAGAATCTGGCGTGCATACTTGCCCGGTTCCATCGGTTTGCCGTTGTCCAAGGTGTTGATGTCCACTTTGATGGTTGCGGCTTTCGGACTGGCTTTTACCGCTTTCGGTGCTGTGCAGACCACGTTCCCGTCGCTGCTGTACACGCGGTGGATAGCCAGTGCGTTGGTACCGCTGTTCTTCAGGCTGATACCGGCTTTCAGGTGCTTGCCCGCAGCCACGGTGCCGAGGTCGAACTGGGTATCCATATCCATAATCGGCGCCTGCTGGCGCTGGGCGGGAGTTAGGTTGGAGAAATCCTCCACTACATCGGCACGGAGCGCAATCATATACTCATCGGTGAGTTGTTTCTTGCCGTTTACTACCACGTAGGCGTAGAGGGTGGCGGGACCGTAGTTCTTGCAAACCTTCGAATCGAAGATAAATACCAGTTTGCCGGTCTCGGTAGCCTTTACAGGGCTGAGCGTAACTTGCGAAAGGAGATAGTTGTCCTGGTCGCGGGTAGCCAGTTCCACGGTGATGTCCGCTTGGGTCAGGTTGGCATATTCAATCTCGCGGGTAACGCTTTCGCCTTTTTTGATGGTGCCGAAATCGATAGTCTTCGATTTGAGACTCAGTTCGCCCATCTTTACGGCATACTGATTGATCGGTTTGGCAGGTTTCGGAATCACCTCACCTTTGATATACAGGCGTTGGGTTGCCGTTGTGGCGTTGGAGGTAACGGTGATAGTCTTTTGGAAACGTCCGGGGCGGCCGTTAGGGTTGTAGGTAACGGTTATCTCGCCGTTCTGCCCGGGCTCTATCGGTTCGCGTGTCCATTTGGGCGTGGTGCAACCGCAACTGGCACGCACATTGCTCAATACAAGCGGTTCCATACCTTCGTTTTTGAATTTGAAAACCGTGGTAACACGACCGTCTGCCTCGTTAATCTTGCCAAAGTCATGCTCTGTCTTCTCAAATGTGATGACCGGCTGTTGTGCCATCATGGCTACTGCCACCAGAGCCATAGAGAGAGTTGCAAAAATCTTTTTCATATCACTATGTCGTTTGTTTTGTTAAATTTGCTTTATTTTTTGTGGAACTTATTCCCCTTCTATCATAAGCGCATCCTATAACCATCCACCTACGTTTCCTATATGGATAACAGCGTGTTTGTTTTTATCAATAATTAATGTATAAATAATTTTTGACAATACGGTGTTACCGCTTGTTCCGCTCTCGCCTGATAATGTTATTTGAATATATTTGATTACATTTTTCGTGTATTTGTTTCTTTATGTGTTGTTTGGACGGTTAGTTATTGGTCTCTATCCGTTTCACCACTTTGATCTCCTCTATCTTTTTGAGGGCTTGGAACAGGTCTTGCAGTTCCTTGCGGTCATAGACATAGAGTTCCAGTTCGCCCTTGAATATACCGTCATCGGCTGCCACTTGCATGGAGCGGATGTTGATGTGGAACTCCTCGGTAATGATCGTCAGCACATGGATAAACACACCGAACTTGTCAATACCTTGTATCTCAATCGTCTCGACAAACGATTGTACACGATGGGTGTTCCATGTGGCGGCATAGATGCGTTTGCCTTGCGACGACTTGAGCAGCATCGCCTCGTCGCAGTCGATCTTGTGGATATACATCTTGCCGTCGTCGCCCAGATAACCGAGTACTTCGTCGCCGGGAATGGGGTGGCAGCAGTCGGCAAGGATATAATCGTGCCCCAGATTTTCATCCGTCAGGACTATCGTTTGGTGCGATTTTGGAGCCGCCTGTGCCGGTGTCTGCGGCTGTTGCAGAGCAGGTTGCGGTTTGTCTTTCTCCTTGTCTGCCGACGAGAAGGGGTTGAGACGCGCCCAGAAACCTTTCTTCGGGAAGATAATCTGCTGCATGTCGTCCAAGCGTATCACTCCCTGACCTATTTGCAGATAGAGTTGGCTCGGGCGGGTGAGTTGGTAATGGTTGAGCATACGCTGCAATGCCATATCCTCGCTGCCTTTTGCCTCCAGCATACCCCATGCATCGTGGAAGAGTTTGTCGCCGCGCTTGATATACTGCCTCTCCTCGCGGCGGAAATACTCGCGCAGGCACGACTGTGCCTTGGCGGTCGTTACAAAATCGAGCCAGTTCTCCTGCGGGTGCTGGCTGCCCGAGGTCAGGATTTCTACTTGGTCGCCGCCTTTCAATACGTAACTGAGCGGCACCAGAGTATGGTTCACCTTTGCACCGATACAATGCTCGCCCAGTTCGGAGTGGAGCAGGAAAGCAAAATCGAGGGCGGTCGCCCCCTGCGGCATAGTCTTAATCTCGCCTTTCGGCGTGAAAACAAACACCTCCTGCGCAAACAGGTTCAGTTTGAACGTGTCGAGAAACTCCATCGCATCCTTCTCGGGGTGCTCCAGAATCTCCTTTATCTCGCATAGCCATTTGTCTAATTCCGACTCGTCCGACTCGCCCGTCTTGTATTTCCAGTGCGCCGCCAGACCGCGTTCCGCCAGTTCGTGCATGCGGTCGGTACGTATCTGCACTTCGATCCACTCGCCGTCCTGCCCCATCACGGTTACGTGCAGTGCCTCATAGCCGTTGGCTTTCGGCGTGCTGATCCAGTCGCGGATACGCTCGGGGTGCGGCCGGTAGATCTCCGTGATAGCGGAGTAGATCATCCAGCATTGGTCTTTCTCCGACATCGACTCGTTGGGCGTAAACACGATACGCACCGCCAGCAGGTCATACACGTCCTCGAACGGTATCTGCTGGGTGGTCATCTTTTTCCATATCGAATAGACCGACTTGATGCGTGCCGTAATGCTGAACCGATACCCCATTGCCTCCAATTTGGTGCGGATAGGGGCGGAAAACGTCTCGAAAGTTGCCATCTGGGCGTTCTTGTTCGCCGCCAACTTGGCTTCTATCTCGGCGTAGGTATCGGGGTGCTCGTATTTGAAACTCAGATCTTCCAGTTCCGTTTTGATGGGGAACAGACCCAGGCGGTGTGCCAGCGGGGCATAGATATACTGTGTCTCGCCGGCAATCTTGTACTGCTTGTCTTTCGGTTGTGCGCCGAGGGTGCGCATATTGTGCAACCGGTCGGCTATCTTGATCAGTACGACGCGGATGTCGTCGGAGATGGTAAGCAGCAGTTTGCGGAAGTTCTCCGCCTGCTCGCTGGCGTGTTCGCCGAATACGCCGCCTGAGATCTTCGTCAGTCCGTCCACTATCTGGGCGATCTTGTCGCCGAAGAGGTTGCGTATATCCTCGGTTGTATAGTCGGTGTCCTCCACCACATCGTGGAGCAGCGCACTGCAGATGCTCGTGCTGCCAAGACCTATTTCCCGCACACAGATACGCGCCACTGCCAGCGGGTGCATGATATACGGCTCGCCGCTCAGGCGGCGGACACCCTTGTGTGCCTGCTTGGCAAAATGAAAAGCATGCGTGATCAGTTCCACCTTCTGGCGGTGCATCGTATGGGCATAATCGTCTAAGAGCGCCTCAAACTCGTGCTGAATCATCTGCTCTTCTTCCTGTGTAAACTCGCTTTCTGTCATTGTACTGAAAAGGTCTGCAAAATTACAAAAACTATTCCATATATGCAAACCCGCCCGCGCTTTTTGTCCAATAGTGGAGAAAGAGAGTGTTTGCTTACTCCCGCCAACCTTGCCAACCAACCGACCTTTTTCTAAAAACATACACCCCCGCCCGCGTACACGGGTGTATAGAGTTAAATAAGGTTGGTTGGTTGGTTGGCAAGGTCGGCATTTTTATATGGAGAATAGTCATAAAAATGCAAATACCCGTAGAAAAATTCGGCAACTGTTTGCATATCTGTGTTTTTTATTGTATCTTTGCGCTGGAAATAATATAGAAATACGCAAAAAAAATCGACGCAAATGGAATTTTTGAGAGAGACATACCTGCAGCAACTGAAGAATCGTATGCATAATGGTATGATTAAGGTGGTAACTGGCATACGGCGTGCAGGCAAATCATACCTGCTTTTTCATATCTTTGCAGACTATCTGCGGCAACAAGGAACAGATGATGCACATCTGATAATGATTGATTTGGAGGATCGCCGCAACAGCAAACTGCGTAACCCGGATGCACTGCTTGCATATATCGACAGTCGGCTGTCGGATGACCAAATGCACTATGTTCTGATTGATGAGATACAGATGGTGGATGAGTTTGAGGACGTGCTCAATAGTTACCTCAAGGTCCCCAATGCCGACCTGTATGTTACCGGTTCCAACTCGCACTTGCTTTCCGCCGATGTGATTACGGAGTTCCGTGGACGCGGAGATGAGATACGTGTGCATCCGCTTAGTTTTTCAGAAATAAGACCGTATTTCGAAGGCAAAAACGAGACCGAGGCATTGCGCGAATATATGCTTTATGGCGGGCTTCCGCATATTACGGCACTGCCTACTGCCGAACAGAAGGAACTATATCTTAAAAATCTGATGCGCGAGACCTACTTGCGCGATATCAAAGAACGATATAAGGTGATGAATGATGATGATCTGGTTGAATTGGTGGATATTCTGTCCTCGTCGGTAGGTGGCTTGGTGAGTCCGAAAAAATTGGAAGATACTTTCCGTTCGGTAAAACATAGCGCACTGACAGCGGAGACTATCAAGCGTTATATTGATTTGTTACAGGATTCTTTTTTGTTGGAAAAAGCCGTTCGGTATGATATTAAGGGACGCCGCTATATTGATACGCCTGCCAAATATTATTTCGAAGATTTGGGGTTGAGAAATGCACGTATCAATTTCCGTCAAAATGAACAGACACATCTTTTGGAAAACTTGATATACAATGAATTGCGTGCCAGAGACTATTCGGTGGATGTCGGGCAGGTGGTATTGAATACAAAAAACGAAGAAGGTAAGTCTATACGACAGGTTCTGGAGATCGATTTCGTGTGCAACAAAGGCTATGAACGCTATTATATCCAATCGGCTTATACTATTCCTAATGAGGAAAAAGACCGTCAGGAACAGCAGTCGCTGCTGCATATCAAAGACGGCTTTCAAAAGGTAATTATTGTGGCGGGGCTGACGCCTACCTATCGCAATGACAACGGAATCTTATATCTCAATCTTTGGGATTTTCTAATGCATAAAGTGGATTTCGTGAGTTAGATGGAGGGCAATTCAAAAAAAAAGTGCGTTTTGTTAAGATCCCATTGTGCATTGTGTATTATGCATTGTGCATTGAAAAGTAAGGTGGATGTCAGGTGGATGTCAGGTGGATAGCAGGTGCCTGCCGCTTCCTCAAAACATGTCAAATTTTAAGATTGCCTGCCAAACTCTTGGCAATTCGAAAAAAATGCAGTAACTTTGCAGCAAATTCGATCGGTATGTCTAAAAAACTACTCCCATATATTGTCGTTTCTTTGCTTGCGGTGTTGCCCGTTGCTGCGAAAACCGTGCCCGACAAACCTTTTACGGTGGTCATCGATGCCGGTCATGGCGGCAAAGACCCGGGAGCCATAGGCAAGATTGCGCAGGAGAAAAACCTCAATCTCGATGTGGCGTTGCTTACGGGTAAGATGATCAAAGAGCAGTTCCCCGATGTCAACGTGGTCTATACGCGCCAAACTGATATTTTCCTCCCTTTGCAGAAGCGTGCCGACATTGTGAACAGCCACAATGCCGACCTCTTTATCTGTATCCATACCAATTCATCCGAATCCAAAGCCGCTGAAGGGGTGGAGACCTTTATTCTCGGTACGGAGAAGATGGACAAGAACCTTGATGTGGCTATGCGGGAGAACTCGGTTATTAAACTCGAGTCCGACTACCAGACGGCTTACCAGGGTTTCGACCCCAATTCGATTGACTCCTATATTATGTTCGAACTGATGCAGAACGCCTATATGGACCAGTCGTTGCAGTTCGCCACTTTTGTGCAACGCCAGTTTGTGGAGAACCTCCACCGTGCGGAGCGGGGAGTGCGCCAGGCGGCGTTCTGGGTGCTGCTCAAGTCGGCTTGCCCGAGTATCTTGCTCGAGATGGGCTTTATCTCCAATCCTGCCGAGGAGAAGTACCTTGCCTCCGAGAAGGGGCAGCGAGATATGGCGCAGTCGTTGTGCAATGCCTTTGCGCAGTTTACACATCGTACGCCGGCGAAACCGCTCCTGCCGAAAGATACGGCAGCGGTGGAAAAAACATCCGTTGCCGCCTCCGTAGATACGCTGCCGAAGCAGCAGGACAGCCTTCCATGGACGGTCGTGACGGCTCCGAAACAGACCACCTATGCTATTCAGATTCTGGCATCCCGCACACCCGTTTCCGACAAGGATTCGCGCCTGAAAGGACTGTCTTGCGGGTGTCTGCAGGTGGACGGCTGGTACAAATACTACTATGGTGAATCGGTTGACCGTGAAGCCGTGGTGCGTACCCAAAAAGAGATACGCAAACACTTCCCCGATTGTTGGATTATCAAAATAGAAAAATAAAAATACTACTCTTGTTCTTCGCTGTAGGCGATAAGATTTATGGTAATTTATGGATGCTCCCTATAAAGAATTTACTTGGATTTCTTGCCGCAGGCGATAAGATTTATGGTAATTTATGGATGCTCCTAATAAAGAATTTACTTGGATTTCTTGCCGCAGGCAAAGGAGATAATATAATACGAAAACAGATTTAATATGAAATACGCTCGTGAAATCAAGGTCGGCATTCTTGCCGTCGTTTGTATCTTTTTGTTGTTTTTCGGCTTCAATTTTCTGAAAGGAGTCAATATATTCTCGTCCATGTACGCTTTCAACGGCGTATTCGACAATATCCACGGTCTGGAAGAGCAGGCACCCGTATTGATACGCGGTTATAAAGTGGGACAGGTGAACACTATCAAGTATGATTTTACGCGCGATAGTGCCTTTACGATAGAAGTATCCGTCAACCGGGATATTGATCTGCCGCGCGGTACCCGGATGGCACTTGTGGCAGACGGTTTGCTCGGCGGTATGGCTATCGAACTGCAACTGCCCGCTGAGCACAGTCAGGAACTGTGCAAGTCGGGCGAGACATTGCCCACCGTCTATATACCGGGCTTGGTGGAGAACCTGCAGGAGAACCTCTTGGCATCGCTCGGCAGTACCATCAGCGGCGTGGATTCGCTGGTCAACCAACTCAACAGCCAGTTGGCAAACGACCACTTGGCAAACACATTGGCGAATGTGGACAATATATCGTCCGACCTCACCACCGTATCCCGCGACCTCAAAGGACTGATGGCTGACAAGGTGCCGCAGATTGTGGACAATGCGGACAGTACCATCAGCAGTATCAAACAGATTGCTTCCGACCTCAACGGTGCGGACATCGCCGCTACCGTGGCGCGTGTAGATTCGACTGTAGCGCAGGTGAATACCACGCTTGCGGATGTCAATTCGGATAACGGTACGCTCGGTCTCTTGCTCCACGACAAAGCGCTCTATCGGAACATTGATGCCACCGTCGTCTCTGCCGATTCGCTCCTTACCGACCTCAAAGCCAACCCCAAACGCTACGTCCATTTCTCCCTCTTTGGTCAGAAAGACAAGAAGGACAAGAAAAAATAGCAATATATAGAAAGAAACAGCATTTATATAACTGTTTTAGTTTGTACAAACGAAAAATTTATCGTAATTTTGCAACCGAATAGTAATAATGATTAAAATAGTATAGTGTCCTTTTGTTTCGTACCTTGTAAAAACTGACAGATATATGCCTGCACAATCGTTTTAATGTTTTATTTATGAAAAATTGTTGCTATGAATAGTACACAATATTACATAGATACGCTTCGGGCACATGCTGCTGAACTACAAACACGGTTTGGCATATCGTATATGCGTCTTTTCGGTTCTGTGGCACGCGGCGAGCAGCGGGAAGACAGCGATGTGGATATCTTTGTTGAGATGCCCGCCACGATGAAAGATGTTTGTGGTGCGCAATTGTTTTTGGAGAAACTATTAGGCTGCAATGTGGATTTAATCCGCAAGCACAGCAACCTCAGTACGTACTTTCTAAACCAAGTAGAGAAAAATGGTATCACTATCTTCGGAGCAGCGTGAATTGGCAAAACGCACATTATCGCAAATTCAATCGGCAATCATACAACTAAATGAATGGAATACCGATGTGGTGAGCGTAGATGATTGGTTGCATTCTTCTGAAGGGATGAGACGTTTGGCTGCTAATTGTATGCTGATAGAAGCTATCGGCGAAGGGCTCAAGAAAGTGGATAAGCGAACAGAGGGGCAGTTATTGTTACTTCGTCCGGAAATACCATGGCAGGAAGTAATGGCTATGCGAAATCATATAGCCCATGGCTATTTTGATATAGACGCTGAATTTGTGTATGGGGTTATTAAGAATGATTTGCTTCCGTTATTGGAGGCTGTGGATTTTTTGATCACGCAGTTATAATCATATCATCATCTGTAAGTCCTTTTGTTTGTGGGACTATAAAACAATAAATACATCCTTGGTCTCGGGATGTGAAACATAGAGACCTATTGAAGTTCACGCAGAGGTGTGGGGTGGGTATTATGGCTTGCACAAGCAGTAAGCCCGCCAAACATCAATGTAATGGGCTTCACAGACATAATAAAAGGCGTTTATTGCGCTCTGTTCTGACGAATTGAAATGTCGCAGTTTCTTTAGAGTAATCAGACTTAGCAACGATAGATGTCCTCGGAATATAAGTATATTTCGCAACCTGTGTAGGGACGCGGACGTTTTGTTCGTAAGTGGTATGCAAGTACCATTGATGTTCTCTATCTATGCTCTTTTGCAGAGTGTAGTTTTTATCGTAGGTGTGCGTATAGGTCTTATATTGGCGTGGGCTTCGCGTTGTCGGTTCTATTACTCAAGGCAATGCGACAGCCTCAATTCGTGGAACGACGACGGTCGAACTCCACGTTTTTTGTTATGTACCTGTCTAATCCAATTTATTATCGCATAGTCGGGAGTTCCTATGCACAAAACGTATGTTTTATGTCTAATAAAAATTCAAGCGAAGAACTCCAATCGCGTCGCGAGTTCTTCAAGAAGGCAGCCAAAGCCGCGCTGCCTGTTGTCGGCGCAGTCGTGCTTTCATCGTTACCAGTTGTAAAGATGTATGGTAGCGAACCTTGTAAAGAATGTACTAATTCATGTAGAGGTACTTGTGCAGAATGTTTTGCCGGTTGTACAAGTAATTGTGGTTATAATTGTTCACGAACTTGTTCACAGACTTGTGCTGATGCATGCAAAAGAGAATCTATGAAATGGTAAATATAATAAATTATTACACAATAATGGAGACTAATTCATTACAATCACGCAGGACATTTTTCAAAAGTGCTGCAAAATCAACATTACCAATAATTTCTGCAATTATTGCATCAAATCTACCCCAAATAGGAATAGCTAGTACTGGGTGTGAACAATGCCGTAATGTTTGTACGGGTTGTCAGTTTGGATGTGGCGGAGATAATTGTGGAAGATATTGTAAAGCCGCTTGCCAAACAAATTGCGAATATCAATGTGATAAAGGATGCGAGAAAGGCAATAAAGTATAATAACTCTATAAAAGGATTATATTTTTTTTATTGCTTAAAACATTATTCAGTTCAGTAATAAGTATATGTATAGGGCATATACTTTTGCTTATTGCTCTATACATATATTTTTATCTACATTTTTGTAAATACATAATACATGACTATAAATATAATGACTAATTCCGCCTCGTGGAAAGAAGGGATGTCGAAGAACATTACCTTCATTGTTACCAAGGACTGCCAGTTGGCGTGCAAGTACTGCTATCTGGTGGGGAAGAACGAGAAAGAGCGGATGCCGTGGAGTACTGCCAAGGCGGCGATTGACTATGTACTGGACAGGGAGCATGACCCGAACTTTGCCTACGAGAGCGTGATATGGGACTTTATCGGCGGGGAACCGTTCCTCGAGATAGACCTTATCGACCGGATATGCGACTATATCAAAGCCGAGATGTACCGCCGCAACCACCACTGGTTCAACTCGTACCGTTTCTCGTTCTCCACTAACGGGCTCAACTATGACAGCGAAAAGGTGCAGCGGTTCATCGAAAAGAACAAATCGCACCTGAGTATCGGTATCACTATCGACGGCACGCGGCGCAAGCACGACCTGAACCGCGTATATAAGAACTCGGAGCGCGGGTCATACAACGACGTGGTGCGCAATATCCCGCTGTGGCAGAGCCAGTTCCCCGGCGACGGCACGAAAGTAACCATCTCGTCGGCGGATATTCCGTACATCAAAGAGAGTGTGCTGCACCTATACGATTTGGGTATCCATCAGGTGAACATCAACTGCGTGTTCGAAGACGTATGGCACGAGGGTGATGACGCCTTGTTCGAGGAGCAACTGACCGACCTTGCGGACGAGATTATCGACCGCGGGCTGTATGAGCAGTATGCCTGTTCGTTCTTCTCGGAGAATATGGGCAAGCAGCTGGATTGTACGCTGCAGAACCAGAACTGGTGCGGTGCGGGCAAGATGCTGGCGATAGATGCGGCGGGCAATTTCTACCCGTGCACCCGTTTTGCGCAGTACTCGCTGCGTGACAAAGAAGCGTGGATCATCGGCAATATCCGCGACGGCATAGACAACAACAAGTTGCGCCCGTTCCTGACGCTCGACCGCTGTACGCAGTCGTCGCCCGAGTGTGTGGACTGCGAGGTGGCGGAGGGTTGCGCGTGGTGCCAGGGCGAGAACTATGACGCTGCCAAGACGCACACCGTCTATGAGCGTGCCACGGCGATATGCCTTATGCACAAAGCGCGTGTGCGTGCGAACAACTATTACTGGAACAAACTCTACCGCAAGTTGGAACTCGAAGGCAAGCGCGAGGAGTTTGAGGCACAACAAGCCGCCAAACACAACAACGATGTAATTTGCTAAACTATGAAACCGTACTTACAATACTTGGTTATCCTTTTGGACGACACGAGCGTGGCATACTGCCATGCCGACAACCCGCTCACGGAGCGGCGACTGATGCCGCTTGACACTTTGAGCAAGGCGATACGCTTTGGCATGAAGCAGAACCTGATGATACAATACGTCTATCCGGACTACGACCTGCCCGAGGCATACAATGAGTTGATAGAGAGTATCGACCACGTGAAGATTGGGCGTGATGTGCGGGTGTATAATGGTGTGCCTGCTGCCGTGGTGGGCAAGAATGTGGTGCTGCGTCTGACGACGGGCGAGTTTATCGCGCGGCAGTATGACATCGCCGCCCTGCTACCGCTGGTGGAACGGCTGAACATCTGCCTGACGGATATAACGGCTTTCCGCGACGAACAGACCGAGGCATACAGAAAGGCATTGGAGACGCTGACCAAGGTGGTGGCGAACCTGCTCACCAAGCAAGTATCCGATACGGAGCACCCCCTCTTTGAGGGGGCAGGGGGAGTCGGTGCCGGCGTCTCGCTCAATCTGTTGACAGACCGCCTTGTGCTGACGGAGATGCACAACTGCGAGGCGGGTATCGGCAATATCACGGTGGCACCCAACGGGAAATTCTATCTCTGTCCGGCGTTCTACTACGATGAGCAGACGGGCGTGTCGAACCGTATGAACCACACGACGAAAGACGCTTCGCGGTCGGTGGGCGACTTGGACAGCGGTCTGAACATACCCAACCGGCAACTCCTGCAACTTGACCATGCGCCTCTCTGCCGCAAGTGCGACGCCTATCACTGCCACCGCTGTATATGGCTCAACGACCGCCTGACAATGGATGCCAACACGCCCTCGCACCAGCAGTGCGTGCTTGCCCACTTGGAGCGCAATGCGAGCCGCGAGTTGCAACAGACGCTGGCAGCACAAGGCTTGCACACCGGCAACGAGATACCCGAGGTGGACTATCTTGACCCGTTTGATGTGCGGGAGGAATGGTAAATGTTGCGCAAGGGTTGCTTATCCATTGCTTATCCCTTGCTAAATGAACCGATTATCTACCGTATATCAACCGTGTAAATACCGTAGTTGTCGGCGTGAGGTCGGAGACCTCCCCCAGCCCCTCCTTCAAGGAGGGGAGATGTGAGCGGGCGATGGTATCGCCCTGCTAAGAAACAATATAAAGAGATTAGAGGTTTGGGGATAGAGGAATAGGGCATATAAAACAGAAATAATACGAAAATATGAAGAAATTAGTAGGTCAGGTAACACCTGAAGAAAAAAATGAGATTCAGACGCTGTTCGAGCGCAGAAACGGACTCAACGAGTTGGCAAAGATTCTGACTGCCGACAACGGCGAACTGTATGAGAAACTCGTCCGCGATATGGGCGAGACAGGCACAAAGTTCCAGCATTGGTGGGACACGATGGCACAGAAATACCATTGGGAGTCCTGCGAGGGCGGCAACTGGGAAATCAATTTCGACACGTGCGAGATATTCCTTAACCGTCCGGAATAAATAGAAACGTTAATTTTCGTATAATTAAACGTTAATTTCAATAGACTATTAATTTGTGCAAATTATGACATTACTTATGATTGGAGCACCGGAGATTATCTTCATCGTGCTGATTGTATTGCTATTGTTCGGTGGCAAGAAGATACCCGAACTGATGCGCGGGCTTGGCAAGGGCGTGCGGTCGTTCAAGGAAGGTATGAGCGATGTGGAGGAGGAGATAAAGAAGCCGCTTGACAACGAACCGCACAAGGCGGAACAGCCCAAAGACAAAGGCGATGAGCAACCCGAACAATGACGGGAAGATGACCTTTTGGGAGCATGTGGACGTGCTCCGAAAGGTGATTGTCCGTTGCCTGATTGTGTGGGCGGTGTGCGCCGTGGGGGCGTTCTGCTTCAAGGACACGCTGTTTGATGTGCTGTTTGCGCCCTCGCGGTCGGACTTTGTGCTGTATCGCGGGCTGTGTCGGCTGGCGGAACTGACGGGCTGGCAGTCGCTTTGCTTGGGCGATTTCCGGACGCAGTTTATCAATACCGAGTTGGCATCGCAGTTTATGGTGCATCTGGAGGCGGCGCTGGTGTTCGGGTGCGTGGTGGCGTGTCCGTACCTGATTATCCAACTGTACGGGTTCATTGCGCCTGCCTTGTACAAGCAGGAGCGGCGGTATTCGGTGTTGCTGATTGGTTTCGGCGTGGTGCTGTTTGCGCTGGGGGTGCTGCTCAACTACTTTGTGATATTCCCTTTCGCGTTCCGTTTTCTGAGTACCTATCAGGTGCAGGAGGCGGTGGTCAATCAGATTGCACTGAAGTCGTATATGTCCACGCTATTAGTGCTGTCGCTGCTGATTGGGATATTGTTCGAGATACCGATAGTGGCGTATTTCCTTGCCAAACTCGGGCTGATAGATGCTCCGCTGCTGCGGCAATACAGGAAGCATGCGTTTGTGGTGCTGTGTATCCTGGCGGCGGTCATCACGCCTACCGCCGATGTGTTCACGCTGCTGCTGGTGACGGTGCCGCTGTATCTGCTCTACGAGGTGAGCATACACGTGGTGGGGCATACGAAAGCACGAATACAAGAGTGAGTTATTATTTTAGTGAGTTATTATTTTGATGTTAGAATAATATGAAACCTTTAATCATTCATCTTGCCCTTGTTATTCTCAACAATCCCGAACATTGCGGCTATTATGATATGATGCAGGCACCGATTGCGGAATACCCGTCCGTCGTATCGCAGAAAGAATACTGGATATACAATGAAAATGCAGTCCTTGGCTGCGTAATACCAATTACGTAGAAAAGACGTAGAAAGGACGTAGAAAGAATAGGCTTTTCTCGATAGGATAAGCCTGTTTTTTATGCACTTTATGCGATATGTACAGTGTATAAAGTGTATAGAAACACCGCACAAAAAGGTATGTCGTTGCCGTCTCGTTGCCGTAATTGGTACTATGAGGTATGGAAATCCTGCAAAAGGATAGGTCTTCAGGGCAATACCGGCAGAGAATTAGCATAATTTTTGCATACGATCAACAGAACAAATAAAAACTTTGTGTATATCGCAAAGTGGGTTTGCTGACTTTGTAAAAAATGCTTCATACAATATGAAAACGGGACTGGTGCTGGAAGGCGGCGGAATGCGCGGAATTTATACCTGCGGAGTGTTGGATATCATGATGGACAAGGGCTTTGAACCCGATGTGCTGTGCGGTACATCGGCTGGTGCGCTGTTCGGTATCAATCTGCCTTCCAAACAACGTGGCAGAGCCTTTGATTACAATTATCGTTACTGCGACAATCCCGATTATGTATCCATCCGTTCCCTTATCCGCACGGGCAATATGGTGAATGTGGATTTTTCGTACAACCGTATTCCTAACGAGTTGGCTCCGTTTGACGAAGCCGCATACGAAGCCTCGAAAACCCAAGTCTTCGCTACCGTAACCAACGTCAAAACAGGTAAAGCCGAATACAAGCATATCGAAAATTGTATGACGCAAATAGACTGGCTTCGTGCATCGGGTACGTTGCCGTTTATTTCCCATAGGGTGCATATCGGTGAGAATGAGTACTTGGATGGCGGATTGGTGGACAATATCCCTTTGGATAAAGCGTTTGAGGAGGGCTGCGACAAGGTGATTGTGGTGCTGACGCGCCCCATTGAGTTCCGTCTGAACGAGCACATGTATTTGCTCAGCAAGATATTTTATCCGCAAGAAAAAAACTTGCAACAGGCATTGCGTGTGCGTAGTGCAAACTACAACAAACGTATGCAGCAGGTGCGCCAACTGAAGGAGGAAGGCAAGATTTTTGTATTTTCCCCCGAGACTTTGCTGCCTGTGCGCCGTCTGGAACGCAACCCGCTTCATCTCAAGCAAATCTACCACCTCGGTCTCCGTGATGCCACCCGCGAATGGAATCAATTGGAGGACTACCTGCAGAAATAAGCCAATAGTAGAGTATTCCCAGGTTGTATATGGTCTTAAAGACCCATTTTTCTTTCTTTGGATTGCCCCGCACAGAGGGCACTTTTTCTTGTTCAGTTGCGGTATTTTTAGGGATTTTGAATGCTACAAAGATACTATATATCAACAATATACAAAGAAATCAGCCTGCAAAATGACCCATAGACCTATATTTTTTGCGAAATACGTTTTTTGAGACTATATAACAGTGGCGGGATGGTGAATGCCATCAGCACCACGCTGGTCATGCCGATAAGGGTGACGGCTCCGAGAGAGTGCATGGCGGGGTGCTTGGCGAAGACGAGAACACCGATACCAATAAGCATGATGAATGCGGAAAGCAGGATTTCGCTGCGGAACTGCGGCAGGATGGTCTTGCCCGTTTTGCGCTCATATTCCAAGCCCTCCACCATAAAGATGGTGTAGTCGTCACCCTGCCCGAAGACAAATGTCGCAAGAATGATATTGATGATATTGAACTGAATACCAAACAAGTGCATAAGTCCGAGAATCCATATCCACGATATTGCCATAGGTACAAACGCCACCACTGCCAACCAAAGGTTGCGGAAACTGCACCATAAGAAGATGAACACTATCAAGGAGCAGGCAATACCGATATAGTCGAAGTTTTCCGACAGGGAGGAAGTGATTTGGCTGTTCACCTGCTCTATGGTAAAGGCGGTATGAGTGCTGCTGAGCCTGCTGAGGACGGTCTGCTCGTTGGCAACGGATACGGACAGTTTGTCCACCAAAAGCATATTGTCAGTGGCGGAAGATGTGTGGTAGTTACCATGGAAGAACAACTCTGCAAACGACCGGAAATAAGCGAAATCACGTGGCGTATAGGCGGTATGCAGCGTAGAGAAGAAGCCGTCAAAAGCATTAGCGGAAAAGCCCAAGCGCGAAGAAGCAGCGGTGATTTGTGCGGTCAGTTGGTCGCTATGTTGCGTGCAGAACCGCTGCCAGCGTTGCAGTCGCTGTTGCTGTGTGGGCAGAGAGGGCAAATAGGATACGGCAGAGCGGCAGGCGGTAATGAGACTATCCGCGAGCCATGCGTCCAATGTAGGTTGCAGTTGCTCGCTCTGTGCCGCAATGTCCGACCAATCAATGCCTTCATATACGATATATGCCGTGTGGCTATTGCTGTTGCCACCGGTGAGCGAAGCGAAATAAGCGATGTCGTTCCGCTGTTGCGTGGTCATATAGTTGATATTCGACAGGTTGGAGTCGAAAGACACTGACGGGCAGAAGAATACAAGTACAAGAGTAATAATGCCGATGGCTATCATGGCAATACGGCTGTTGTGCAGCGAGTATTTGCTCAGAAAGGGCAGGATGGGGCGTTGATACTCCGCAAACTGCTTCTGTGCGGGCAGCAGGTGCGGCAGATAGATGACGGAGAAAAAAATGGTGCCGACAAGCATTGCTGCGGCAAAAATACCCAAGTCGCGCAGCGCCACTGCCCGCAGAGGAAGCAACGTGAGGAAGGCTGCCACCGTGGTGATATTGCCTATTACCAGCGGGGATACGACCTCTTTGAGGTTGGTGCGGGTGTCCTGTGTGTAGCGTCTGTGTACCACCACATGGAGCGGGTAGTTGACTGCAATACCAATGATGATAGTACCAATGCCGATAACTATCAGCGATACGCTGTGACACACCACGGCTACAATGGCAATGCCGAAGAGCATACCGAATGCCACGGTGAGGAGTACGTAGAGGATGTCCTTGGGATGACGGAATGTGAACAGCAGCAAGAGTATGATAAGCAGCAGGGCCAGCCCGATAGCCATAATGCTGTCCCGCTTGATTTGCTGTGCATTGCCCACGGCAATCACGGGGGCACCCAAGAGGCGGACACCTATACCCGTATGGGCAGACATAGTGGCACGCGCTATATCGTCCAATTGCTGCACCAGAAGGGCGTTGTGTTGCGTCTCGGAAGCCCCATAGGGAGTGGTGATATAGGCAAAAGCAAACCGCCCGTCGGCGGACATCATATATCCGTCGGTAGAGGTGAAGTGGTCTGATACCAGCATAAAACCTTTGAGCCGCTGCAGCACAGGGCTGAACAGATTAAGGGGGTCTGCTTGTATGCGGCTGACGGCAAAAGAAGACAGCGGCAAGAGCAACTGCTGCTTGTCGGCTTGCAGTTGGGTCTGTATATAGTCGGGTTGCGCCAACAGGCTGTCCATCCTCGCATAGTCATCAGCAGTGAGGAAGTACGGGATATTGCGATACACCCAATCAATGCCATCCAAGTACTGTTGCATATCCACTTGTGTGGTGAGGGACGGCATGGAATCCCCCAAGCACTGATAGCGCGTCTGGTAGTCGTCCACCGCATCCAACAGGCGGGAGGTATTGGCAGTAGTGTCCTCAAATACAATCATGATGCGCTCGGCATCGGAGAACTCCTGATAGAGTTGCATAGCCCGTTGGTTGCGTGCGTCCAAGGGCAGGAAGTCGGATATGTCTTCGGAGAACGATATGGTGGCGGACAGTCCTGCCAATATCACGCACACAAGCAGCAGACTGCCCCACAGCACATGGCGGTGCTGCGCGAAATAATCGTAGATGGCAAGAATGAGTTTCATATTATCGCAGGTCGATAAACTTGACAGGTTTGCGTGCTTTGGCGGGGAAATTGATATGCTGAATGGTGTCAAACGGCAGCACTTCCACCCGGGGTGCCACGCGCAGACGGGAGCGGAACTTGTCCTTCAGGTCTTTGATGACGGACTCCTCGCTGAGGTCGGAGCGGGTACTCACCTGCACAATCACCTCATCGGTACCGGCATCGGAGTTGCAGACCTTCACCACATAGTTGGCTACATAGTCGGTGTTGTCAAGTACATCGTTGATAGCAGGCGGGTAGATGGTGGTGCCTTTGAGTTTTATCATATTGTTCTTCCTGCCTATGATAGGCGTCAGGCGGTAGGAGTTGCGCCCGCAGCGGCAAGATTCTATTACCTTGGTTGCCATATCTCCCGTGCGGAAACGCAGCAGCGGCATACCTTCCACACCTAATGTGGTGATTACCACCTCACCGCTCTGCCCGTCAGGCACGGGGATATTGTCTTCACCAATGATTTCCACTATAATCAGTTCGGGGTGTACGTGCCCGCCGCAACCGAACTCACACTCGGAGAATGTGGCGGACATCTCTGTGGAAGAATAGGTGGCAAACAGTTGTACCTCAGGCCATTTGTCGTGTATTCTCTGTCCTAACAGGTTCAGATGGAACTGCTGGTCGCGCAGTCCCTCGCCTATTCCGATAATCTTGCGCACGGAGGAGTGCTGGTAGTCGATATGGTTCTGCTCGGCATACTCTATCAGTCGCAGGATAAAAGACGGCACGCACATAATGGCATTGGGGCGTATACGCATGATAGTGTCCCATTGCAGTTCGGGTATGCCGTTGCCTACACGGATGACTCCCGCTCCCAAGTCCCGCAGTCCCAACCAATATGCCAAGCCTGCCATAAAACGCTTGTCGATAGTGGTCATCAGTTGCACGATGTCGCCCTTGCGTATTCCCGCACAGGCAAAAGACTTATGCTCGTTGTATGCCAACCGTTGCAGGTCATGCTCTGTGCAACCGAAGGTTACAGGTTCGCCCAATGTTCCCGACGTGGTGATGTAGTCAATGATGTCCTGCTTGGGTACACAGAGGAAGTCCCCGTTATACAGTTGCAGGTCTTTCTTTTCCGTGAAGGGCAGGCGTTGCAGGTCTGCTATGGTCTGTATCGACTCGGGGGCTATGCCCGTGCAGGCAAACATTCTCTTATAGTAGGGGCTGTGTGCTGCCAAATAGGCAATCTGTTTGCGCAGCAAGCCCTCTTGGTAGCGTGTAATCTCTTGCGGTGAAGCGTATTCTATATCCATATTCGCGTATGTTATCTATATTATATCTGTCAGCCAGCGGAGGAACTCCGCTTTCCATTGCCGGCTCTCATCGGTTCCTTTTGTATCTGAAGCACCAAAGCCATGCCCACCTGTCCGGTATTGTATGTACCGGTGCGGGATATGCCGGTCGGTGAGTGCCGAATCCAACAGCACGGAATTGCGGTAGTGTACCACAGGGTCGTCCGCACAATTCACAAGGAACACCGGCGGGCAGTCGGCAGGGATATGCCGCTCTATCGACAGCGAGTCCTGCATAGTCTTGTTCCACTGCCGCCATACGCCCAATGCCCCGCGCCTGCTGCGCGGGTGCGCTATGCTCTTGTCTGCCAGCGTAACCACAGGGTATATGGGACACAGGAAGTGTGGTCTGTACGGCGTGCGGTTGTGCGTATAGGACATCATCGTCAGGTGTCCGCCCGCGGAGAAGCCCATTACGCCTATCTTTGCGGTGTCTATCCGGTACTTGTCCGCCTGCTCATACACCTCACGCAATGCCCATTCCACGTCTGTCAGCATATCGGGGTACTTGTTTCCTATACCCAGCACGCGCCAACCTATAAAGTACGCGGGTATAGTGGCTACCCGATACTTGAGTACAAAGGCGTTGATACCCTCGCTTTGCAGCCATTCCGCCACACCTGTCCCCTCGGTTTTCATATCATGCCAACTGTAACTGCCGCCCGGGCATACCACTACCGCCGCACCTGTGTTCCGTGCAGAGTCTGCCAAGAAAGGTGTCAGCGTTACCTTTGCCGACAGGCAGAGGGCGACAAGCAACAGGCAGTATGTCGCTATGAGTTTCTTCGGCATATCTCTTCTGCTACCAGTTGCGAGGTCATCACCGTGCCGCACAGTCCGTGCAGCAGGCAGTTCTGCCCGGTCAGATACAGGTTGTCCACGCGTGTGCGGTACATTCCTAACGGTTGGTTCAGCCCGAACATGGCTCCTTCGGGCGTCAGATAGTCGTCACGGAACGTCAGCGAAGTGGAAGTGAAGTAGGAGTCTGTCTGCTCTCGCAGGTTCGGGTATATGGCAGCAATGCGGTCTATCAATGCTTCCGCCTTGCTGTGCTTGAACGCTTCATACGCCGCATAGTCGGCTTTGCGGTCTTGCTGCCACGGTGCCAGTTCGCTGTAGTCCAACGGTGCTATCACCTCCATCGTGTGCGCCCACTCGTCCTGTCCCGCTACGGGCGGGGTAAGAAAGGCTATGTTCTCAGGCAGGATAAAGTGGTTCTCCGGCAAGTAACGGAACGACTGCGGCTTGAACTTGATATACACCTTGAACGAACCATACGACTCCTCGGTCTGTTCGATACGATGTATTGTGGCAGGGCGGAATACCGGTTCCGTACACAGCGGGAGTAACATCTTTGGGTGTAACGAACTGACCACCACATCCGCCCGATATTCGTGCTTCTCGGTATAGACACAGGCGGCGTGCTTGTCCTGTATCTCCACCTTGGTCACCTTTTCGCCCGACAGTATCCGTCCGCCATGGCGCGTGATATACAGGCACAGCGCATCTGTCAGCGGGCGCGTACCACCGACAAAACGGTATGTCCCTTCGTTAAACAGGTCAATAATACGCTCTCTGTCCGCCTGACTTCCACAGGTAGCCCCGCCATAGAGCAGCGAGTATATGTCGCCCTCGCCATGCGCCACATCGGGCGGACATTTCTCCACCGGCACACGGATACCCAGTGTGTCTAATACCTGCCTTACGGTACCGCCTTCGCCTAATCCGCAAACCACATGGATACCCGTCATCCACCACTCGCCATCGCGCTCGTAACTGTACATACCGCCGCCTGCCACGGGCAGTTGTTCCAATACTGTCACCGAGTAGCCCTCTTTGGCAAGCAGTGCCGCCGTAAACAAGCCGCCCACACCTGCTCCGAGTATGGTTGCGGTATGTGTGTTTATCTCCAGCGGGTGGCGGTAGTAGTGTTCTATGGACTTCGTCTTATGCCTGTAGCCGACGCCGAAGGTAGGGTCGGTAGTGGTTATCTCCGGCAGGTACTCCAGCGTAATATCCCCCGTGGTATAAAGCAGAAAATCCACCTTGTTCAGCACGTCATAACTATGGTGAATGCACACCGGCACCACAGGCAGGTTCAGTTGTTCGGCTATATACATCGCCCCGCTGTGCATAGGCAGCAGGTGTCCTGTCCGTGAGCGTGTGCCTTCAGGGAACACCAATATGCTGTCTCCACGGCGGACACTGTCGCGCAATACCTCCAGACTGTTCTCTATCCCTCCTTTCACCAACGGGAAGCGTGCCGCCTTCACCACCGGTGCAAAGAGCGGATTTTTCCCCACCCAGTCTTGCGCCAGTACCACCAAGTCTGGTTGCTCTGCCAGCATAGTCAGGATGTCGAGCAGCGAATTATGGTTGGCTATATACATACGGGGCTTGCCGTCTTGCGGGCGGAACTGCTTGCCCGTAACCCGAAAGTCCACCCCGGGAATGGTGTTCGACATATAGCGTGCCATTGCCGAACAGAACACTCTGAAGTGCCTGCGCAGTGCGGGCAGCCTGTCCCCCAGCAACCGCACCGCCCATGCATAAGGCGTAATCAGCAGGAAGCATATCAGTATCAGTTTCCCCACATACCACAGCGACGGGGCGTATCTTCTCGGCAAGCCGTACACCAACGCCACCACACACAGCAGACTGTTGAGCAGACTGATACGGGTAAAGTCGTACGCCGGTCGGAAATGGCTCACCCTTTCCTCACGGGGCGGATAATACACGCGGATAGCCACGGGAATAGTCGCTATCCTTGCCCACGTGGAGAACACCAATAACTCCAACTCCGACTCATAGCGTGCCGTCATCAGTTGCCAGCCGTGCATACGGTACAGCGGATAGATACGGAAGCCCGACTGTGTGTCAGGCAGCCGCCGCCCTGTCTGTATGCGGAACCAAAAGTTGGAGAAGCGGTTGGCAAACGTATTCTGCCGCGGCATATTCTCATGCCGCAGCCCGCGGCTGCCGATGATGATATGCCTGGGGTGCAGCAACGCCTCTTTCACCAACAGCGGAATGTCCTCGGGGTAGTGCTGTCCGTCCGCGTCAATGGTCAGCACATACTCGAACCCCATCTCCAATGCTTTCCTGAAGCCCTGTTTGAGGGCATAGCCCTTGCCCCTGTTGCGTGCGTACGACACCACCGTAACAGGGAAATCCAACGTCTGCAGCAGCGTCAGCGTATCGTCCGTACAACCGTCCGCCACCACGATAATATCCTGCATATACCGGTGGGTGCGGCGCACCACGTCCACCACCGTCCCGCGGTTGTTATAGGTGGGTATCAGGGCGCATATATGTAACGACGAAGCGCGCATACGTATCTTCTTTATCGGTTATCACTACTTGGTATTCTTCTTCCTTGCGCGGGGTGAAAGTATAGGTTATCTCCGCCGCAGGCGGCACGGGTTTCATAAACTTCAGGTTCGTAATCCGCTCTATCTTCCGCCCCGTCAGTTCCTCGGCTATCTGCACTAAGCACGCCCCGGGGGTAACGGGCATATCGGGGAAATGCGCCTTGTATATCGGGTGTGCGGCGTTCAGCCGCACCGTAAAGCGCAGCCCGTCCTGTGCTATAACCTGACAGAAATCTCCTACCAACATGCTCACTCCTCCTTTATCTCCACGTTGTGGAACGTTATCGTACTCTTGTCTCCGTTCTTCTCGGTCAGCACCACGCACTCCGCCACGTTCATCGTCTCGTGCATCGTAATCTGCACCGACTGGAACAGTTGCTTCAGTTCCCGCTTCCTGGGTGTCAGCAAGTACACGTTTCCCTCCTGCTTCACCCCGAACTCTGCACTGTCGTGCAAATAGTCGCCCGCTATCGTATTCACGATAAACCGCAGCAACTGCTGCACCTGCGGTGCGGTGGATTGGCTGCCCAACTCCCATTTGTACGGGTCGGGCGACCGGTACTCCCAGCACATCCTGTCGGGCGCACTGTAACTCACATGCCCCGTACTCACCTGCGGTTCCTGCAACATCCTGACCTCTTTCACCTGACGGAAGTCCGCCTCAAGGTTCAGAATCGTACACAATATAAATGCTACTATCATATATCTCTTTTTTCGTTCTTGTATCCACCCGACATTCTCTCGGTATTCTCTCGGTATTCACTCGGTAAAAGTCGGGGCTTGAGTGGGTGATTCAGCAAGGGATAAGCAAGGGATGAGCAAGGGATAGGTTACCCCGCTACACCCCTCAAAACATCAATGCGCCACAAAAAAGCACCCTGCCATTATCAGCACTATTCCCAACCATTGCGTCCACACGATATGTTCGTGGAAGATGAGCATTGCCGCTATCATACCGAACACGTATGTGATACTGGAGAGCGGGTAGGCAATGGAGAAGGGGTAGTGCTTCAGTATATACATCCACAGCACTCCTGCCGCCGTGAAACCGACACCGCAGCCAAGCCACCACCAGTTGGTGAGTTGGTGCTGCACAAACGCCCACGAGAAAGACACCTCTCCCATAGCCCGCAGTGCCAACTTCATCTGTATCTGTCCGGCACACAGGCAGAGGCTCTGTATCAATATCAGGCACAACAATCTAAACATACAACACACAGGCTTGCGCAACGTTCTTTGCAGGGCGGTGTATCTGCTCCAGCAGACTTTGCCAACGTTCGTCCACCTCGTCAAAAGCACAGCAGAGTACGGTCTTTGCCTCACCGGTTGCCAGCAGCAGTACGGCATCGGCTTGGGCGTTTGCCATCGGCTCCGCACCGGCAATGGTGGTGTTATAGCCCTTGGCCCCGAAGTGTCGGGCAAGGGTACCCGCAGCGGAATTATGGGTGGAACTCATAAACTGCGCGGGCGAGAAGTCGTGTTCGCCTGCCGTGGTCAGTTGCTCCAGCAGGTGAACGGTAGGTATCATTCCGCCCCACTGTGTACCTACAATGATGGCATCGGGACACCGGACACCTGCTTCCCTGAGTGCTTCCGATGCCACGACTATCAGTTGGCGGAGCATCGGCGTCATGCGGCGTGCCTGCATAAGGGGGATATACGGTTTGTAATCCAAGGTACCGTCGCTCTCTACCGTTTCCGTAATCTGAACATCAGGGTCAGACGGCAGTTCGGGAAGTGCCACAGGTTCTTGTGCAAGCACGATACTGCTGTCGTTGCCGCCAAAGCCGAAGGCGTTGCATATCGTGTATGGATAGTGGCGTTGCGCCATTCGGAACAGCGTGAAGACGGCTTCTATGCTTCCGCTGGCGGATGTGGTATGCCCCGTAAGCGGTTTGGTGGACTCCACGCATGGCATCGTGTTGCCAAACACACGCTCTATCGCACGCCACTCACTGGCATCGTTGTTGGGTGTGGCAGTGCCGTGGGCGTTGACGTACGGGATACTTGAGGGAGCAATACCTGCCATATCTATGGCGTGCGTCATAGCGTCGTACGCCCCGTCTCCGTCAGGCGAAGAAGCGGTCTGGTGATAGGCATCGCAGCGGTTGGCATAGCCTGCCAAATAGCCATAGATATGCACCCCGCGCCTTTCCGCTTCGTCTGCGTCTTCCAGCATCAGGTATGCCGCTCCCTCACCCAAGTTGATGCCGTCTCTGTCCTCTTGGAAAGGACGGCAGGTATGCTGCGAGAGAATACCCAATGCCGCAAAGCCGTTCACGTGGAAGCGTGTCAGTGCCTCCGTGCCGCCTACGACAACCCGTTTGGCAGCACCGATACGCAGGATACCTGCCCCGTGGATAAGCGCGTTGAGCGCGGAAGAGCAGGCAGTGCTGACCGTAAGGGAGTCTTGCAGTCCGTAGCAGTGTGCCAGCATAGCGGAGGTCATATCGGCTTCGTGCTGATACAGTTGCTCTATGGTATCCCATTGCCCGTGCCGCCACTTGGCATAGTGCTGCTCGGTAATATCCATACCGCCGACGGTGGTGCCGTTGACCAGCGGAATGGAACCGAGGTCTTCTACGGAAATGCCACTGTCCGCCAACGCTTCGCGCAGCGCAATGAGACCCAACAGGACATTGCGGGACAGGACAGCGTCGGGGGATTGCCCTGCCAACTCAGCCAATTGCGCATTGGTATAAGGCACTTCGCCCATAGGCCACTCATGGTGCGAGGTGGGCAGGATACGTGCCGGCTGCAGATGTGATACACCTGCCTGCAGTTCCCGCTTGTTAGCCTCCGCGCCAATGCCAAGGGCGGACACGATACCTATACCCGTAATGGCGATTTTCATCACTTGGTGCGGTTGGCGGCTACATAGTCCGCCATTACGTCTATCGACTTGAATACTTCTTTTCCCTGTTTCGGGTCGGACAGTTTGATACCGTATTGCTTCTCCATCAGCACTATCAGTTCGAGGGCGTCAATGGAGTCCAGACCCAGACCCTCACCAAACAGAGGGGCGGCATCGTCGATGTCGGCAGGCGTCATGCCTTCCAAGTTGAGTGCCTCAATAATTTGTTCTTTGAGTTGTGTTTTCAGTTCTTCCATACTATTTGTATTTTTGCTGTATAATCATCTTGGTTCGGACATTCCACCCAGCCTACGATGGCAGAGGTGGCATCGGTGGTTCGGAAAACGGATTCGACAAGAGGCAGCAGTTGCGCCTCGTCGTCGAGTATATAGAAACTGCTCTCGCCCATATACTTGTGGCGGATAGCGATTTCTCCGGTAACGATATTGGGCAATGTATAGACAAAGAGAGCGGGCGACGGGAAATAGTCATCGGGCTGAATCGTCGCCTCATAATCGCGGTCGTTTTTGATGGACGCGCTGCGGTTGGCAAAGATGACGGCTCTGTGCTCGTGTATGTCCTCCGATGACACTGCACCTTCTTCCTGCTGCAAAGCCATCTCGGTAGCCACGAATCCGAGACGGGAGAGCAAGTCCATCTTGAAGAACTTGGGATAATCGCCCGCGTATTTCCTGTACAGGTCGGTCAGGTTGCCGCTTTGCGGAGTCAGGGTTATGCTGCTTGTTATTCTCATTGTCTTGCCCATCGTACAGCGGCATTGACACCCCCGAAGCCGCTTAGCAGTTTGATAAATGAATGTTTAGCCGTAGGGCGGTGCTGGGCGGAGATATTCACCGCTTCTTTCGTGCCGGGGGTGGAGAACCCGCGCACACCCGCTATGGTGTTGTGTTCCACCGCTTGCATACCCAACAGGGTCTCCAATACGCCTGCTGCGCCCATGGTATGCCCGTAGTAGCCTTTGAGTCCTGTAACGGGTGTGCTGCCCAATCCCGCCCGTTGGATAGCCACGGACTCCATGTCGTCGTTATAAAGCGTTCCCGTGCCGTGTACACTGACAAATGCCAAGTCATCGGCATTGCCTTTCACATCAAGCAAGCAGCGGAGACTGCCCTCTGCCGTGCGGCTGGGACCCGATATATGGTTGGCGTCGTTGTGGATACTGCCTGCTTCCAACACCCAACTGTTGGCAGGCGGTTGCTCTGTATATCGGAGTATGATTGTGGCAGCGGCTTCACCTAAGTTAAGCCCTTTGCGGGCGGCATCAAACGGGCGGCACTCGTCCTGCGACAAGGCTTTGAACGATTGGAACCCGCTGACAATAAACCGTGTCTGTACATCACAGCCGACGACTATTGCCGTCCGGTATTGCTTTGTCATCAGCAGCCGCCACGCTGTAATCTGTGCGCATACTCCTGAGGTGCAGGCATTGCTGACCACCACGGGAGGATTGACGCAGCCCAATGCGTGCGCTATGGTATGAGCCGGTGTGAGCAAGTCAAGGTTGTCCCCTTTGGTGGTGGAGAGTATCAATACCACATCGGGGGCGGCAGCATCAATGCCGGCATCACGGATAGCCGCTTGGGCGGAGCGGATACACAGGTCGGTGAAATGAGGGCGTTCCGGGAACAGGCTTGCCATAAACGGTTCCACGGACGCAAACATATCGGTATGCAGACGCAATGCCGACCGACCGGCAATGACAGCCTGATAGTTGGGAAGCGTGCCTTCGTCCAAGGGAGAGATGATATGGTCGGATAGTCGGATAATCATTGCAGGGCTATTTTCAGTTCGCAGCGGGCGCATACTTGTTTGCCGCACCGCACTTCCGCTTCTACCAACGATATGTCAAACACACGCTCTACGACACGGATATGCGTGGTTATCTGTTCCCCCACTTGCGGGCGATAGTATATCTGCATATTCTTGACCGCCCCGATGAAGCCGATACGCACTTCTCCTTCGCTGACGGCACCTATGTGTGCGGCAGCCGTCTGTGCCATATTCTCCATCAGTCCGGCAGCAGACAGACAGCCGCAGGACACCAGCGGGTGCTGACCACTGACCGAATAGACCGACAGTGCCTCGTTCGGAGTAGCCTCCACAAGCCTGTCCACCAGCACAAACGGCGGACGTTGCGGGATAAGGGTCAGTATGTCAGTGTTTCCAAAATTCATAGAAGTGGAACCATTGGGTAGGGTATTTCTGTGCGATAGCCGTCAGGCCGTCGGCATATTGCTGTGCCAGATCCTGTACCTGTTCCGTGCGTTTGAGGCGGGCGTTCACGTGCAGCGGGAAGTGATAGATACGGTATTCGTAGTTGCGCTCTTTCATCACGAACAGCACAATGATTTCTTTGCCTGCCGTAGCGGCAATGCGAAACGGTCCTTGCGGCAGTTCGGCGGTATGCCCGAGGACACGGCAGGAAACAGTCTTCAGACTGCCTAACCCGCTGTCGCCTGCCATAGAGACAATCTCACCATCAGTCAATGCCGCATGGATTCGGAATATATGGCTCATATCATCGCTGTGCGCAATGATACCGATATTGTTCAATCCCAACTGCTTCACACGGTTTTGCATCACCGTAGCGGTGTCTCCCCCGTATGCCACGATATTCATACGCTTTTGGTGCGTCTGGAAATAGTAGCCTGCTATCTCGAAGTTGCCTACGTGCGAGAACAGCACGATGGCTCCTTCCGGTTGGCGGAAGACCTGCATACATTGCTCTTCGTTGTCAAAAGTGAAGCGGAACTCCTGCCCCGCCCATGCCGCAAAGCGGTCCAGTATCACCTGTCCGAAATGGAAATAGTCGATGTAAGTATGCAGGAAAGCACGCCATACATTGTCCCCGTGTATATGCCGGAAATAGTGATAGATGGCAATATAGGTGCTGTGCCGGAACAGCATATAGAAGAGAATGACCACGCCCATGATACCGTATATCACAGGCAGGTGTACCACACGGAGCAGCACTATCAAGCCTTGCTGCATGCGCCGCGTACCACCGGTCTTTCCGCTCCAGTCTTTAGGCATTCCCCGGGGTGTTATTATGCGTTCACTTTCTGCCCGATATAGGTGTAGAAGTCACCCAATGTGCGTACCTGCTTCATTTCCGCTGCTTCAGGTTTGAAACCGAAGGTGCGGTTGACAATGGCAATGATGTCCACGAAGTCGAGACTGTCAATACCCAAATCCTGGCGCAAATCGGCAGTCTCCGTTAATGCATCCGCTGCCATTTCAAACTCTTCGACAAGGAAAGCGTTTACTTTTTCTTTAATCTCTGTATTGGTCATATTCTGTTGTTATATTTTCTTGCAAATGAGTATGGAGTGTCCGCCTGTGCCGAGGTGGTCGTGTATGAACTCTGTCTCCAAGCCCGCCTCGTGAATCAGGCGTGTCATATCATCGGTGTTGTACATCTTGCTGTTGCCGTTAGCCAGTGCCGTGAAGTAGAGCGAGGTCATAGTCAGGCAGAATGCGGCAGGCGTATATTTCTGTCTGTCCCATAGCGTCTCCATGATATAGAGCCGGTTGGTGTCGTCCATTATGCGTGCGGCACGCTTGAGTATGCTGACTATCTCCGCTTCGGCAAAGCAGTCCAGAAACTGCGACATCCATATCACGTCGTAGTGTTCCTTGGTTGGGAAAGCAGCGTCTTCATTCAGCAGGTTCATACCATAACCATAGATACGTGCTTCGCCGATATGCCCTTTCGTTTGGGTGCGCATCATCTCTATCTGCTGAGGCAAATCACATATTGTAACTTCCGCTTCAGGCTGATGCTCAGTGACAAAACGGGCAAACTTACCGGTGTTGCCGCCTACGTCCAATATATGCTTCCTGCCGTTGCGGAAGATTATCTTCACCGCTTCATCAAACGAATGGTCGCTGTAGTAGTGGTCGAAGCCGAACCACGATTTCTGTACCTGCGCAGGCAGAGAGGACAGACCCTCGTAGATAGTGTGCCAGTTACCGAAATGCTCCAGTCCGGCGGGACGTCCCTCTTCCAAGGCTTTGTCCAATACAAACCAGCCTTCATAGTTGACATCGTGGTTGAAGTTGATGTCCACACCTATCAGGTCGTCATTGAGCAGGAACCACCCGGTCTTCGCCAAGGTGTAGTGGTCGGTATCGGGATTGATTAGCACCGCATGCATAGTGAGTGCGGCTTCCAGCAGACATTTGGCAGTATAGTTGCTCAGCCCTGTCTGCTGCGCAATCTGTGCTTGCGTCAGTCCGTTGTCGCCCGCATCGCTCAGCAGACGCAGTATGCCGTACTTGCGTAGCAGACGTGCCACCTGAAAGACAACGGGACCCCAACTGTAGATATGTGCCAGTGCCTGCGCCTCGCGTGCGGAGTACTGCTCGCGGCTGTAATTCTGTCTTAGTTCTTCAAAGAGTTGCATAGTATGATGGCTGAGTTGGTTCCTCCGAAGCCAAACGAGTTGCTGAGCACCGTATGGACTTCGGTAAATACGGTTTGCCGTGCTATTCGGAGTGTGGCGGCACTGTCGGCTACGTTCTCTAGGTTGATGTTCGGAGCGACAAAGCCGTTCTGCATCATAAGCAGACTATAGACGGCTTCGGAGGCACCTGCCATCCAGCACTCGTGTCCTGTCATCGATTTGGTACTGGATATCCATGCCTTTGCGTTGCCGAACAAACGGGTGAGTGCTTCCGCCTCCATATCATCGCCTTGCGGTGTGGACGTGGCGTGTGCATTCACATAATCAATGTCCTGCGGTGTAAGTCCGGCATCCGCCAATGCCCGCTGCATTGCCACGATACTGCCTGTTGCCGAAGGTTGCGAGATGGCTCCGCCATTGCTGCTGAACCCGTATCCGATGACTTCACCGATGATAGCGGCTCCGCGTGCTATGGCATGGTCATAGTCTTCCAGCACCAGTGCCGCGGCTCCGCCGCTCGGTACTAATCCGTCTCGGTCTTTGTCAAAAGGGCGTGAGGCTTTGCTCGGGTCGGCAGTGCGTACGGAGAACGTACCCAGCGCATCGAAAGCCGCCATGGAGAACTCGTTCACCTCTTGCGCTCCGCCCACCAGTATCATATCCTGCAGTCCCTGTCGGATAAACATATAACCCATACCGATGGAGTGACTGCCACTGGCACATGCCGCAGATACGGTCAGATTTATCCCGCGCAGGTGGAAGACGGTACTCATATTCATACTTACGGTGGAGTTCATCGATTGGAAGATAAGTCCCGAACCCACTTGTGCGGAGTCGCCCGTGCGCTTCATCGTCTCGTGTACCTCCACCGTAGCCCCTGCCGTGCTGTCATTGCCGAAGATGACACCTACTTCATTATCCAAGAGATATTGTTCGTCTATCCCTGCCTGCTCAAACGCTTCGCGGGAAGCCATGTAGGCGTATTCCGCCTCTTCGCTCATGCCCATACGCAGACGGCGGTGGAGCAGTGCTTTCAGTTCCGGACGCGCCACAATACCTGTCAAGGGCGAACGGAACCCATACTCCGTACGGCGTTCGTCAATACCAATACCCGATTTGCCCGCACGAAGTGCTTCGGTTACTTCCTCTTTCCCCTTGCCGATACAGGACCATATCCCCATACCGGTTATCACCACACGCCTCATCCTATTCCTCCCGCTATATTGATTACCTGCCCTGTGATATACGCTGCCTCTTCGCTTACCAGGAAACTGACCAATGCCGCCACCTCTTCTGCCGTGCCGAAGCGTCCCATAGGTATGGTCTTCTTCAGTGCCGCCTCGTCCAAGTCGGCGGTCATATCCGTGGTTATGAACCCGGGAGCCACGGCATTCACCGTTACTTTGCGGGCCGCCACTTCTTTGGATAGTGCCTTGGTGGCACCTATCAGTGCGGCTTTGGCGGCAGAGTAGTTCACCTGTCCTGCCAAGCCCGATACACCCGATATAGAGGAGATATTCACTATCCGCCCGTGGCGTGCACGCAGCATACCCTGCAGCACGTAGTGTGTTTGGTAATAGAAACTGTCCAGATTGGTCGTCATCACATCGTGCCACTCCTTGTCGTCCATAAATACCAACAGGTTGTCACGCCGAATGCCCGCATTGTTTACAAGTACATCGAAGTGAGCGTTCTCGTGTTTCTCTTCCCAACTCTGCAAAGCCGTCAGCGTAGCCTCTGCATCGGATACGTCATAAGGCAGCAACTCCGCCTTGCCGCCTGCCGCTTCTATATGCTGCAGTGTCTCTTCGGCTGCCTGTGTGTTGCTCAGGTAATTGATAACCACTATGTATCCGTCGCGTGCCAGACGCTCGGCAATAGCGCGACCTATACCGCGGCTACCGCCTGTTACCAAGGCATACTTATTCTCCCCCATACATTAGAATTTAAGTGCCAAACCAATACCATTGGCACTGCTTTGCAGATTCAAAGAAACCGTATTGGGCTTGGCGCAACTGGCATTGTACACCTCATGCGTATTATTACGCCTGATACCTCCCACTATCAACAGAGGTATAGAACCTGCCTCCATAAGGGAACCAATAGTGATAAAGGCAGTCCCCGCAGCAATCTTGGCATAACTGGAATTGCTGTAGTAGCCGCCGTAGTATGCAGTCGTATTATAGAGGTCGGCATATCCCACACAGAACAAAGGCACACCGATTAGCATCTCAATGCCGATACCTGCGCCAAGGAGTCCCCAACCGGCTTTCCACAACTTATTGCCTTGCAGGTAACGTTGCCATGCCTCGGGGCAGTTGTTTTGTATGAACCGCAGGTATGCCTGCTTATCCATACGGGTCGTTCCTGTGCCGGTACTCAGGTAATAATAATCGTCCCGTTTTTCTATCAAGCCCGTTTGATTGTCGGCTTGTTGGGAGGAATGGTTTGCCGTTACGCTTTCTTTGTCCGTATTTGTGTCGGTGTCTTGTGCTTTGACCGGTTCTTGGTGGTACACCTGCACGTCTCCGTTCTCAAACAGGATAGAGTTCACATCCGCTATGGGCAGTACGAACACCGGTCCGTCCTGATAGGTGAACTTCTTATACTTGATTTCCGTACTCGAAACCTCTTGAATCTTTGCCTCAATGCGTTTGGCATCTTTGGTCACAATGATGTCTTGTGCCATAGCCATCCATGTACACAAGGCGCAGACCACTAAAGTAATACTTCTTTTCATAATGCTTTATGCTTTGTTTCTAAGGTATTGTATGATTGCTTCTATATCCTCATAGAACGGTGTATCTTCCACTATGGTAGGGGTAAGACGGCGGATGGCATCGTACTCCGCACGGATGGCGGGTGCCAACTTGTCCGCTATGTCCAAGCAGTCCACCGCCTGCGCCAGTGCCATCATCAGGATACCCATCACCTGATAAGCGTTGTCTATCACCTGTTTGCACAGTTCGGCGGTGTTGGTGCCCATCGATACGATGTCCTGGTTGTCGTTGTTGTTGGGTATCGAGTGCACATAGTTGGGCATAGCCAGCGTCTGACTCTCTGCCGTGGTACTCGTAGCGGTAAACTGGCACGCCTGCATGCCGTAGTTCAGTCCCAGCACCCCTTTGTTGAGGAACGGCGGCAGGATACCGTTGATACGGTCGTGGAACAGGTAGTTCAGTTGCCGCTCTGCCGTCATGGTCAGGCGCACAAGGGCTATCTTCACCTTGTCTTCCTCCAATGAGATATAATCCCCGTGGAAGTTCCCGCCGTGATACACATTCTCGGTAGTCGGGTCCACTATCGGATTGTCGCTGGCGGCATTCAGTTCCTCTTCCAATACACGGCGGCTGTTTTGCAGTGTCTCCCATATCGGACCTAATATCTGCGGCGTACAGCGCAGGCTGTAGTATGCCTGCACTTTATGCTCGAACACCTTCTCCCCGCTGTGTCCGTTGTCATACAGTTCGTGTTCGCGTTTCTGCAAACACTTGCTCCCAGCGGCAATACGGCGCATCTCCTCGGCGATGTATATCTGACCCGTGTGCCGGCGGTACTCGTTGAGCGGGGCAGCCATCAGGTCGTCGAACGACGATGCCACCTCATTCATCCACACGCTTGTCAGTACCGCCAAACACAGCAGGTTCTCCGCATCAAACTGGTTCACCATACCTATTCCCGTCATCACCGAAGTCCCGTTGGTGGCACTCAGCCCCTCGCGTATATGGATATGGATAGGCTCCAGCCCACATTCCTGCAGTACCTCGCCTGTCTTGCGCCATTCGCCCCTGTAGTGTACCTTGCCTTCGCCTATCAGGCACAATGCGATATGCGCCAACTGCACCAAGTCGCCGCTTGCCCCCACGCTGCCGTGCTTGGGTACAAACGGTATGATACTCCGGTTGATAAATGCCGTCAGCAAGTCTATCACCTCGGTATGGATACCGCTCTTGCCTTGCAAGAACGACCCCAAGCGTGCTATCATCGCCGCCCGCACATAGCGGTCTTCTATCGGTTCGCCCGCACCGGTGGAGTGGCTGCGTATGATGTTGTATTGCAGGTCTTTCAGATACCGGTCGCCCACGCGCCACTGCGCCATCGGTCCGAAGCCGGTATTGATACCATAGATGACCTTGTCCTCTGCAAAGCGTTTGAGGAACGTGTAACTCTCGTTTACGGTCTGATATTCTGCATCTGTTATGGTCAGTTGTTTGCCGCCATACAGGATGTCTCTTACTTCGTCAATAGTATGTCTCACTATGTATTCTTGATTTTGTTTTTGCTATTTTACCGTGCAACCTTTTTCATCCATTTGCCTACTTGCTTGCCGAGGTGCTCCATACCGTCCCCGAACAGGTTCAGGAATGTGCCGAATGTACCGCCTTCTGCCTGCATAGTGGTTGTTTGGTTTCCGTAAATTACGTTGGCTTGCAAGTCGCCCTTTCGGGTTACCTGCAGTATCTCTATCTTCAGCACGGGTTCGTCTTCATTGACCACCTCCGGGATATACGCTACACCCTTGTAGTTGTTCTGAAACTCCTCATAGAAACGCCCCTCGTAGCGGTGCTTATCTTTCAGGAAATCCTTTTCCTCCACGATGATTTTATCGTACGTATATCCTTGGTAGATACCGTTTTTGTAGTCTATCACAAATTGTAAACGGTTTGCAGAAAAAGCAGAAAATGAACACAGCAGTGCCATCATAAACAAGTACACTTTTTTCATAACAAAATAATGACTTTTTATTACATTAATTTTAATTTGGACTTACTCCGAACCTGTCGCACAAAAACGACCGTTTTTTGTGCTATACGTTTTTGTGGTATAAATCGGCATGTAAAATAAATACTATCAATGTGTTATGCGGTTTTGCGTTTGTTGAAAATAGGAGAATATGAACAAAACTTGCAAAACCTACTGCGCGCCCAACACGGGCTTGCCTTTGAGCGCGGCGCGTGTTGCGCCGCAAGACAGGTTTTGCCAGTTTTGTTTTTATTTACTTATTAGAAGTAGTGGCACCTATGTCGCAGAGATAGAGGGACATAGTGGTGCGGTGGACGTGGCATAGTTTTGCCATAGATGTGATCGAAGTACCTGCGGCAAGAAGGGCTTTTATTTTGTGCCGTTTGCGGTGCAACTTGCGTTTTTCGAACGCATTGCTCTGTCCTTTGGGATGTCCGAGTTGTACGCCACTTGCTCTTTTGCGGGCAAGGGCTTCTTTGGTGCGCTGCGAGATGAGATTGCGCTCTATTTCTGCCGATAGACCGAAAGCGAACGCCAAAACTTTGCTCTGAATATCATCGCCGAGACGGTACTTGTCTTTGATTGTCCAAACCTTACATTCTTTTGTCATACATATATTGAGTATCTCCATAATCATAAACAGATTGCGTCCGAGACGGGACAACTCGGCACAAATGATGATGTCGCCTTGGCGGACTTGTTTGAGCAGTTTGCCTAATGCACGTTTGTTGTACGCCTTGGTGCCGCTGATGGTTTCTTCTATCCAACCGTCTATCTGCAAGTGCTCTTTTTCGCAAAAACGTACAATTTCAAAACGTTGGTTTTCTACCGTTTGCTTGTCGGTAGAGACACGAATGTATCCGTAAATCATACATATCAATTAAATTTAGTTAATAACGAACTATCAGTATCAAATTACTGAAATACAAGTAAAAACCGCTTAATAACATACGAATCACATACGAATCACATACAAATCACATACAAATCACATACAAATAACATAGAGTTGTTACCTACAAGTAAGGACAAAGAAGCGGTCTGTTTTCTTTATTTTCTTTAATTTTTCTTGCCGCTTGCGGCATAGGAGACCATTACAGCGCAATATGTGTATGCGCGTGCGGATGAGAAAAATATGGATTGGGGCAAAAATCTAACTTTTTTTCGATATATACAAGAGATTGCAAGGCAAAAGATACCGATATGCCGGAGTATGGGTCTTTTATATGTTATTAAACATAGAAACGTTTCGAAATGTATCATTTTGTATGTTTTTTTGTGGAAAAATTTGCATATATAAAATTAAAGCACTACTTTTGCACGTTGATAAAAAACGGTCGTTTTTGTGCGACAGGTTCGGAGCGGAAAATATAGACATTGAGGGTATTTTATCGGGAAACGGGTACAGATGTTTATCTGTGCCTGTTGTTTTTTGTGGTGTGCTTGTGTATGTAAAAAAAAAAGTGTACCTTTGTGCGCTATTTTGTACGTATAAAAACTAAATTCACAATGGAAGCAAAACATCTATTCTTTGTTGTAGCGGGCTGTGCAGGCTTGGCTATGAGTGGTTGCAAAGCGGATGTGGACTTGAAAAACATCGACACGACCGCAGAGTTGGATATGGGTATTGCTCTGCCGGTAGGTTCGATGAGTGCTACTATCGGTGATTTTCTTGCCGACGGGCAAGTATCGAATATCTATGTGGATTCGCTTGACAACAAGGGAATCCTGACTTTCAGAGATACATTCAGCGTGGATAAAAAGTACCACCAAGTGGATTTGAGCCGGTATGTCTCGGAGAAAACACTCACTATGAATGTGTATGACAAGTTGCGGGAAAGTCAGGAACTTAGCAATCATCAGATTACAGGCGATGACAACAAAGAGATTACGTTGGCTTTTCCTCTTACGTTGAAACTGAAAGGTATCAATAGTAATGAGGACGACGAGCGTTTGGATAGCGCATTGATAGAGAATGCTAATTTTATCAGTACGATTGTGCCCAAGAACCTGCCGCTGAAATGGGAGTGGATCAATAGCGTGAGCATTGATTTGGGCTCTGCTTTTTCTCGCCCGCAGGGCAAAAACGTGGTGGTGTATTCAAAGGGTGACGGATACGGTTATAGTCAGGATATACCCATCCAAGTAACGGAGTTTACTGTCAATTTGATGAAAAACAGAACACCCTCCACGCCGGAGGCGTATTTCGGCAATGTAATAGACACCTGTGATTTTGTCATCTATTTCAATTTTACGGTGCCTACCTCTGCCGGTAAGGTAACAATAGCCGATAATGCGGCATTTGAGTATCATTTGGCTGTACAATTTATCGATTATGCGGCTATATGGGGTATGTTTACCCCCTCAAGCGACATGTATGACGAGGATACGGTGAGCATTGCTAAAGAATGGGCTGCGTGGACGCAACTCAAGAAAGCCAAACTGCCGTTTGCCGAACCGGTCGTGGATATGCAGATTACCACCAAGGTGGCGGGTGCGTTGATGATGCAGGGGGATTATCTGTTTGTGGAGACCGAAGACAAATCGCAGAAACGATATGCCACTTTCAATGGCAACCAGACTCTTTATCGCGATTTTACGCCTGATGAGTATCTGCCGCTGACAAGTGCAATAGGCGATTCGGCTACTATGCACGTGCGTTTCGACAATACAGAGGCATTCGGGCATATTGACCGTTTGTTTGCCATCCGTCCCGATATATTCGGTTATAAATTTTCTATAGATTTCAATCGCCAGCGTACACCGCAGATACGTATCACGCCCAATACGGGTGTCTATGTGGACGCTGTCGCTACATTGCCGTTTATTTTTAACGAAGGAGTGGGGATTGAGTATAGTGATACCATAAAGGATATAGACATCAGCCGATATACCTTGGATTCGCTGTTGGCATCGGTGGATATGATTGATACGCTGAAAACCAGCGATTTGAAACTAATCATGAAGATAACCAACTCCATTCCGTTGGATATTCAGGGTGTGTTCTATGCATTGGACGAGGACGGCAATGTGATTACCGAGCCGGACGACCCTGGCAAGACATATCGTTTGACATCGTCCGATACTATTCGTATCACGGCTCCGGCATATCGTTTTGAAGGTGGTTCGGCTATTCCTACAGTGAGCGAACAGGTTGAAATCCTGTCGATTGACAAGAAACACTTTGATACGTTCAGCAAGATCAAAAGCATAGTTTATACGGCAAGTATAGATGACGAATCATTGCAGAGTGCTTATCGGAACGGTGGTTTCAATATACGTATTGCAGAGGATAACAAACTCAAGATACAGTTGGGGTTGAGTGCCCAAGTGGATGCGGTTTTTGATTTGGGTAATATAAACAATAAATAAGGAGAACTGACCAATGAAAAACGTATTTCGTAAATTGCTGGTAGCGGCTCTCCTGACGGGTGCTGTCAGCGTACAAGCGCAACAGGTAACGACGCTTTATTTTTTGGAAAATGCGCCCATGCGCCACTTGGTAAACCCTGCTTTCCAGCCGGTAAGCAACGGATATGTCAATTTCACGCCATTAGGCTATACCGGTTTGTGGGCGGGTAATAACTCGCTGACAATGAGCGACCTTATATACATAGATCCGCTCACCGGGCAGACCATTACGGCTCTGCATCCCAATGGCGATAAGGCGGCATTGCTCCGTGCGTTCCGTAAGGCTACGTTGGTGGATGGCGATGTTACTGCCGACCTGCTGAGTTTCGGTTTTCGAACCAAGAACGAAAAAGGGTATTTCCATTTCAATGTCATGGAGCGTGTCGAAGGCGGTATCGCATTGCCTTACGACCTGTTCGGTTTTGCACTCGGCGGAGGTATGCAGGATTTGAATGGCGGTATCAACTATATAGACCTTAATCAGTTAGGTGTGCGCGCTACGATGTACACCGAAATAGGTTTCGGATATTCGCATCGTATCAATGACCAATGGACGGTCGGTGGTAAACTGAAAGTGCTGTTGGGTACTATGTATGCCGGTTTGTCCGGTTCCAATCTTGGCATTGATGCTTCGGCTACAGAGTGGCGCATACACGGTACGGGCGATCTGATGGTGGCGGCACCTGTCAACTGGGATGCCGTTCCGCAGGAAATAAACAAAGATACCTGGTCTGATCTCAATAAAGACGATCTGATCAATACCGATGATACATGGGCGTTGGTTAAATCGCTGCTCACTCCGAGCGGTTATGGTGCGGCTTTTGATCTTGGTTTTACCTATAAGCCCATTGAGCAACTGCAGATTACTGCAGCAGTAAATGACCTCGGATTCATCTATTGGAACGGCGGGCGCCGCTATAATTGTACGATAGATACCACCTTTACCGGTGTCGGAGATTTTACGTACGACCACTATGTCGTGGACGGCAAGTTTGATTCGGATAGTTTGCTAAGTGATGTAAAGACCAATCTGATTGGTATTGTGGATGGCACTACTGCTACGATGACCGGTACCGGATTTGCCCGTATGCTGAGTGCCAAGTTCAATGTGGGTATTGATGCCAACTTTTGGGACAATCGTATTGGTGTAGGTGTTTTGTCAAAGACACGTCTGTATAACCGCCGTCTCTACGAAGAGGTTACACTCGGTGCGGCTTTGCGCCCTTGTAACTGGTTCAACCTTGCATTGAGTTATTCTTTGGTGAATAACGGCAAGTACAGTAATATCGGTGCAGGACTCAGTTTTATGCCCTACGATGGCATTAACCTGACGTTGGCAATGGATTATATCCCCACCTCGTATGCCTATTATGATATAGAGCAGGACGGTGGAAAAACGGTTCATTGTCCTATTCCTTACAAAGCCAAAGGTGTTAATCTTGCATTGGGCTTCAGTATTGTATGGGGAACCAACAAGAGCAAGAAGGATACCGACAAAGACGGCATTTACGATCGTCTGGATATGTGTCCCAATACGCCGAAGAACGTACAAGTGGATGCTTTGGGTTGCCCGATTGATTCGGACGGTGACGGTGTGCCCGACTACCTTGATCGCTGCCCCGGTACACCCGAAGCGGCTTACGGACTGGTAGACAGTATGGGCTGTCCGATTGATTCCGACGGCGATGGTGTGCCTGATTATCTGGATGAGTGTTCCAATACTCCCGCCGGCGCTATCGGTATGGTGGATGAGAAAGGTTGTGAGATCGACTCTGACGGCGATGGCGTCCCCGACTGGCGTGATGAATGTCCCGGTACCCCGATAGAGGCACAAGGCTATATTGATGAGAAAGGCTGCTTGCTGGATACCGATGGCGACGGTGTACCCGATTATCTTGACGAATGTCCGGATACCCCCGAGGCTGCGTATGGTATGGTGGACGGAAAAGGGTGTCCGATAGATACCGACGGCGACGGTGTGCCCGATTATCTCGATGAGTGTCCGAACACCCCGGCGGGTGCTGCCGGTTTCGTGGATGAGAAAGGGTGTGAGTTGGATACTGACGGGGACGGGGTTCCCGACTGGAAAGACGAATGTCCGACGGTGGCTGGTCCGAAATACAACAAAGGTTGTCCTGAGGTAAAACGTGAGGTTCGCAACCTGCTTAAGAAAGCGATGCAGGGTATTCAGTTCGAGAACGGAAAAGCCAACATCAAAAAAGCCTCTTATCCGTTGCTGGATCAGATTGCCAAAACCTTTATTGACAATCCGACTTTTATGATCGAGGTGCAAGGGCATACCGATAATGTGGGTAAGGCGGACTTTAACAAGAACCTGAGCGACAAACGTGCACACGCGGTGATGGACTATCTGGTGAAGAAAGGTGTTCCCGCAGAACGTATGACCGCACACGGCTATGGTATGGAAGTGCCTATTGCCGACAACAAGACTGCCAAAGGACGTGCATTGAACCGCCGTGTGGAGTTTAATATCACGTTTGAAGAGATTACCTACGAGACTATCCTCGACCACGCCGATTCTACCTTGCTGCCCAAGCAGGACACCATTCAGGCACAGCCGATGGATACACTGCAAAACCAATAACCACTAAACTACGCATAAACAATAAACAAATAAACTCATAAACAAATAAACTAAAAGTATGGGACGCGCATTTGAATATCGCAAAGCAACCAAACTGAAACGCTGGGGCCATATGGCTCGCACATTCACCAAACTCGGTAAAGAAATCACAATCGCTGCTCGTGAGGGCGGTCCGGATCCCGATAGCAACCCGCGTTTGCGTACGCTGATCCAGCAGTGCAAACGTGAGAATATGCCTAAGGAGAACATTGATCGTGCTATCAAAAAAGCCACCGATAAGTCGTCGGAGGGCTACAAGGAAATCAACTACGAAGGATACGGTCCGCATGGCGTGGCTATCTTTATTGAGACGGCTACCGACAATAATATGCGTACGGTTGCCAATATCCGTTCGTATTTCACCAAGCACGGCGGTACGCTCGGTACGCAGGGCTGTCTGCAGTTCCTTTTCGACCGCAAGGCATGCTTCACGGTTAGCCCTAAAGAAGGGGTTGATCTGGACGAACTCGAACTCGAACTGATTGATTTCGGGGTAGAGGAACTGGGGACGGACGAGGATGGAAACATCATCATCTACGGCGATTTCAACCAGTATTCGCAGATTCAGAAATACCTCGAGGACAACGGCTTCGAAATCCAGAGTTGTGAGTTCGTACGTATTCCGAACGACTATAAGACGCTTACCGACGAGGAGAAAGAGTCGGTACAGAAACTTATAGACCGCATCGAAGAGGATGAGGACGTGCAGAATGTCTTCACCAATATGGCGGAATAACAAGAGAATTTACAAATTTACATACCTATAATTTACAAATTCTTTTGGTGGAACTTATTCGTCAATACTTTTCGCTGACAGCGCGTCAGGAGCAGCAGTTTGCTGCGCTTGACGCGCTTTATCGTGAATGGAACGGCAAGATCAATGTCATCTCCCGCAAGGATATTGATAATCTGTATGAACACCACGTCTTACATTCGCTTGCTATAGCCAAAGTGCTGCCTTTTCAGCCGCAGAGCAAAATTCTTGATGTAGGTACGGGGGGCGGTTTCCCGGGGGTGCCGTTGGCTATTCTGTTTCCGGAGTGTGAGTTTACACTTATCGACTCCATCGGCAAGAAAGTCCGTGTGGCGCAGGAGGTTTCCAATGCCATAGGACTTACCAATGTGCGCTGTATTCAGGAGCGTGCGGAGGAGGAGAAAGGCAAGTTCGATTTTGTGGTCTCGCGTGCCGTAATGCCATTGCCCGACCTTGTCAAACTGGTGCAGAAGAATATCAGCCGTACCCAACGCAATGCAGTACCTAACGGTTTGGTGG
>CAKUYO010000010.1 GCA_934716995.1 uncultured Bacteroidales bacterium | reverse complement strand
AATTCTTAATTATATCAAGGTGGTTATAGCGCTGAGGTCCCACCCCTTCCCATTCCGAACAGGGTCGTTAAGCTCAGTCACGCCGATGGTAGTGCACTTGTTGTGTGAGAGTAGGTAGCCGCCACTTTTGACTCCCCGAGTATCAAACCGATACGCGGGGAGTCTTGTTTTTTATAAGACGACTATTGCTATTTATGTGCCTGTATCTATCTTCTTCTGTTTATTTATTCTCTTTTTTGGCATAGTGTTATCCTCCTGGTAAGGTCGGGGAAAGAGCATGGGAATTGGGTGTTTCCTATAGAAATTAACAATAGTATCTATTTTCGTAACATAAGGGCTTGTGAGGTTGCAGGAATGGCAGTAATTTTGCACTCGATAAGAAAGTGCATATTTTTGCGCTATAAACACGGATATTTTTAATAAAAATCTTAATATGAGGAAACTTTTGACTGAAACCGCACAGAACCTGAATACGATTATACAACGTCTTTCCAAAGCCCTTTTCGGCTGGGGAGTTGGTGTTGCGATATCTATTGCCCCCGCATACGCACAACAGTTGCCCAATGCAGGGTTTGAAGACTGGAGCGGTGCGGCGTTTGACGGCAATGCACAGCCTGCCAATTGGAACGCGAGCAACGTGACACAATTTGGATTCAAGTTCAATTTTGCACACAAGGAGGCAGGGCATACGGGCAGTGCCAGTATGATGGTGCAAGATCAGAGTGTGGGTGCAGCAGGCATTACAGAGGTCTCTCCCGGATATTTCTCGTTGGGGCAGCCGTGGGCTTACGTCCCCAGCCTGACGGCAGTAAGTCAGGCTACGGCGGGAACCGATGGCGGTGTGAGTTGGACCTATCGCCCTGACAGTATGTCGGTTTGGATTAAACGGACAGGCAGCAATGTGGATAAGGAGGATTTTTATCTTCTCTACTATGCATGGTCGGGTACGGCAAAGAGCAGCAAGTACAAGGGCAAGAACGGCAGTTGTACTTCCACATCGCATACCAACGAGGAGAGCGATATTCGCCAGGCATTGGACGGCAACGAGTGCGGTACGGAACAGAAAGTTTCGCAGATTGCCGAGGGTATGTGGCGCGAGAAGAAAGAGTATGGCAACTGGACCAATATCCGTGTGCCGATTTACTATTTCAACAGTGATGCACCGACGATGATGAATATCATTTTCTCGGCGAGCAACTATCCTAATTTCCGTGCAACATCCGGATTGTGTGCGGGCAACTCGCTCTATGTGGACGATGTGGAACTGATTTATTCGGCGGATATTCAGAAACTCTATATCGACGATAAGGAATGGAAAGGTTTTGACCCGTCGAGCAGCGAGGAACAAACCTATTCTCTCGGACGCAGTGCCACTACGATGCCTAAGATTGAGGCACGCCGCGGTACGGGTTCGCTCACGAATGCGAAGGGAACAACCGCCACTTTCGCGGGGCGCGTATTGTCTGGCAAAGAAATCACCATACAAGAAGGTGTTATTGATGGCACTCCTACTATGATTACCGTGCGTGCCGAGGACGGAAGCAAGACCAAAACCTATAAAATAAAGTTCGTGCGGGAGGCGAGCAAGAACTCCAAACTCGCCGACATTATGGTGAACGGCAAGAGTATAGAAAATTTTAATGCCAATACCTACGCCTACCAGGTGGCACTGCCATATGGCACTACCACCACGCCCGTTGTTTCCGCAGAGGGACAGGAAGAGGCGCAGACGATAGAGATCACCCAACCTACAAGCACTACGGGGCGGGCGGTAATCAAGGTTACTGCTGCCGACAAACAGACCACAGCGACTTATACGCTCAATTTCCGTGTAGCGGAACTGGCGGATAACACGCTGAAGGATATTCTGGTAAATGGCAAATCCATTGCGGGGTTTATCCCTTCGCAGACCATTTACCGTGTCTCATTGCCCACCAGCACAACCACGATGCCGACCGTCAAAGCCGTATCGGCGTACCCGGACGGGGCGCAAACCATCAAATATACTGCACCCGATAAGATAGACGGCGGTACATACCAAATCGCTGTTACCACGCCCGGTAACCAAGTGCCGAAGACCTACAAACTGAATATCCGTTTGGAGGCTTCTACCTATTCATACCTCAAAAACTTGCAGGTGGAAGGCGGATATATCACTGATTTTGCGCCCGATAACCTTACCTATTATGTAACGCTCCCGATGGGTACAACCGCTCTGCCAAAGATTACCTACGAATTGGGGGACGAATACCAGACGGTAAATATCGCCGAGGGTGGTTTGGACGGTACAACGCGTGTTACCGTCACGGCAGCAAACGGCGATCAGACGGTTTATAAGATTGTTTTCACTACGCTCAAGTCGGAAATTTCCACATTGGCAGGTATCCGTATTGGCGGGGTGGAGTTACCCGATTTTTCGCCTGCTAAGACCGAATACACCTATTCGCTTCCTATCGGTACGACCGAACTGCCTGCTATAGAACCTATCAAAGGCGATGAGTATGAGACGGTTACAATTATGTCGGGTGGCGTAAACGGGACAACCCGTATCGTAGTGGCGGCAGGCAATGGCAATACTACAGTATATCAAATCACTTTCTCTGTACGACAAGCCACCGATGCTACCCTGCGTATGATTTATTTGGATGGCGAGGAACTCACAGGTTTCGACAAAAATCAACTCGAATATACTGTCAATCTCCCGCAGGGAACGACCAAACAACCCGTTGTTACCTATACGCCGAATGATGAATATCAGACCATTACGGTACGTGCAGGCAGCAACGTGGAGGATGATTACAAGATAACCGTCCGCCCGCAGAGTGGTGCGGCGCAGACATATATCATCCATTTTCGTGTCGCTACGTCAAGCAATACTGCCCTCAAAATGATTTATGTGGCGGGTGCACCGTTGGAGGGCTTCGATGCGGGGACGCTTGACTATACCTATACGCTCCCAGAGGGGGTAAGCACTATTCCTGCGGTTACGTTCGACAAAGCCGAAACCGGGCAGAAAGTGTTGAGTATGTGCGAGAATACGGTGCATACCATTACCGTAACCGCAGAAAGCGGAGACAAACGCACCTATACCATCACATTTATCATCCAAAAGTCGGAGAATGCATTCTTGCGAATGATTTATTTGGACGGGCAGCCGCTGAACGGTTTTGACAAACACACATTGACCTACACCGTGCCACTCACTTCGGCTACCTGCCCGCGCATCACCGTGGACAAAGAGGACGGGCAACAGGTTACGATTACTGCACCGTATGCTGCAGGTATCGCCCTTATCCGTGTTACTCCTGAGAGCGGGGCGGCCAACACCTATTCGATTACCTTTACGGCAACCGCTTCTGCGGCTGTGTCGCTGGATGCTATCCTGCTCGATGGCACGCCTTTGACGGATTTCGTGCCAGCAACTACCGAATATACCATTCCTTACACCGATGTGCTGCCAGAGATAACCTACCAAATGGCAAGCGGACGCACGGTGCAGGTACTGCGTAACGGCGAGGATGTAATGCTCTACGTACAAGCAGGCGAAGAACATACCACCTATACCTTGCATTTCCAAAAGCAGGTTTCTGCCGACTGCACGTTGAAGGCTATCCTGATTGACGGTACGCCGCTGGCGGCATACACCCCTGCAACCACCGGCTATACTATCGATCTGCCCGCCGGCAGTGCGCTACCCGTGGTGTCATTCGAGAAAAACAGCGACGCACAAGTAACCTATTTCGGTCAGTCTGCACCCAATACAACGGCTATTACCGTAGTGGCTCCGTCGGGTGCCGAGACCACTTACACCGTGTCGTTCCGTATTGCGAAATATGATGATGCACGTTTGCAGGACTTGCAGGTGGAAGGAAAGAGTTTTGTTTTCGATCCTGACCAAACGGACTATACGCTCACCTTGGAAGACGGTGCGGAATTGCCACACCTTATATATACCGCGCGCGAGGGACAGAGTATCCTTGTGGCGAATACAACGGCTGACCAGCAGCAAGTGCTAGTGCGTGCGGAGAGCGGGGCAAGCAAGACTTACACCGTCAATTATACCCGCGTGATGTCGGATAATGCTTTGTTGAGCGACATCCGTATCGATGGCGTTTCGCTGGCGGAATTCGAGCCGACGCGCTTTGCCTATACCGATACCCTCGCATGGCGTACACGTGTCGTGCCGAATGTGTTTGCGGTAGGGCAACTGCCGAACCAGACCATTACCACGTATTTCAGTGCAGTAAACGGTACGACCCGAATCCACGTGGTGGCAGCCGACGGCAAGACAAGCAACGACTATACGATTGCTTCCCCTGTGCGCAAATCGGGCAATGTGGCGTTGAAAGATATGTATCTCAATTCAGAGGTGGCAGAGATTACTTTTGCGCCCGAAACTACCGACTACACCGTATGGCTGCCCTATCAGACCAAGGCGGCTCCCGAGGTGGTGTACGAGAAAGCCGAACCCGAGCAGCAGATAGAGATTATCTCCCGTCCGCTTGGGCAGAAAACGGAGATTATCGTTACAGCAGAGAACGGCGACCGACGCACGTACAGTATTCTGTTCAAAGACAGTCTTTCGCAGAAAAACAATGTATTAGACACGTTGCGCATTGTGGAGACAGGCGAAATACTGGATGTAAATGGTACTGATATGGCGGTCAATCTGCCCTATGGCACCCGCACTCTCACTATTGACTATACCAAGGCATTTGACGAGCAGACCGTTTGGGTGCAGCCGGGGGGTATCTATCATCCGACCATCATCACCGTGCGTTCCAACCGCCCCGGCGAGGCAGACCATATCTATACCATCACCCCGCAATTAGAGACGCAGAACCCTGCGGTATTGGAGGGGATTACAATAGATGGCACGCCGCTTGCGGATTTTGACCAAAATCGGTTCTCGTATGTGGTTGATTGCACAACTTCTACCAGTCAGCCCGATGTAGCATACACCAAAGCCGCTGATGTGCAGTTCCAACGCACAGCCAACGATCAATGGCACTGGCAGGCGAATGTATCGAAGAACGGCTACTCGAACACCTATACTATCTATTTCCACTATCCTAATGAGGTCATTCCGAATGCCGACTTTACGGAGTGGACTACAGCCAAGTACAACAATGGTGCAAAACCGGTTGACTGGCAAGTTCCTGCCGATTTCTTTGACAAGATAACCGTTTTCTGGGTGGATGCCAAGACGGGTGCAGAAATTGTCAAAAAATCGGATACATCGGTCGGCTTGGAAACCACTTATTGGAGTACGGCAGGTGGAGCCTTGCCGGCAATAATAACTTTGGGCAATCTGTCGGGTGGTTTGTCGGTCTCCAACAAAACGCACTATGAGTTCTCTGATTATATTCGTTTTTACAATACACCGGATTCTATTTCTGTGAATTATCAATACAAGAATAAAAAAGGTAATGGTGCATTGTTTGCTTACCGTTTCAAAGGTGTGAAGAATGCAAAAGATACCACATATAGTTTTGATTTTAGAGACACCAATACAAGCGGTAGTTATATCACACGGACGCAACCATTGGCATTGGACGGACAGCATATTACGGGTATGAATATAGCGGTGGACGCTACCAACGAATCGCAAGGTGCTTCCGCTGGGGCAGAACTCTATGTGGATTGGTTCAAACTGCACTATAACAGCACTCTCACCGCCCTCTCCGTCAATGGCATAGATGCAACGTTGGACGGCAATGCCTTTTCCGTAACGCTGACCGATCCTGAGGCGGTGCAGACACCTGTGCTTTCATTCACGGGTGAGGTGAGCGACCAAGCACAAAAAATAACGTGGCAGGATGAGATTATAGATGGTGAGTTTGGCGTGCGCAATGCTGACATTATCAACTATGCCGAGGACGGAACAAGCAGCAACTACACATTGCAGGTTCGCCGCCCGTTGGATACTCGTAATACACTTCGTGCATTGCTGTTGGACGGTGATACTATCAAAGGTTTCAATTCAGAGACGACCAATTACATAGTTCATCTCGCTTCTTCTATTTGCCATCTGCCGTCTGTGCTTCCGCAACCGGCAAGCAGTTTGCAAACTATCACTACAGCCTATGCGGACTCGGTGCTGACGATTATGGTAGCACCTGAAGCGGGCGAGAGCAGGGTATATACCATTCGTTTTGTAACTGACCTATCGGACGACACCACATTGGCAAATCTGTCGGGCGTAACGGATTTTGACCCCGATACACGCAACTACACCGTCTCTGCGGCTTCGATGCCTGCTATTGCTTTCGCAAAACAGACAGACGGGCAGACCGTACAAGCCGTCTTCGGCGCAGAGAAAGCCACTCTGTCGGTTACTGCCGAGAATGGCGCAAAGGGCATCTATACTATTTTGCTCCAAAAGCCGGCTGTTACCACCACGGGGCAACTCTCCGAGATTGCTCTCAATGGCAATATCCCGAGCGGTTTTGCCGTGGATAAATATGACTATACCGCAGAGCGTCCCGATCTGGTTACATTCGTGCGTGCCAACGAACAAGACTCGGTTGTCTTCATCCAGACAACCGAGCGTATGCAATGGCAGGTGTTCGGTACGGAGCAGCACACCTATACGCTGACCTATCCCACCGACCTATCGTCGAATACCCGTTTGGCGGCCATTCTATTAGACGGTAAGTCATACTCGGATTTCGACCCTGCGGTATTGTCCTATACTATCCGTACTGACACGATGCTTCATATCGATGTGCAGAAAGCCGAGGAGGCACAGCAGGTGCGTGTCAGCCTTGATACGGATAACAATACGTACACCCTTCGTGTCATAGCCGAAGACGGCACAGAAAGTACCCCTTATACGATAAGCGTAAAACCGGTGCTGTCAGGCAATAGTCTGCTGCAGTCTATCCGCTTGGATAATACGGAGATTAGCGGTTTCGACCCTGCTACGCTGCAATATACTGTTACTCTGCCTGCACCTGCGGTTAAAATAGCAGAACCGCAGATGCCGTCGCTGACGTATATGACAGGGGACGAGGCACAATCGGTCGAACTTACGACCGGGCGTCTCGGCAGCAATACCTATTTGACCGTTACCTCCGAGGACGGGCACGTAAGCGAGTATTCGGTGCTGGTACAAGCCGAGCCGAGCCATAATGCCGACCTCACGGGTATCATCGTCAATGGCGTACCTGTTTCCCATTTTGAGGCAGGACGGCACTACTATTCGGTTCGTACTGAAGGCGAGCCTGACATTGAGTGGACTTCCGAAGATAATTTCCAGACAGTTACCCGTATTGCTTCCCAATCAGGAGACTCGGAGTATATTCTCCATGTGGTGGCTCAAGACGGTGTAACTACGCAGGATTATACTATAGAGGTGTTCACTGAGACCTTGTCCGATGATGCCACCTTGGCAAATATCCTGCTCAACGGGCAGACTTTCGGTGAATTTGAACATCTGCTCAATCCGCGCCTGTCGTTCTCGTCTATGCAGAATGTCTATCAGATCAATCTCCCCGCGGGTACCGTCCTCCTGCCCGAAGTATCGGCTTCGCTGCGTGTGGACGGACAGACCATCAGCACGTCTGTTTCGGGTATGACAGTATATCTCGATGTTACGGCTGCCGATGGTACCACTGCCAACCGCTATACGCTTGATTTTGTCGTGCCTCTTTCTGCAAATGCCGACTTGACGATGATTTACCTTGACGGGGATTCGCTCCCTGCTTTTGCTGCGGGAACCTACTACTATCCCGTTACGCTCCCCGTCGGCGTTCATTCATTGCCGGAGGTCGTAGCGCAGAAAGCCGAGACAGGGCAACAGGTAACCACTGACATTAGCGGTAATCACGCTACTATCAGCGTTCTCGCTGAGGATGGGATTACCCGCGCTACCTATACCGTGGCTTTTGCGTTCAGCAAGTCCGATGCCGATACGCTGCAGATGATCTATGCCGATGAGACGCCTATTGCCGGTTTTGCTCCCCGCACGTTCTATTATGTCCTCTCGCTCCCTGTCGGTACGACCGCCTTCCCTGAGTTGGCTTGGACGAATGCCGACGAATGGCAGACTGTCCGTATCGACACGCTGCAGCATACCGACCGCAACCTGGTGCGTCAGCTGGTTGTTACCTCCGAGAGCGGACGCAGCAACTACTACACCGTGGCATACTCCATCCAGCAATCTGCGGTTGATACGCTTCAGATGATTTATATTGACGAGAAACCGCTGGCAAACTTTGCGGCAGCCACCACCGAGTATTGGTACACCGTTCCCGCCAATGCTACCGAGGTGCCGTCGGTTTATCCTTTGCAGGGCGACCGCTACCAGATGGTCCGCGTCTCGCAAACCGCCGAGACGATGGCTGCCAAGTCGCTGGCTGTCAAAACGGAGATTGAGGTAATAGCAGGTAATGGCGCAAGCCGTATCTATATTATCCATTATCCGATGGCACTCTCTGATGAGACTACCCTCGATATGATTTATGTGGCAGGCAAGAGCCTTTCCGACTTTGACTCCGAGCGGTTCTCCTACAAGGTCAATTTGCCTATGGAAACGGTCAATATCCCATTGGTGACGGTGCAGAAGAAAGAGGATGCCCAGCAGGTGGAAATCACTACCGATGCCGATACCGTCTTTGTAAAAGTTACGGCGGAAGATATGTCGCAGGCAACCTATACCCTTGTTTTCGAGCGTGTCAAATCGGCGAATGCCAACTTGCAGAATATCGAGTTGGGCGACGGTCTGACCATCGATTTTGAGTCAGCGCATTATGATTATGCCGTTACTATCCCTTATGGGCAAACCGCACTCCCGACCATTACGCCCGTCAAAGCGGAAGAGGAGCAGACTGTGGAGCAATCCGCCCCCGAACTGCTCCCCAACGGCGAACAGATGGTTACTCTCTTGGTTACAGCCCCGAATGGCATTGACCAGTGCGCTTATACCATTACGTTCTCTTTTGCCAAGAACGGTGATGCTACGCTTGCTGCCATCTATGTACGTGGCAACTTGCTGGAGGGCTTCCGCAGCGACTCAACCGAGTACACACTTGCGTATCCGGTGGGTTCTACCATTGCCGACTTTGCGGGTTTGCAGGAAATCTCGTACACGCTTTCCGACGGACAGGCACACGCAGAGGCGACTATTGACAATGCGGGTACTATCCTTATTGCCGTTACGGCGCAGGACGGCACCGTGCTGACCTACCTCATCCACCAGACCGTACTGACCGATACCGACAATGCCGTCCGTATGATTTATTTGGATGATGCCGAATTGACGGAGTTCGACCCTGACCAGGATTTTTATACCTATTACATTATCGAGGGGCTTACCGCACCGAAAGTAACAGCCGAGGCAGCCTCGCAATATGCCGAGATCAGTGTCAAGGAAGCGTCCGTGGGTGATACGTGTATCATCTCCTGTACCTCCCAGTCGGGCGAAACGCGTCGGTATAGTATCTGGTTTGCGCAGTCCGAACTTAATGATGCCCTTACGCCTACCGGCAACGATGTGCTGGTCAAACGCCTTGCCGGCTCCACGCAGATTCTGGTAGGTACGCTCCGCAAGGATGTGTCATTCGGCTTGTACGATATGTACGGGCACCGTATCGCTTTGGAGAAACTGCCTGTGGCTGACCCCAACGATGTTGAGATGGTTACCGAGGCAAGCGGTCAGGAACGGCTGCTCAACATCACCGACCTCCGCTCGGGTACAATCCTGACACTCGATCCGAATACAATCTATTTCTACGTGTTCTTCCATAGTGAAAAGGAAAAGATCGCTTCGGGCAAACTCATCGTCCTGCCCTAATCGCTGACGATAGATACAAATAGTGATTTACAAAAGAGACTGTCTGACAAGTAAAGTCGGGCAGTCTTTTTGCAATATAATCAATTGTTTGTTAATCAGATAGTTACAAACGAAAGGAAGGGCTGTATTAGAAATGTATATAACATAACTCGCTATAATACAGGCAAAAACCGCCTAATCTCATACGAATCACATACAAATGACATACAAATTACATAGACCTGACGGCATAACGATAGGGAAGGGATGCTTTAATCTGTAACTCCGTTTTTTGGTGGTATTGCGTATATGTAAAAAAAGCAGTACCTTTGTCCCCGAATTGGCGAAAGGGCATTTGTTCGCCCCGAGCCGTAAACATTTGTACGTTTATTATGATTAAAATTTCGTTCCCGGACGGTAGTGTCCGCGAGTATGAGAGCGGCGTTACGCCCCTCCAAGTGGCTGAAAGTATCAGCAGTCGTTTGGCGCAAGACATCCTTGTGGCAAGTATCAAACCTATTACCAACCAACCCGAGACCATTGAGGAGCAGGGCGAAGGGTGGAGTATTGTGGAACTCAATACCCCTATCACCGAAGACAGCCGGATCCGTCTCCACAAATGGGATGACGCCGAGGCCAAGCACGCTTTCTGGCACACCTCAAGCCACTTGATGGCAGAGGCTTTGCAGGAACTGTACCCCGGTATCCAGTTCGGTATTGGTCCCGCTATCGAAAACGGTTTCTACTACGATGTCTATCCCGCCGAAGGGCAGACTATCAAAGAGAGTGATTTCCCCGCTATCGAGCAGAAGATGATGGAACTGCGCAACCGCAAAGAGCATCTTGTCAAGAATAGTATCTCCAAGGCGGACGCACTCAAAGAGTTCGGCGACAAAGGGCAGATCTACAAGTGCGAACTCATCTCCGACCTCGAAGACGGACACATCACCACTTATACACAGGGGGCGTTCACTGACCTCTGCAAAGGTCCGCACCTTCTCTCAACCGAGCCTATCAAGGCGGTAAAAGTACTCAGTTGCGCGGCTGCCTACTGGCGCGGCGACGAGAAACGCCCGATGATGACGCGTATCTACGGTATCTCGTTCCCGAAAAAAGCCATGCTGGACGAATACCTGGCTCTCCTCGAAGAAGCCAAGAAACGCGACCACCGCAAGATTGGCAAAGAGTTGGAACTCTTTATGTTCTCCGATATGGTGGGCAAAGGTCTTCCTATCTGGCTGCCCAAAGGTACGGCATTGCGCCTGCGCCTGGAGGACTTCCTCAAGAAGATACAGAAACGCTATGGCTATCAGCAGGTTATCACCCCGCATATCGGTAGCAAGCAACTGTATGTAACCTCCGGACACTGGGATCACTACGGCAAGGACTCGTTCCAGCCTATCACCACTCCCGAGGAGGGCGAGGTTTATCTGCTCAAGCCGATGAACTGCCCCCACCACTGTGCTATCTACAAGAACAGCCCACGCAGTTACAAAGACCTGCCTTTCCGCTGTGCCGAGTTCGGTACCGTCTATCGCTATGAGCAATCGGGCGAGTTGCACGGACTGACGCGTGTGCGCTCGTTTACGCAGGACGATGCCCATATCTTCTGCCGCCCCGACCAGGTGAAGGACGAGTTTATCCGCGTGATGGAGATTATCGAGATTATCTTCAAGGCATTGGATTTCAAGAACTTCGAAGCGCAGATCTCGCTTCGCGACCCGAAGAATACCACCAAGTATGTCGGTAGCGACGAGGTGTGGGAGAAGGCGGAGAACGCCATTATCGAGGCTTGTCGCGAGAAGAACCTGCCTGCCAAGGTGGAGTACGGAGAGGCGGCTTTCTACGGACCGAAACTCGACTTCATGGTCAAAGACGCTATCGGTCGCCGTTGGCAGTTGGGTACTATCCAGGTGGACTACAACCTGCCTGAGCGCTTCGAGTTGGAATACACGGGCGAGGACAACCAGAAGCACCGCCCTGTGATGATCCATCGTGCACCGTTCGGCTCTATGGAGCGTTTTGTGGCTGTGCTGATTGAGCATACTGCGGGTAAGTTCCCGTTGTGGCTCACGCCCGACCAGGCTGTGGTATTGCCTATCTCCGAGAAAAGCAACGACTATGCTTGGAAAGTGAAGGAGATGCTCGAGGCACAGGATGTGCGTGTCGTAGTGGATGACCGCAACGAGAAACTCGGACGCAAGATCCGCGACAACGAGTTGAAGCGTATTCCGTTCATGCTGGTTGTGGGCGAGAAAGAGGCGGAACAAGGTCTCGTCAGCGTCCGCCAGCAGGGGGCGGAGGACAAAGGTCAGATGACCGTTCAGGAGTTCGCAGACTTTATCAACTCCACTGTCAAAGCACAAATGAACGCTTATTGACAAGATGTATTTGCCCGTAACGGGCTACCTAAATTACAGAAACTTGTACCCGATTTACCTGTCTTTCGGTAAGGGGTTGCAAGTTTCTGTTTTTTGTTGTAATTTCGCGCCGGAAAGTCATTCGTAATTCATCATTCTTAATTCATACTTATATGAAAAAGGTATTTCTTTTCCTTTTGGCGGCGGCGACGATGAGCGCGTGCCACAGCAACCGGACACAGACACAGACCTTTGCACCTGTGCAGGACACAGCAACCGTCTATATGACACAGGAGATTTCGCAAGAGTCGCTTGTGCGCATCTTCCAAGCCCTCGGGGTGGAGCCGCAAGGCAAAGTGGCAGTAAAGGTCTCCACGGGCGAGCCGGGCGGGCATAACTTCCTCAACCCGCAGTTGGTCAAGCCGTTGGTGGACAGGGTGCAAGGCACGATTGTGGAGTGCAACGTGGCATACCAGGGACCGCGTTTCCAAACCGAGACCCACAAACAGGTGCTGGTTGACCACGGCTGGGCAGCCATCGCCCCGTGCGATATTCTGGATGCCGACGGTGAGATAAAAATCCCTGTTCGCGACACCGCACACATCAAATACGACCTTGTCGGTTCGCATATCCGGAACTATGATTTCCTTATTAACCTCGCCCATTTCAAAGGGCATACCGCAGGCGGCTTCGGCGGCGTGCTGAAGAACCAGAGTATCGGCTTCGCCTCGAGTAACGGCAAAGTGTATATCCATACCGCCGGCGAATTGGAAAAACCCGAGGGGCAGTTCTGGACAAAAGCCAAACAGGATGAGTTCCTCGAGTCGATGGCTTCGGCTGCCGACGGTGTGCATCAGTACTTCAATGTAACCAAGAACCGCGAACTCGGTACCGACTGTGTCCGCACAGTGTATATCAACGTGATGAACAACCTCTCTGTGGATTGCGACTGCAGCAACCACCCCGCCGACCCCGAGATGAAGAATGTCGGTATCCTTGCCTCGCTTGACCCCGTGGCACTTGACCAGGCGTGCGTGGATCTGGTATTCAACTACCCGTCCACCGAGGACGACAACGCTGCGGCGCTCATCGAGCGTATCAATTCGCGCCACGGCATCCGTACCATTGAGCGTGCGGCAGAGATTGGTCTCGGCACCCGTAATTACCGATTGGTCAGCATCGACGGCGAAGATATGCTCAACTACCTGAAGGAGAACCAACTCTCGCTGGTGGTGCGCAACCGCGGCGAGCAGACCACCTACACCCAACACGGTGTGCGCGACCTGTACGACTTGCAGAACTCACGCACATTGCAAGGGGCTGCCGTGGCGGACAAGATTATCGGCAAAGGCGCAGCGGCACTGATGATTGCCGGCGGTGTGAAATATGTTACCACCGAGGCAATCTCGCAAGAGGCGATTGATATGCTCCGCGCTGCGGGTATCGATGTGCAGTACCACGAGGTACTTGACTATATCCCCAACCGCGACCACACGGGCGAGTGCCCTATCGAGCAACGTCTGCATGGCATTACTGACCCTGCCGAGTGCCTGCCCATAGTGAATGCCTTTGTGGAATCGATGAACAAACGTTAATTAACGTGAGTTTGATATAACAGAAAGAGACTTTTGTGGTCAACAACTGACAACAACTATTAAACAACAGATAACAGCATAATAGCCATTAAATTGACCACCAAACGGCATTATCGGGGCTATATTGAACGGATGGTTACGCTGTATAACCATAAATTAACCATAAAATTTTACATTTCCACATTATATAGAACTGACGTTAATTAACGTGAGTTCGAGATAAAGACTCCTTTGCCGCAAAGCGGCAAGAAATCTAAGTAAATCTTTGTTTTTACATCCATAAATTGCCATAAATCTTATTCGCCTATGGCGGCAAAGTAAGACAAATTGCTTACATTGAACAAACGTTAATTAACGTATAATTAGACGTGAATTTTGAAACATATAATTAACCATATAATCGAACCATTAATTTAAGAATTAAGACAAATGTTCCGCAAGATACGTATTGCCCTTGCCGCCATCGTCTTTGTGCTGCTGACCGCCCTGTTTCTGGACTATACCGGCACGTTGCACCGCTGGTTCGGCTGGCTCGCCAAGATACAGTTCCTGCCCGCCCTCTTGTCGCTCAATGTGGGCGTGGTGGTGGCGTTAGTGTTGCTCACGCTCGTATTCGGGCGTGTCTATTGCTCGGTTATTTGTCCTCTCGGTATCTTCCAGGACATCATCTCGTGGTTCAGCGGGCTGCGCAAGAAAAAGAAATACCGTTTCTCCTATTCCCCCGCCAAGTCGTGGCTGCGCTATACCGTGCTGGCACTCTTCATCGTGGCGATGATAGCGGGCGTGGGCTCTTTCGTGGCATTGCTTGCGCCGTACAGTGCCTACGGACGTATGGTGCAGAACCTCCTGATGCCCCTCTACGACTGGGCGAACAACAGCATCGCCTACCTCGCCGGGCGTGCGGGCAGTTACGCCGTCTATGACAAAGAAGTATGGGTGCGCAGTTGGGTTACTTTCGGCGTCGCGCTGACCACTCTCGTGGTGCTGTTCGTCCTTGCCTGGCGCAACGGGCGCACCTACTGCAACACCATCTGCCCTGTCGGCACCATGCTCAGTTTTCTGGCGCGTTTCTCGTGGTTCAAAGTGCATATCGATACCGACAAATGCAACGGCTGCCACCTCTGCGAGCGCAGTTGCAAGGCGGCTTGTATTGATGCCACCAATCATACCATCGACTATTCGCGTTGCGTCACGTGCGGCAACTGCCTGGACAAATGCCGCCACGATGCGCTCCGCTACACGCATACCCCACTGCGCAAACAGCCTGCGGACACGCCCCAAAAAAGCACGGAACCGGCGGATACTTCCCGCCGCAGTTTCCTGGTCGGTGCGGCTATCGCCACGTCTGCTGCCGCCTTGGCGCAGGAGAAGAAAAAGATTGACGGCGGTCTGGCTGTCATAGAGGACAAGGTCGCCCCCAAGCGTCTCACGCCTGTCACCCCGCCCGGGTCGCTCTCGGCAAAGAATATGGCAAAGCACTGCACCGCCTGCCAACTCTGCGTCTCCGCCTGCCCGAATGACGTGCTGCGCCCTTCGCAGGATATGCTTACGCTGATGCAACCCGTGATGTCCTACGAACGCGGCTACTGCCGCCCCGAGTGCACCCGTTGCAGCGAGGTCTGCCCCGCAGGGGCTATCCGTCCTATCACCCGCGAGGACAAGTCCGCCACGCAGATAGGGCACGCCGTATGGGTGCGCAAGAACTGTGTGCCGCTTACCGACGATGTAGAATGCGGCAACTGCGCCCGCCACTGCCCGTCGGGGGCTATCACGATGGTGCATATCGACGGCTACGCCCACGCCGTGCCGTCCGTCAATACCGAGCGCTGTATCGGTTGCGGTGCCTGCGAGAACCTCTGCCCCGCACGCCCGTTCAGTGCTATCTACGTGGAGGGCAACGAAGTACACCGGACCATTTAGCAGCAAGACTATGAACAGACGAGATTTCTTTAAGACCATAGGCGGCAGGGCACTCGCTTCGTCCGCCTTGCTCAGTGCCTGCACCGGTCGCAATACTGACGGGCAGACACCCGCCGAAAGCCGCGAACCCGACGGTAGCCAAATGACCTACCGCACCAATCCCAACACGGGCGACCGTGTCTCGCTCCTTGGCTACGGTATGATGCGCCTGCCCGTAGAGGGCGGGGCGAGCGGACGCGAGAACAGCGATGCGCCTATCGACCAGGAGATGGTCAACCGTCAGGTGGACTATGCCCTGGCGCACGGCGTGAACTATTTCGATACATCGCCCGCCTATTGTCAGGGGCGTTCCGAGCGTGCCACGGGTATAGCCCTCAGCCGCCACCCGCGGTCGTCCTATTTCATCGCCACCAAACTCTCCAACTTCAGCCCCACCACATGGAGCCGCCGCGCCTCGCAGGAGATGTTCGAGAACTCGCTCCGCGAACTCAAGACCGACTATGTGGACTATCTCCTGCTCCACGGTATCGGCATCGGGCAGAAACCGATGGACGAGTTCTACCAACGCTATATCGACAACGGTATCCTCAACTGGCTCGTGGAGCAGAAGCGCAAAGGGCGTATCCGCAACCTCGGTTTCTCCTACCATGGCGACATACGCGTCTTCGACCTTGCCTTGCGCTGGCACGACGAGGGCAAGTACCATTGGGACTTCGTGCAAATCGAACTCAACTACCTCGACTGGCACTACGCCAACGAAATCAACCCGCGCAACACCGATGCCGAGTATCTCTACGGCGAACTGCACAAACGCGGTATCCCGGCGGTTATTATGGAGCCGCTCCTCGGCGGACGGCTGGCGCGTGTGCCCGATTATATCGTCGCCAAGATGAAGAGCCGCGAACCCGAGCAGTCGGTGGCGTCGTGGGCGTTCCGTTTCGCGGGTACGCCCGAGGGTGTGCTGACCGTCCTGAGCGGTATGACCTATATGGAGCATCTCCGCGAGAACCTGCATACCTATTCGCCCCTGCGCCCTGTTACGCCCGACGAAGACGCCTTCCTGATGCAGATTGCCGACGACATCTACAACCTCAAGACCATACCCTGCAACGAGTGCAACTACTGTATGCCCTGCCCGTATGGTATCAATATCCCCGCCGTATTCTCGCACTACAACCGCTGTATCAACGAGGGTAACCTCCCGCAGCGGTCGCAAGACCCCGAGTACCGTCGTGCCCGCCGTGCTTTCCTTGTGGGCTACGACCGTTCCGTGCCCAAGTTGCGCCAGGCGAACCATTGTATCGGTTGCCGCCAATGTGTGGAGCATTGCCCGCAGAACATCCAAATCCCCGATGAGATGCACCGCATCGACCGCTACGTCGAGCAACTCAAACAAGGCACACTGTAGCAACTATCGATTTTTTAACCATCAACCCTTTAACAATATGTTTGGAATAGGATTACCCGAAATCATTTTTATCGCACTCATTGTGCTGCTGTTCTTCGGCGGCAAGAAGATACCCGAACTGATGCGCGGTTTGGGCAAAGGCGTGCGCAGTTTCAAAGACGGAATGAACGACATCAAGGACGAGGTGGAGAAAGCCGACCCGACTAAGAGCGACGCCAAGACGGAAAGCCCCAAACAGGAGGACAAGGAAACCGCCAAGCAAGACTAACCCCGCCCGATATGGAGCAACAGATGTCGTTTTGGGAACATCTCGACGTGCTGCGCGGTGTGCTTGTGCGCATAGCCGTTGTGGTGCTGGTGTGCGCAGTGGCGGCGTTCTGCTTCAAGGACGGTCTGTTTGCGCTGCTGCTTGCGCCTAACAGTCCCGACTTTTTTCTTTACCGTCTGCTGGCACGCATTATGCCCGATATGGCGTTTCCTGCGGCAGCCATTGAGATAATCAACACGGGGCTGGCAGACCAGTTCACTATCCATATCAAGACTGCCTGCTATGTGGGACTGCTGTGCGCCTCGCCGTATGTCCTGTATGCGCTGCTGCGGTTTGTCGCCCCTGCGTTGTACACCCGCGAGAAACACTACGTCTATCGCCTTGTAGGGTGGGGGTATCTGCTGTTTATGGCGGGCGTGGCGTTGTCCTATTGCGTTATTTTCCCCTTTGCCTTTCGTTTCCTGGGTACGTATCAGGTCAGCGGAGAGGTGGCGAACAAGATTACGTTGCAGTCGTATATGTCCACTTTCTGGACGCTGGCACTGCTGATGGGGCTGCTGTTCGAGGTGCCGATCGTCTGTTGGACGCTCGGACGCATGGGACTGCTGACCGCCCCGCTGATGCACCGTTACCGCCGCCACGTGATAGTGGTGATACTCATTCTTGCCGCCGTCATCACCCCCACCACAGACGTGTTTACGCTGTTGCTCGTCTCCGTACCGATATACCAGCTCTACGAGGTAAGCATACTGCTTGTGCCGAAAGGGTAGGATAGAGACAGACAACAGCCTTTCAAGCCCCAAGCCCGCAGTCAATGAACCCAAATCATTGACTGCGGGCTTGGGGTAAATTATATTTTGTGGATGCAGGAATCAATACTCGTTGCCGCCGCCGAGGGAGTGGTAGAGGGAGACGAGGGACTGGAGGAGAGCCATACGGTTGCTGATACGGGTGAACTCGGCGGTGAGGAGGCTGTTTTGGGCGGTCAGCACTTCGAGATAGGTGGTGCTGCCGTACTGCATCTTGAGTGCAGTGGCGCGTTGTGCGCGGCTGAGCGCCTCCACCTGCTTGTCGTAGAGTTCGCATTTGGCATACGCCGTCTGGTAGGTATGGAGGGCGTCATTCACTTCGTTACCCGCCGAGAGGACGGTCTGCGTGAACGTGAGCAGGGCTTCCTGTTGCTGCGACTTCGCCATCTTGACCTGCGCAATGTTGCGCTCCGAGTTGAACAGGGGTACAACGAGACTTGCAGCCAGACTGGATACCATGGTCATCGGGTCGATGATAGTGTTGTAACTATGGTTCGTCCAGCCGAACATACCGCTGAGGTTGAGCGAGGGCAGGCAGTTGCTGCGCGAGAGATTGGCGGCATAGAAAGCGCGTGCCATATTCTGCTGCGCGGCGCGTACGTCGGGGCGGTTGTAGAGCAGTTGGGCCGGCACTCCCACCTCGATATCCTGCGGCAAGACCTGTGCATCGAGCGTGCTGCGCTTGACAGGGCGGTAGGTGGTGCCGAGCATAAGGCAGAGCGCGTTCTCGGTCTGGCGTATCTGCTGACGGAAATCGAGCACCATTGTCTGTATGGAATAGTAGGTGGCTTCCATCTGGGTAACCGCCGCTTCGTCGGACATACCCGCCTCTTTCATTCGGCGTATGGTATTGATGGTCTTTGCCCATGTCTGTTCGTTCTCTTCGGCGGTCTGCAACTGTGCATCGAGCATAAGGAGTGTATAGTAGGCATTCGCCACGCCGGCGATGAGTCCGCAGCGGGAAGCCTGCTCATAGTCGAGTGCCTGCTGCTTGGCGGCTTTGGCACCACGGAGGGAGTTGAGCGTACGCCCGAAGATGTCTATCTCCCATGAGGCAGAGGCTACGAGGTCGTAGGTGCCTTGTTTGATACTGTACTGCGGCGAGAAACCGCCTTGCGGGGCAAGGCTGACAGACGGCAGATAGGCAAGTTGCGCTCCGCGGAGAGACGCTTCTGCTTGCAGGACATGCTCGCGGGCGATGCGCAGGTCGAGGTTGCTGTCGAGCGCATAGCGGATAAGGTCTTGCAGGAGCGGGTCGGTAAAGAGTGCGTCCCACGGGAGATTGCCGAGGCTCTGCGCGGTGTCGGACAGAGCCAAGTCGCCATAGAGCGTGGAGTCGATGTCCTGCACCGGTTTATACTTGCCGTAGATACCGCAAGAGGACAAGGAGACCAAGAATATGGAACAAAGAACAAAGAATAAAATGTTCCGTTTTTGTATATTGTTCATTTCTGAAATCTTAATAATTGATACTTTTTGAAAGGTGCGTAAGGGTAGCCTATCATAAGCGTATCCTATGCGCATCCACCTTACTTTTCAATGCACAATGCATAATGCACAAGGCACCATGGAATCTTAACAAAACGCACTTTTCCGTTATTCCGTGCGGCGGTTCCTGCGGCGTTTCTCGTCGAGGCGTTGGAAGACCACGAAGAGCGACGGCACGAGGAATAGCAGCGCCAGCGTTCCGACGATACTGCCGCCCACGACGCCCGTACCGAGACTGCGGTTGCCATTGGCACCGACACCCATAGCCGCCACCATAGGGAGCATACCGAAGATCAGCGTGAGGACGGTCATCATAATCGGGCGCAGACGCGCACCCGCCGCATCGACAGCCGCATCCTGCAGGCTCTTGCCCGCTTTGCGGCGCTCGGAAGCGTACTCGGTGATAAGGATAGCCGTTTTGCTGAGCAAACCGATCAACATAATGACACCCGTCTGGAGGTAGATGTTGTTTTCGAGACCGCATATCTTGGTCAGCAGGAAGGAACCCATCAGACCTACCGGCACGGCGATGATGACAGCCAGCGGGAGACGGAAGGACTCGTACAACGCCGAGAGAATGAGGTAGATAAAGACGATACAGATGAGGAAAATAACCGCCGTGGTGCTGTTGCTCGACTGACTTTCCTCACGGGTGATACCTCCGTAATCGACGGCGTACTGCGACGGCAGCACCTGTGCAGCCACCTCTTTGACCGCCCGGATGGCATCGCCCGACGAATAGCCGTCGGCAGGCATTGCGCTGACAGAGATGGAGTTGTAGAGGTTGAAGCGCGTCAGTTTGTCGGCGCCATAGACACGGCGGAGCGTGATGAACTGCGAGAGGGGCGCCATCTCGCCGCTGTGGAGACGGACAAACGTGTTGTCGAGACTGCGCTCGTCCATACGCTGCTTGGGGTCGCCCATAATCTGCACTTTATAGACCTTGCCGAAACGGTTGAAATCGCTGACGTACTGACCGCCGTAATAGCCCGACAGGCAGGCGAGTACCTCGTTGGCGGTGATACCCGAGCGCTGGCATTTGGCGGCATCAACACTCACCTCCCACTGCGGGAAATTGAGGTTGAAGGACGTGAACGCCATACTTATCTCGGGTCGTCCGTTGAGCGCACCGATAAACTGCTGTGCATAGTCGTAGAACTGGTGCATATCGCCGCCTACCTTGTCTTCGAGGTTGATATCCAGTGCGTTGCCGGTACCGTAACCCGAAATCTGGGCAGGTGCCATAGCGAAGACGGTGGCATCCTTGATGTCGGCGGTGAGGGCATAGACCTTGCCGATGACGGCATTGACCGCCTGGTCTTTGCGGGTACGCTCGTCCCACGGACGGAGTTTCAAAATGATATTACCCGCCGCACTTGACTCGCCGGAGATCAGTCCGTAGCCCGCCGTACTGTTCAGTTCCGCCACCTCGGGGATAGTCATCAGGCGGTTTTCTATCTCGCGCATGATGTCGTCGGTGGTGGCAAGCGAACTGCCGGGAGGTGTGTCGATATTCACCATTACGGTACCCAGATCCTCGTCGGGGACGAGACCGGTCTTGGTGGTATTCATCAGTACCACCATCAGGGCAACGCCCAAAGCGGCGGTAAGGAATGACATCCACGGATGTTTGACGAAATGTGCCGCACCGCGCTGATACCATGCGGTGAGGCGGTCAAAACCGCGGTTCCACTTGTCGGAGAAACGGAAACGCCAGCGCTTGTAGCCGCGGAGGTTGTCGATATTGGTCTCTTTGGGACGCAGCAGCAGAGCGCAGAGGGCGGGGCAGGTGGTGAGCGCGTTGAGGGCGGAGATACCTACCGCTACCGCCATGGTCAGACCGAACTGGCGATAGAAGACACCGCTGGTGCCGCCGATGAAACTGATAGGGATAAACACCGCCATAAAGACGAGCGACGAGGTGATGATAGCCACCGCCACATCTTTGGTTCCATATACCGTGGCCTGGAACGGGTTTTTGTAGCCCGCATCAAAGCGGCTGTGCACCGCCTCGACCACCACGATAGAGTCGTCCACCACCGTACCGATGACAAGCACGAGGGCAAAAAGCGTGATAAGGTTGATAGAGAACCCCGCCACGACCATAAAAGCAAACGTACCGATGAGCGAGACGATGATGCTGACAAAGGGAATGAGCGTTGAGCGCCAGTCTTGCAAGAAAAGCAGCACGATGAGGATAACCAGCAGGATTGCCTCAATGAGGGTCTTGACCACGTTGTGGATAGAGGCATAGAGGAAATCGTTGGTGGACATCATCTGCGTGATTTTCACACCCTTGGGAGCGTGTGCCTGTACCTCCGCAAGGAGGGCATCTATCTGATTATTCACCTCGGTAGCGTTGGAACCCGCCGTCTGGAAAACCATACATTGTACGCCGTGATGCCCGTTCTGACGACCGTCGAAGCCGTAACTCTCCTCGCCCAACTCGATGTCGGCGATGTCGCGCAGGCGAAGCACTTCGCCGTCGGCGGTGGAGCGGATAACTATCTGACCGAACTCCTCGGGGGTCTGCAAACGCCCTTTGTACTTCATAGTATATTGGTACGCCTCGGGGGAGTTCTCGCCGATGGCACCTGTAGCCGATTCGATATTCTGCTCGGCGAGAGCCGCCGTTACATCACTCGGCACCAAGCCGTATTGCGCCATCACATCGGGGCGCATCCAGATACGCATCGAGTAGTTGCCGCCCAGCACCACCATCTGTCCGACACCCTGAATACGCAGCAGTTCGGGCTTGATATTGATGTTGATATAGTTGCTGAGGAATGTCTGGTCGTAGGTATCGTCGGGCGAGGAAACCGTGAAGATCTGCAGCATACTGGTCTGCCGCTTGAACGCCTGTACGCCAACCACCTTGACCTCTGAGGGCAACTGCGCCGTAGCCGACGAAATTTTGTTCTGTACATTCACCGCCGCCATATCGGGGTCGGTACCCTGCTTGAAATAGACATATATCTCCGCCGAACCGGTGTTGGTTGCCGTGGAGGTCATATAGGTCATATTCTCGACACCGTTGATAGCCTCTTCGAGGGGGGCGATGACGGATTTCTGTACCGACTCGGCACTGGCACCATAGTACTGGGTCATCACCATGACGGTAGGTGGTGCGATGTCGGGGTATTGTTCGATAGGGAGCGTCTTGAGTCCGATAAGTCCGAGCAGGGCTATCACGATGGATATGACTGCCGACAGCACCGGCCGCTCCACAAAAGTTTTTACGTTCATAGGTTGATATAAATAAGTCGAATAGGGCTAATTGGGCTAATAAGCCTGATAAGGCAAATGGGACACCCTGTTAATTCCTAATTCATCATTCTTAATTCATCATTATTTTCACGCCTTCTTTGAGCATTGCCACGCCTTCGGTAACGATGGTGTCTCCTGCCTGCAAGCCGCTCTCTACAATGTACTCCTTGCCACCGTTCAAGCGGTTGACGACCACCTGTGTAGCAGCGGTCTTGCCGTTCTCCACGCGATAGACAAACACTTTGTCCTGTATCTCGTAGGTAGCGGTTCGCGGAATGAGGAGCGCACCCTGCTGCGGCTTTGCGAGGACGATGTTGCCCGCACCGCCAGAGGTGAGCAGACCGTTCTTGTTGCCAAACGTAGCCCGCACGCTGACGGTGCCGGTGGCTTGGTCAATCACGCCCGACACGGTCTCAATCTTGCCGCTTTCGGAGTATTTGCTGCCGTCGTTGAGCACCAACTCCACAGCGGGCATATTGCGCAAGGCGGCGTCTTTGCTGCCGTATTGGCGTGCGAGGGCAAGCCATTGGTTCTCGGTCATCGAGAAATAGACGTACATCACCGAGTTGTCGCTCACGGTGGTCAGCGGGGTAGGCATCTGCGGCGCCACCAGTGCCCCCACGCGAAAAGGCAGCGTACCCACCACACCGTCGCTCGGGCTCTTCACCTCTGTATAGTTGAGGTTGTTCTGCGCGATGACCAATGCGGCATTTGCCTGTGCCAGACCTGCCTTGGCACTCAGGTAACTGTTCTTCGCCGTCTGCAGGTCGAAGTCCGAGATGACGCTGTCGGCGTAGAGTTGTTGTTTGGATTGATACACTAATTCGGCGGTAGCAACACCCGACTTGGCTACTTCCACGTTGGCTTCAGCGGTCTCCAACGATGCGCGGTACGGCACCTGGTCGATGACAAACAGCACCTGCCCTTTGCGCACGCGCTCACCCTCGACTACGCATAGTTTGGTCAGCGTACCGGCCACTTGCGGCATGATGGCGATGTCCTGTCGTCCGCGGATAGAGGCGGGATAACTCTCCTCCACCACGCAGTCTTGCGCCAGCACCACCATGGTCTTGTTGTGCGCCACCTGTTCTTCTTGTCCTTGTCCGCCTTTGTGGCATGCGCTCAGCGCGCACATACACAAGGCAATACAGATAAATACCTTCTTATTCATACTATTTGTTTTGTTTTTATGTCGTTATTGTTTGTTTATATCGTTGTTTTTTGCTGTATTGTTGTTTGCATTTCCGTCAGCGCAGGCGTGTTGCCTGCGCAATAGGTTTTGCCGGTTTTGGTTGATTAAAATTAATGGTCAATTACACGATAATTATATGTTTTTTGTGTGGTTTAATGGAACCCGCAAAACGCCTGCAAAGGTACTGCTTTTTCCGTTTCACAGATTTGACAAAAGTCAAAAAAATCAGTGCCGTATGCGGCTCAATGTCTCTTGCGAGATACCGAGATAAGACGCGATGTATTGTAGTGGCGCACGCTGTACCACAGCGGGTTCGGTCTCTTGCAGTTCGCGATACCGCTCTGCGGCACTCAGTACCTGAAACGAGTAGATGCGGTTTTGCAGAATGATGCAATACTCTTCGGCCATTTTGCGGTGGATGGTGTTGATACAGTCGTATCGGCGGCACAAGTCTTGCATATCGTGGTTGGTGATGTACAGAAAACGGCAATCCTCGATACACTCTATGGTCTCGCACGACGGCTGGTCGTTGTAGAGTGCCGAAATAGAGGCGGCGAATGTGTTTTCGCTTGCAAACCAGATAGTTACTTGTTTGTGGGCGTATTGGTAATAGGAGCGAACCATTCCGCTTTCCACGAGGAACCAACTGCTTGCCACCTGTCCTGTGCGAATGATAGTTTGCCCTTTGGTGCGTTGCAACGCCTGCACCCGCTCCCGCAAGTCCGCCTCGGCTTCTGCTGTCAGCGTCCCGTACCGCCGCATAAAATCTACATACAAGTCTGTATTCATTGTCTTATAATTTACAGTCAATTATATGGCTCATTATATGTTAATTATTTGTTCCACAACGTTTTAATGGTCCTTTAATGGTCTTTAATGGATATTCTGTTAACGGTCGATTAACGCCAATTAACGGAGCCCGAATTCCCCTCCTTTGCGGGGTGCTTTGGGAGGGGCAGGGGAGGTCTGCACACAAAAAATGCCCATCTGCAATAGATAGGCTTCTGTACATGTTCGCTTTTTACCACGACTATAACCCCGAACAATCGCTCACGCGGACGGACGGGCTACGAACTCCCTCTTCAAGAGTCATTTCCATGCACCTAATTAGGTGAAAAAAAAGTATTTTGTGTATCCTCCCCGTTATTCCGCTTCTCTGAAATCGGGTGCAAAATTACTGCTTTTTTGCGACCTGCACAAATGATTATGGCAGAAAAATACAAATTGCCAAATGTTATTTTGCAAAACAGGTGGATTGTACGGGTATATTTTGTGTATGCGGGTCATTTTCAGTATCTTTGCAGGTAAAATAACTCTTTTTTATGATACGATTGAGAGAGATTGGGAGTGCGGATGCAGGGTATGCATTTGTGGAAAGACTGTGGCTGGAGGCTTTTCCCGAGGCGGAAAGGCGCGATACGGAGGCACAACGGGTGAATACGGATACCAATCCGGTGTTCCATTGCGTGCTGGCGGAAAACGAGGAGGGTGTGCCGACCGGTTTTCTGACCTATTGGGACTTCGGAACATTCTGCTACGGGGAGCATTTTGCCACCGACCCCGCACAGCGCAACCACGGCTACGGCGGGCAGATACTGCAGGCAGTGCTGGCGCGTGCGGGAATGCCGTTGGTGTTGGAGGTGGAGATGCCCGAAGACGAGATGAGCCACCGCAGGGTGGGGTTCTATGAACGGAACGGGCTGCGGCTCTGGCAGGAGACTCCCTATATACAGCCGGCATACAGGACAGGGGGCGAGAGCCTGCCGATGCGGCTGATGGCAACGCCCGGTTTGCAACAGGAGAGAGATGCAGAACGGGTTATACGCACCATACACCGATATGTATATGGCATAGATGGCTTAATCACCCCATAATCACCCGTTAATCACCCGTTAATCACCCGATAATCACCCGATAATCACCCCATAATCACATACTCTTGATAGCATAAGGTTTTTAAGGTCTTTAGGGACGATAAGGATTTTAAGGACAGTAAGGACTTTAAGGACAAAGGTGTCATTGTGTATTGTGCCATTATGCTATACATTGTGTATTGTGCCATTATGCTATACATTGTGGATTGAAAAATATGCTGTGCAGCAGGATTTGCATTTTTTGTTTGCACGGTTTGCATTTTTGTCGTATCTTTGCAAACGAGAATACCGTTGCGGTTGTGAGTTGCCTGTCTTGGGGCGGCGAAACCTGTCTGACGGTTGCCGAGGGTGTTCTTGCTGTAACCTTATAAAAAACACAATTATGGCTAAAGTTTATCAAGCAAACGAGATCAAGAATATCGCTATGTTGGGCGGTAGCGGATCGGGTAAAACCACTCTTATGGAGGCGATGCTTTATGAGAGTGGTGTGATCAAACGTCGCGGTTCGATTGAGGCACAATCGACCGTATGCGACTATTTTCCCGTGGAGAAGGAGTACGGTTACTCGGTTTTCTCGACGGTTTGCAACATCGAGTTCCAAGGTAAAAAACTGAACATCATTGACTGCGCCGGTTCGGATGATTTCTGTGGCGGTACGGTAGCAGCCTTGCAAATGGTAGGTTCGGCGCTGATCGTGCTGACCGCCAACAACGGTATCGAAGTAGGTACACAAAACAATTTCCGTCTGGTGGAAAAGGCGAAGAAGCCGCTGGCATTCGTGATCAACAAATGCGACCACCCGGACGCTGACTTTGAACATACGTTTGCACAACTGAAAGAGAATTTCGGTAACAAGTGCACCCTGATACAATATCCCGTGAACGCAGGTGCGGGTTTCAATGCGGCGATCGATGTGCTGAAAGGCAAGATGCTCGTCTGGGGACCCGAAGGCGGTGCACCCGAAGAGAAAGAGATTCCTGCTGAACATCAGGAGCGCGTGGCGGAGATGCGCCAGCAACTGCAGGAACAGGCTGCCGAAGCGGACGAGACACTGCTTGACAAGTTCCTGAGCGAGGGACTGACCGACGAGGAGATTATGCGCGGTCTGCGCTCGGTCTATGCCGACGGGTCGATGTACCCCGTGATTTGCACGAGTGCACTGAAAGATATGGGTATCCGCCGCTTGATGGATTTTCTGCTGACGATGGCTCCCGAACCCGCGAATTTCAAATATCCGACGCTCGAAGGCGAGGGCATCAGTCCCGACCCGACGAAACCGACCAGCCTGTATGTGTTCAAAACATCGGTGGAGCCGCATATCGGCGAGGTGAACTATTTCCGCGTGATGCAAGGAACGGTGAAAGCGGGCGACGATCTGCAGAATATGGACAGAGGCGGCAAAGAGCGTATCTCGCAACTTTATATGGTGGCGGGTGCGAACCGCATACCGGTGGACGAAGTGGCGGCAGGCGACATCGCGGCTACCGTAAAACTGAAAGACACCCGTACGGGCAACACGCTGAACGCGAAGGACTGCGACCTGCATTATGCAAAGATTGAGTACCCGCAACCGCGTTTCCGCCGTGCCATCCGTCCCGTGAACGAGGCGGACAACGAGAAACTCGCCGCCCTGCTGACCCGTATGCACGAGGAAGACCCGACATGGATTGTGGAGCAGTCGAAAGAGTTGAAACAGATGATTGTTTCCGGTCAGGGAGAATTTCACCTGCGTACGCTGAAATGGCGTCTGGAGAACAACGAGAAGATGCAGGTGGTATTCGAGGAGCCGAAGATACCGTACCGCGAGACGATCACGAAGTCGTCACGCGCCGACTACCGCCACAAGAAACAGTCGGGCGGATCGGGGCAATTCGGCGAGGTGCACCTGATTGTAGAGCCTTATGAAGAGGGCGTACCTGTAAAAGAGGTGTATAAGTTCGGCAACCAAGAGTACCGCGTTACGGTAAAAGATACACAGGAGATTCCCTTGGAGTGGGGCGGCAAACTCGTATTGGTGAACTCCATTGTGGGCGGTGCCATTGAGGCACGCTTCATCCCCGCTATCCTGAAAGGTATCATGGACCGTATGGAGCAAGGACCGCTGACGGGTTCATACGCCCGCGATGTGCGTGTGATCGTTTACGACGGCAAGATGCACCCCGTAGATTCCAACGAAATTTCATTCCGTCTGGCAGGTCGCCATGCGTTTGCCGAGGCGTTCCGCAATGCAAATCCGAAGGTGCTGGAGCCTATCTACGAAGTGGAAGTGCTGGTACCGAATGATTTGGTAGGCGATGTGATGTCGGACATCACGGGTCGCCGCGGTATGGTACTGGGTATGGAGACGGAGAAGAATTTCACCCGCCTGCACGCCGAAGTGCCGCTGAAAGAACTGACTTCGTATTCGACAACGCTCAGTTCGCTTACGGGTGGCAGGGCAACGTTTACGATGAAGTTCAAAGACTACGAACTCGTACCTGCGGATGTACAGGAAAAACTCCTCAAAGAATATGCTGCAGCGAATGCAGACGAGGAGTAATTTGTTTTTCACTTATATTTTAATGTTGGTTGACGGCTTTCCATGGGAATGGGGAGCCGTTTTTTTATTGTCTATAGAGCGAAAACGTGATCGTCCTGCTTGCAGCCGAATACGGCTGCAACGGAAACCAACGGGTATAATTATATAAGGAGAGAGACCTATCGGATTTTGTGGATGATGGTCAAGCCGTCGCGGAGAGGGAGAATGACTTGCTCGAAGCGCGGGTCTTGTGCCAGACGGTCGTTGAAAGCGCGCAGCCCGAGGGTTTGTTTGTCCTTGTCGTAGGCAGGATCGATGATATGCCCGTCCCAAAGGGTGTTGTCAGCGATGAGCCAGCCGCCTACGGGTACAAGCGGACAGACCAGGTCGAGATATGTGCAGTATTCGCGTTTGTCGGCATCCATAAAAACGAGGTCGAAAAGCGTGCCTTGCAGGGTGGGGAGTATTTCTTTGGCATCCCCGATGCGCAATGTGATTTTCTCTCCAAGAAGCGATAACGACAAGTTGCGGCGAATGGTATCTTCGAGTTCGTCGTTATGCTCAATGGTGAGCAGGGTGCCGCTGTGGGATAGCCCCTCCGCCAGACAGAGGGCGGAATAGCCGGTAAAGGTGCCTAACTCGAGTATATGGTTGGGGCGGATCATCTTGCTCAATAGAGAGAGCAAACGACCTTGCACCTGCCCCGAGAGCATGTGCGGGTTGAGAATGTGGACGTTGGTGTCGCGGGTGATGAATGCCAAAGCGTCATTTTCTTTTGACGAATGGGCTTCTATGTAGTCGTTGAGTGTCATTTTTCCATAAAGCGATATGCAAAAGTACTAAAAAACTTGTAGGTGTGCAAAAAAAACAGTAATTTTGCAGGGAAAATCGGTGTTTTTGTTACAATAGGTACGATTTTTGAATAGAACAGGCAATACATCAAACAGTTATGGAAAAAATAGACGATTTGGATCGCAAGATCCTGAGTGTGATTACACAGAATGCACGCATTCCTTTCAAAGAGGTGGCAGAGATGTGCGGAGTGAGTCGTGCGGCTGTGCATCAGCGCGTACAGAAAATGTTTGATAACGGAGTGATTGTAGGCTCCGGTTATCAGGTAAATCCGAAGATGTTGGGCTATCAGTTGTGCGTGTATGTGGGCATAATGCTGACCAAGGCATCGATGTACAAGTCGGTGAGTGCCGAGTTGGAGAAGATACCGGAGATTGTGGAGTCGCAGTTTACGCTGGGGGCTTATTCGATGCTCATCAAGTTGTATGCAAAAGACGACCAGCATCTGATGGAGTTGCTCAACTCGAAGATACAGGAGATTCCCGGCGTGGCAAACACCGAGACCCTGACTTCGCTTGACCAGCGTATCAACCGCACCCTGCCGATCGGAGTGGAATAATAGAAAGATAGAAAAATAGAAAAATAGAAAGATAGAATGATAGAATATGGAAAGAGTGATTAGTGGCATCCGTCCTACCGGAAATCTGCATTTGGGTAATTATTTCGGTGCAGTAAAGAGTTTTGTACAAATGCAAAATGAGTATGATTGTATGTTCTTTATTGCGGATTGGCACTCTCTCACTACACACCCCAAACCCGAAAATATCCGCAATTCGGTTAAAACGATTCTTTCGGAATACTTGGCATGCGGTATCGATCCCGAGAAAGCACCACTATATGCACAAAGCGATGTGAAGCAAGTGCTGGAGTTGTACCTCTATTTCAATATGAATACCTATCTCGGCGAGTTGGAACGCGTTACGAGTTTCAAGGAAAAAGTGCGCCAGAACCCTGATAATGTGAATGCAGGTTTGTTGACTTATCCGACGTTGATGGCTGCGGATATATTGATGCACAAGGCTGACAAAGTGCCTGTAGGAAAGGACCAGGAACAGAATATGGAGATGGCTCGCCTTTGTGCGCGTCGTTTCAACCGTATTTATGAGGTGGAGTATTTCAAAGAACCGGAGTCTTTTTATTTTAATCAGAAGGCGGTGAAAGTGCCGGGACTGAACGGAACAGGCAAAATGGGAAAATCGGAAGGCAATGCGATCTACTTGTGCGATGACGAAGAGACTATTAAAAAGAAAGTGATGCGTGCTGTTACCGATGCGGGACCGACGATGCTCAATCAGGAAAAGCCCGAGGTGATACAGAACCTGTTTACTCTGATGGAACTGGTGTCGGACAAGCAGACCTACGACTATTTCAACGATGCATACAACGGTATGACTATCCGCTACGGTGATATGAAGAAACAGTTGGCACACGATATCAATGCGTTCTGTGCGCCTATCCGCGAGAAGATTGTGGCTTATCAGAACGATGACGAATACCTCGCCAAAGTGCTGAAAATGGGTGCGGAGCGTGCTTCGGAGCGTGCCGAAAAGACCATTGAAGAGGTTCGACAGATTATCGGTTTTCGCAGAATATAAGATATAGAATAATAGAAAGATAGAATAATAGAATAATAGTGAAACTGTATCGGTACATAGTGGCTTTGTCGGTGGTGGTTGCAGGGTTGGCATTGTCTGCCCGTGCGGACGACTACGTCGACGATGTGTACTATTGGGACACCCCGCAGCGGACGCAATCTGCGCCATTGTTTGACAATGACAACAATGAGACAGAGGAGTATCAGGAGCCGCAGGAAGGAGTCGCCGATACATCTGCCAGCAACAGGCAAACGGAAATCACTTTTATTGAGGATTCCGTTACACGGAACGATGCTACCGTAATAAAAGCAGTCATCAAACGCCAATAAGTATGAATCGTATTCGTTATATAGCCCTTTTGCTTTGTGCGGCAGGTGCAACCGCCCTTTCCGCACAAGACACGCAGCGTCTCAGTGAGCAGGAACTCACGGGGACGGCGCGTTATGTGGGTATGGGCGGTGCGATGACGGCTGTTGGCGGCGACCCGTCGGCAGTAAAAGATAATCCTGCCGGATTGGGATTGTACCGCCGTATGGAGGTGATGATCTCGTTTGACGAGCGATACGACAGGACGCACCAGGCGGGAGCGGATTGGAAACAAACCAACTATTTTGCGGCTCCGCAAGCCTCGTGGGTGTTCGCCTTTGGCGACCCGTACAAAGAACGTGGCGTGATCTATGATAATTTTATGTTCTCCTACTCGCGTCTGCGTACGTTCAACCGCTCTTTTGCGGCAGCGGCTACGGGGCAGACAACTTCGCTGGCGGATGTGATTTGTATGAATACCAACGGCTTGCAAGAGACGGCTTTGCAGCCTGCGGGGCGTTGGAATGATGCGAATGTGGGCTGGCTCAGTTGCCAGGGATATGATACATATCTGATCAACCCGACCGAGGCGGGAGGCGACCAATGGACAACTGTGCTGCTGGACGGGGAGACGGTCAGCAACTCGCTCCGTATTCGTGAATACGGGTATGTCAATCAGTACGGACTGGATTGGGCGATGAATATCTCCAACAGGGTCTATCTGGGTGCGGGGGTACGGATGCTTTCGTACTCGTACAGCCAGGCGGCGGAATACTACGAGCAGTTCGGCGAGGGCGGCGACTTGCTGAACAAGACCGATCTGACGATGTCGGGTATCGGCGTGAACGGTTCGTTTGGTATTATCTACCGCCCTGTGGAATGTCTGCGCTTGGGGGCATCTATCCAAACACCTACTGCCAGCACGCTTGCCGTAGGCAATAGCGGTACGCTGAGTGCCACCACCGATTCCCTGCGCTCAAGCGGTACACCTACCAATTCTTCGTCCGTATCGGGTTTCCGTATGCCGCTGCGCAGCAGTGTGAGTGTGGCTTTCCAGATGAAGCAATATGGTCTGCTCTCGTTCCAGTACGACTATCAGCACCAGAAGAATATGAATGATGTGCATAGTTTGCGTGCCGGTTTGGAGATAGTGCCTGTTAATAATCTGTTTATCAATGCGGGTTATGTGTACGAATCGACATTCCGCAAGCAGGAGGATATCGTGGAACACGCCTATGATGCCGTGCGCACGGATACGTATTTCCAAAATATACGCCGTACGCAATATATCAGTTTGGGAGTGGGCTATCGTGGCAAGGTTTTTGTAGCACAAGCAGCATACCAGTTAGGTCTGCAAGGTATCAACCTTTATGCGCACCAGTTGGCAACACCATACGATATGCGCACGCAAACGCACCGTATAGTGCTTACGTTGGGGTGGCATACGCGGGATTGATATAGTCCACACGCCACGTACGCGGCAAGAAAAATAGAAAAATATGCATTAAGCATTGTGCATTATGCATTACGCATTGAAATAGGTGTCGTACAGCACAGAGACCGGAAAACTCAACAAATAAAATCAACCGGGGTAAATGCCTGACCAATGGCGTGCCGATACTCGCCTGCGATGACCCGACGCAAGTCGGAGAGCGGTGGAGGTGGTCGGATTACAGAGAGATGGTACACTCCAAATCCTATTCTTTAGGAGTTTTCTCGAGTGAGTGGCTGTACGGCACTTTTATATAAAAAACAGAGACTGTCTATGTGGCAGTCTCTGTTTTTTTGTATTTCGTAGGTGCTTTAGTTGAAGAAAAGCGACAGACCTATCGACAGGACTATCGGTCCCGACGGGGCTTTGATACGGCCTTGATCAATGGCGGCCTGCTCTATAATGGTCGGGGTAAGGTGCTGAATATATGCCGCTTCGGCAAAGACACCAAAATTATGCACGATGAACCATTCCACGCCTGCGGCAAAACGCAGGGTGGGAACCGCAGAAAAACGGTCTTTCAGTTGGTATGCTTCGCCTGTTCCGTCTAATGGTTCCACTGTCTTGACGTACGGAATAGACACTCCCGGTTCGATCGAAACAAAAAAATCCCAATGGTTGAAATACGGCTTCTCGTAGAACGCGCGGATATCTTTTACCAACGGTATCCTGTACCCGACACCCATTCCGATTTCATAGTACCATACTTCACCGGTGCGGACATTGGTGCCGGCAATGCACAGCGAGTCATAGGTGTTGCTGTGGGTGTCAAATGAGATAAAAACAAACGTACCGTAACTCTTGTGGTGTCGCCAGCCGAGACGCATAGAGGAGTTGAAAGTAGCCCCTTCTATGCCGTTGGGTGTGATACCCGCACCCAGCACCGTCGGCAGATCCAGCGCATCGAAGAAATCGCCAAATGTGTAGCGTGGTTTGACGGTAGTATTGTCCAACTGAATATCGTTTTCCGCTGTACGACCGTTGTCCGTTGCTATGTTTTCAGCAAACAGCCCTATGCTCAAAGAGCACAGGGCTGTCAGTATAAGCAGATGTTTCATCGCATTTTCTTGGCTTGTGCTTTGGCGTTCTCGCGTGCCATACGTTGTTGCTCGCGTTGCATCTTCTCCAAGCGTTCCATAAATCCTGATTTCTTCTGTCCGTTGCCTTTCTTCTTGGCGTTAGCCTCCATCTGTGCCAGCAGTTTCTTGTCGTTGATAGCCCAACGGAAAATCATTGTCTGCAGGATAGTGAAGAACAGCGACAGCAGGTAGTAGTAACTCAAACCGGCAGCGTAGTCGTTGAATACAAAGAGGAACATCAACGGCATCAGGTACATCATCCACTTCATAAATTTCATACTCGGGTCGGTGGACTGCGTCTGCATCGTGATGTAGGTGTATAGGAAGTTGGTGATAGTCATCAACAGACAGAACAGGCTCAGGTGGTCGCCAAGCAGCGGGATATTCGTTCCCCACGAGATGATCGTGTCGTAGGTGGAGAGGTCGTCAGCCCAAAGGAACGACTTGCCGCGCAACTCGATAGCCGTCGGGAAGAACCAGAACATTGCCATCACAATCGGGAACTGGAACAGCATCGGCAGACAGCCCGACATCGGACTGACGCCTGCACGCTGATAGAGTGCCATCGTCGCCTGCTGGCGTTCCTGCATCTTCTCGGGCGGGTATTTGGCATTGATCTCGTCCAACTGCGGTTTGAGTACGCGCATTTTGGCGCTCGACTTATAGGAAGCGAACACAAAGGGCAGGATGATCAGTTTGATAACCAGCGTCATTAGCAGAATCACCAAACCGATATGCAAACCCCACGAGGTGAAGAGGTCGAACATCGGGATGACCAGAATCTTGTCAATCCAACTGACCACTTTCCAGCCCAGTGGCACCAGTTCCTGCAGGTGCAGGCGGTCGGCTTTGTCCACGTCTTTGTCGTAGGCTTTGAGGGTGTTGTAGTGGTTCGGACCGAAGAAATAGCGGAAAGCCGTCTCTTTCTGTCCGGTTACATCGAAGGCAACGCCCGTCGTGGTGCTGTATTCCTTGATGTAGCGGCTGTGTTTGTCTTGCGGAGTGGATTCGAATACCGATGAGGTGAAGGCATCATCGGCAATCATCACCGTGGAGAAGAACTGGTCTTTGTAGCCGATCCAGCGCACTTTGGCATTCTCTTTCTTGCTGTCGTGCTTGCTTTCGGACAGTTTCTCCATATCGCCGCCCGCCAGCATATATTGCAGTTGCGCATAGCGTTCCTCAAACTTGCGCCCGCGTTCCTGTTGCGGTATGAGTTGCCGCCATTGCATATCGAGCGAGTTCACGTTCTGTGCCAGCACCGACTGCATATTGTGCGCCTGAATAGCCATACGCACCATATAATCGTCTTCCGTGATAGTATAGACAAAGTCCAAATAGGCGTCCTCCCTGTCGGTATGCAGACGCATAATGAGCGTACCTATCTCCGGTTCGATCGGCTCGAAATACAGGTTGGCGGTTTGCAGAATACGGTTGTTCGCCGTGATAAGGGTGAAACTCTGCTTTGCCTCATCGGCACGGAACAGGCACAGCGGGTTCACACTGTCGCCGTATGCTTTGTATTCTTTCAGTTCCGCACGTGCGATACGTCCGCCTTTGCTGTCTATATGGAGGCGTATCTTTCCGTTTTCAAGTACGGTGGCTTTGTTCTCGCCTTGTGCCGATACGGCAAAAGCGCCGTAGGTGGCTTGCAGTTTGTTCTGCAGGTCTTCGTTGATGTTCTGCTCGTTCTGACGCACCGAATCTGCCTGCAGTTGGGCGGTAATCTGGTCGGAGAGAAACTGTGCTTCCTGCTCCATCTGTTGTGCCAGCGCAATGCTGTCGTGTATGCGTTGACGCTCTGCCAGTTCCTCTTTCGACGGGCGCCCGATCCACGAGAAACCGATGATAATCAAGGCTATCAATAGAAAGCCAATCCAAGTGTTTTTATCCATTTACTATGTGTTTGTTTACAAAATTATAAGTATTTAATTTACAAATTTACAAATTTACAAATTATCTCTGTAAGTGTCCGAACATAAATCCGATATACAACCGCGGTCCGCTTGGTGCCGCATAGTTGCGCCACGATACGTCCTGATGGCTCAGTTTCGACCCCTTTGCCCCGAAAGGCAGCACCCAGTCTATCCGTGTGAGCAGCGAGATATGGTTGTTCAGCGAAAACTCTAATCCTATATACGGGTCAAGCATAAAAAAGGGTGTCTTGGTGTACGACGCATTGTATTCGGTGGTCTGTCCCTCTTTGTCCTCTTTGCCTTCTACAATTTCTCCGTCGTATGGTACATACAGCCGGCTCGTACTTCCTCCGCCGACGGTTATTCCTGCTATCGGACGTACTTTCTTTCCCCAATGACCGTAATAATCACACAGGATACCGCCGTACCCTGTGCGTATTTGGCTGCCGGTTTTCATCAGCGGCATTGTGCTGACAAACCCCTCCGAACCGATGTGAATATGGTTCAGTAGGTGTACGCGCAATGCACCGCCTATGCCCATCGTTACACCGCTCTTGGGCAGGTTCTTGTCCGTCATCAGTGACGGATTGCGGAACAACTCGTCGGGTGACTGCGAGAACGCATACCCCAAGTGCAACATCATTCCGCCCGAGAAACCGGTGAAAACGCGGTTGCGTGAGGTCTTTTCTTTCCCTTTCTCCTCTTTGGTAGAAAACTCCGACTGCTGCTCCTGTGCTGAAACACACAGGGGCAGCAGTGCGAAAAGTATCAACAGCGGCTTCCTGCTCATACAAGCGAGAATGCCACATCCATCATGTGGGTAAAGTTGTTCTGTCGCTCCTCGGCGGTAGTTACTTCGCCTGTGATGAGATGGTCGCTTATCGTGCAGATAACCAGTGCTTTGTTTCCGCTTCGAGCCGCATTCATATAGAGTGCGGGAGCCTCCATTTCCACACACATCACACCCATGTTGATCCACTTGTCGTTGTGTGCGTTCTCTGTGTAGAATGTGTCCGACGAGAACACGTTGCCCACCTTGTAGTGGTAACCGAATTTCTCGCAAGCCTCGGCGGCACGGCGGCAAAGGTCGAAGTCGGCAATAGGTGCGTAGGTTCCGGGCAGTTCGTACTGCGCAGCGTAGTTCGAGTTGGTGCATGCGCCCATAGCGATAGCCAGATCGCCGATGTGCAGGTCTTTCTGCAGACTACCCGCCGAACCGACACGGATAATCGTCTTTACGCCGTAGAAATTATATAGTTCGTAACTATAGATACCTATCGACGGAATGCCCATTCCGTGTCCCATCACGCTGACGCGTTTGCCTTTGTAAGTGCCTGTATATGCGAGCATTCCGCGCACATTGTTCACTTGTACGGCGTCCTCCAAAAATCTCTCTGCCATCAACTTGGCACGCAGCGGATCGCCTGCCATAATCACGGTTTCGGCAAAGTCGCCGAATTTAGCCCCGATATGGGGAGTAGGTGTGTTGTTCATAATTGTCTTTTTACTGAGGTTATACCATATTCTTTGTTCTTTGTTCTTTGTTCTTTGTTCTTTGTCCTGTCAAACTATATATTCCCTTTGTTTCAGGTACTCAATCGCCTTTTCTAAGTCGGCGGGTGTGTCTATGCCTACGGTCTCTGTATCGCATACAGCCACCTTTATCCGATAGCCGTTTTCGAGCCAGCGCAGTTGCTCCAGGCTCTCTGCCAACTCGGCTGCCGACTGCGGTAACTTGGTGATTTTCTCCAATATATCCGCCCGATAGGCATACATCCCGATATGTTTGTAGTGCTTGCCTTGTGCGAGCCAGTCGGCTTTGTCCACGCCGCGCAGATAGGGTATCACGCTGCGCGAGAAAAGCAGTGCTTCGTGTGTCTGCTGCGAGAATACCACTTTCGGTGTGTTCGGGTTTTCCAAATCCGCCCATGTGTTCTGCGCCGTGAACGGCTTGACCAATGTGGCAATTTCCGTGCTGTTGGCATCGCCGTTGGGCTCAAGGAAACAACTCTCTATGGCTTCTATCTGTTCGGGCTGGATAAACGGCTCGTCGCCCTGTATGTTGATTATCACCGTGTCCCGGTCGTTCTGCTCCCTGTACAATGGGTTGGTAATCAGTTGGTATGCCTCCAAGCAGCGGTCGGTGCCGCACTTGTGGTCGGGGCGGGTCATCACCACCTTGCCGCCGAAAGCCGCTACGTGGTCGTATATGCGGTCGTCGTCGGTAGCCACCAGTACGGTGTCCAGTACTTTCGAGGTCTGTTCATACACGCGGCGGATCATCGTCTTGCCGCATATCTCCGCCAGCGGTTTGCCGGGGAAGCGCGTCGAGGCGTAGCGTGCCGGTATGATTCCTATGAATTTCATTGTTGTAATGCTTCTTTTTGTTTCTCGCATTAAGCGTGCAAAGGTACGACTTTTTTTTGATATAACCAAATTATAAATCGTGTGCCAAAAGAAAGCAGGCTCCCGCCCACTATGCGGAAGCCTGCAAAGCAAAATCAGAAACGTCTGTTATTGGAGTTGCGCACCGAGAGCGTTGTACTCAGCGCCGTTCTTGATAATTACCAATTGTCCGTCGCGCAGCACTTTCTGTGCTTTTGTGCTCTCGGCGGCAGTGTCGCCTAAGGCGGTCTTCGACGGCGTGAATGTGATGTTGAACTGACGTGCGTCTGTGCTGATAAATTGCGCCGTAAACGAGTAGTCCGCTGCCAACACGATGTTTGCACTTACGATGTCGATGATGTATTGTGTTTGCATGTCGCCCAAATAACTGCCGTCCGTGTCGTTCATACCGTAAAGGTTGTTTATGGTGTATGTGCCGGCACCGGTATAGGAAGTCAGTTGCAGCACCAGAGCATAGTCTGCATTGGAGGCCTCAAAATCAACATAACCATAATCCGCATACTCTTTGTCAACCGTACCGGTGAGTGCTACATCAATCGTCTGGGTCGGAGTCGGAATGTAGTACTTCATTACTATGTGGTAGATGTTGCCGTCTTTTCCCATTACGGACGCCTCTACAATGGTCGTGTCTGCGGACAGACTGACGTTTACCGTGTTGCTGTCATATTCTTTGGCGTAGATATAGGTCTCCCCGTCAAAGGTAACGGCGGTGTAGTTGTAGTCGATGTCTGCTTTGCCGAAAGTGCCGGTCAAATGGTTGGTATTAACGCATACCGATGCATAATACTCTGTCGATGAACCCTGAATCTGAAACCATGCATCCTCTGTGTCGGCAGTGTTGTCAGTGAGCGAACTGATGCCGGGGATAATTATGTCAATGGTCTTGCCTGTCGGTACAAACGGCGCATCTTCCAATTCTATGAGGCAGTCTTCATAAGTGTTGACTCCGAAATACGAACCGTATCCCGATTGGTAATAGTAATACAGCATATAGTTGATGGCATTCAGTTCTGTTGCAGCATAGTCCAACTCCATCGTGTAGGTCTGCCCGTTGGCGCATACGGCATTCAGCGCAAAGTGATAGTTCGGTGCTACGTATGTGATAGCCAGCGAACCCGAATTGATGTCAGTTGTATCACCTGCTGCAACCACCACCTGACCCGCCAACAGGGAATAAGTACCTACCAATTTTGTACTGTCATTGTTGGCTTTCACTCCAACGTATGCTGCAAAATCTTCTCCGCTGAAGAAATCAAATTCGTACATCGCATAACTGTCCGTTAGCGAAGAAGGATAGAACACAGCCTGTGCATAGTCGGCTGCAATCTTGCCGTCGCTGACTGCGGCAGGGGCTTTCTTGATACCCGTTGTCGGGGCGGCTATCACACGGTTGTGGTTGAAACCGGTGTACTCAACGGCGGGGAATGTTGTATTTGCCCCCCCCATGTTCTTTTTGGCTACCCGTGTGGCAAACTGCGGGGCGGCACTTGCGCTCAATACCATAGCGGCTGCGCATACAATAGAGAAAAGTTTTTTCATAAATGTATTTTTTTTGTTCCTTGTAAAAGACTAATCTGACACTGCTTATGCAATAATTATGCAATTAATACAGCGAAATCGGTTGCAAAAGTATAGAAAAATCTTTGAATGCGCAACACTTCGAACTAAAATTAACCAAAAAACAAACCGTTTTTATTTTTCTGTTGTATGATTATGCAATTATCCCATATGTTTGTACAATATCCCATAGAGGTCTGCAATAGCCGCCACATCCAATGTGTATTTGTTTGACTCCCGTTTACCGTCCCTTACACAGTGTATAGCAGGTGTATGTGATTCGTATGTGATTCGTATGTGATTCAGCCGTCAATCCCGGGCGTTTACCCAGGAGTTGACACCAAGTCTTTGTAACAATGCAGCGCGGCGCGTGTTGCGCCGCAAGACAAGGTTTTGATGGTTTTGTTTTATAATTTCCTTTATTTCTTTAATTTCTCTCGCACCGCATAGCGAGTGCGTAGGACATCTTTTGCCAATTTTCTTCCATTTTTCTTGCCGCTTGCGGCATAGGAGACATTAGTGCCAACTGCTGGGTAACCACCGCTTTCAGCGACTGGTGGTGTGCATTTCACTGGGGACGCGGGCGCCTCGCCCGCGGTGTGAATACTTTTAGCCGGCATAGTGGCGCACAATACCATTGTGTGCGCAACCGACATCCCACTGCGCGTTGCTTGCGGGAACCCTGTTGCACGCGCCGCTATCGGTCGCTAATACATAGTTTCTGCTATAACTATACAATCGATGTATATTTATGCAGCAAAATAAATGTGTTTTTTGTGTATAAATATACAAAATGCAATTGAAATGCACAAAAATATAACTTTTTGCTATATAAAATTTGCGTATGTGAATTATTTGCTGTACTTTTGCGCCCAATTTCAGTGTTAAACAAAATTTAATAGAATTTTATCGCCCGTTGAGGGGCGGAAAATTCCGAGGTATTAACTAATTTTATGTAAGGTATGAAAAGGATTTTACTCCTAATGTCTGCCTGCTTGGTAAGCATCGGCATCGCCTTTGCGCAGTTGCAGACATTCAACGGAGTCGTACTGAGCGAAACGGACGGCGAACCTGTGATAGGTGCCTCCGTACAAGTGAAAGGTACGACGCAGGGTACCATCACGGATTTCGATGGTAAGTTTTCAATCATTGCCGACAAGGGAGGCATACTCGTGGTGTCGTTCATCGGTATGCAGACGGTAGAGGTACCGGTGGCGCAGGACTTGAAGATCGTGCTTTCCGAGAACACTTCCGAGTTGGACGAGGTGATGGTCGTCGCTTTCGGTACGACCACCAAGAAATCGTTTACGGGTTCGGCTTCGGTGGTAAAGAGCGACGACATCGTCAAGCGCCAGACGAGTAACGTCACCAACTCGCTCAGCGGGCAGGTGGCGGGCGTACAGGGTGTCAGCACCGATGGTGCTCCGGGTGCCGTAACGAAGATACGTATTCGCGGTATCGGCTCTATCAATGCCGACAACTCCCCGCTCTACGTGGTGGACGGTGTACCTGCCGACGACAACACGATTGCTACGCTCAATAATAATGATATCGAGTCCATTACTGTTCTCAAAGACGCTGCCAGCAACGCCCTCTATGGTGCGCGTGGTGCCAACGGCGTGGTATTGATTACCACCCGCCGCGGTAATACGCAGGACGCACAGATTACCATAGATGCCAAGTGGGGCAGCAACTCGCGCGAGGTGCCTACCTACTCGGTTATGACCGACCCCGGTATGTATTACGAGACTTTCTATCAGGGCTTGTACAACAGCCAGTACCTCGCAGGACAATCGTCGGCTTACTCGCACGAGTACGCCAACACCTACCTGCTTGACCCCAAGAACGGCGGTCTCGGCTATCAGGTATATACGGTGCCGGGCGGGCAACGCCTGATCGGTCGTAACGGCAAACTGAACCCCAATGCCACCCTCGGTTACAACGACGGCAGCAACTACTATCTGCCCGACAGTTGGTATGGCGAACTGTTCAACTCGAGCAACCTTCGTCAGGAGTACAACCTCAGCGTTTCCGGTTCTACCGACAAAATCAACTACTTCGCTTCGGCGGGCTATCTGGATGATTCCGGTATTATTGAGAACTCTGACTATCAGCGTTTCACTTCCCGTGTGAACGTGGACTACCAAGCCAAGAAATGGCTCAAGATCGGCACTTCGATGAGTTATGCCCATGCCGATCAGAAGTACCCGACCGACCAGACAAGCGACGATGCGGCTTCTTCGTCGGGCAATCTCTTCTTCGTCAGCAATTTTATGGCGCCTATCTACCCGCTTTATATCCGTAATGCCGACGGCTCTATCGCGCACGATGCCAATGGTTATACGATGTATGATTACGGAGACGGTGTCTCGGTGGCAGCGGGTACGCAGCGTCCGTTTATGAGCCAGTCGAACCCCGCTTCGGCTATCGCCCTCGACAAGTCGAAATATACCAACGATATGTTTACCGGAAAGTGGTATGCCACCATCGAGTTCTACAAAGGCTTGAAGGCTACCGCCAATGTGGGCGTCAACTATTTCGGCAGCCGCTACCAGCAGACCACCAACCCCTACTACGGGCAGTATGCCACCTCGGGCGGTCTTGCGTATGTGGAGTCCGACCGCTATCTGACAGTCAACCAGCAGTATCTGCTCACCTACAACAACCGTTTTGCCGGTCTCCACAATGTGGACTTGCTGCTCGGCTACGAGAACTATCAATATACCGAGTCCGCTGTGTACGGGCAGAAGACCAAACTCTTCTCACCCGACATTGCCGAGGTGAGCAATGCCATTCTTTCCCCGCTGACGGGCTCGCTTACCCACCATTACGCTACACAGGGTATTCTGGCACAAGCCAAGTACGACTACGACAGCAAGTACTATTTCTCGGCGTCCTATCGTCGCGATGCTTCTTCGCGTTTCGCCAAAGAGCATCGCTGGGGTAACTTCTGGTCGGTTGGTGCCGCATGGGACATCAACTCCGAGTCGTGGATGGAGCCCGCGCAAGAGGTGGTGAACCTCTTGAAACTGAAAGCCAGTTACGGTGCGCAGGGTAACGACAACCTGCTTACAAGCGACGGCAAGGTGAACTACTACCTCTATACCGACCAGTACGAAGTGAGCGAGAGCAACGGTGCTTTTGCCACTACGCTGACCTACAAGGGCAACAACGACATCACGTGGGAGACCTCCTACAACCTGAATGTCGGTATCGACTTTGCCCTCTTCGATGAGCGGTTGAGCGGTACTGTCGAGGGATTCCGGCGCCGCACGGTGGATATGCTCTACTACAAACCCGTACCTTCGTCGTTGGGCTATAGTACGCTGCCGGTCAATATCGGTTCGGTCAGCAACGCCGGTCTCGACCTTGAGTTGCACGGCGTTCCTGTCCGCACCAAAAACGTAACGTGGACGATCTTCGCCAATATGACCTGGTTCAAGAACAAGATTCTCCAACTCTCCCCCGAGTTGAACGGTCAGTGGATTAGCGGCAACTATATATATAAGGAGGGCGAGAGCCTCTACAACTTCTATATCCGCAAATATGCAGGCGTTGACCCCAGTACGGGTAAATCGCTGTGGTATCAGGACATCACGGATGCGGAAGGCAACGTAACGGGTCAGACCGTAACCGATGTATGGTCCAACGCTACACAGTATGAGACGGGCGACATCCTGCCGAAAGTATATGGCGGTTTCGGTACCTCTTTGGATGCATACGGACTGGATTTCTCTGTCAGTTTCGCCTACCAACTCGGCGGACGTATCTACGATGATGGCTATCGTGCGCTGATGCACTCGGGCAACTCGTCCTTCGCAGGGCAGAACTGGCACACCGATATTCTCAATGCGTGGACACCCGATAACACCGACACCGATGTACCCCGTGTGGATGCAGCCGACCTCTACACCAACTCCTCTTCCGACCGTTGGCTCATTTCGTCGAACTACTTGAACCTGCAGAATATCACCCTCGGCTACACGCTGCCCGCCAAGTGGACGCGCAAGATCAAAGTGGAGAAACTGCGTATCTACGGTGTTGCCGACAATGTAGCCCTCGTTTCTGCCCGCAAAGGTCTCGACCCGCGCCAGAGTTACACCACCTCCAGTATGAATACCTACGCTTCCATGCGCAGTATCTCCGGCGGCATCAGTATTACTTTCTAAGTCTCAACGAGCATAATTGGTATATTTCTCCGCCGTAGGCGAATAAGATTTATGGCAATTTATGGATGTCAAACAAAGATTTATTTAGATTTCTTGCCGCTTTGCGGCAAAGGCATATAAATGACTACAACAATGAAAACAATAGCAAGATATATAGCCCTTTTCGGCTTGGTCTTCGGTCTGGCGGCGTGCGACAGTATGCTTGATACCGCTCCCGAAGGTGCCACCAAGACCGAATCTCAGAAACAGGATGCGTTCAGCAAGAACCCCTCTACATCGGCAGCCGACATCTCGGCAATGTATGCACAGATGATTCAACTCTGGGCAGGTTTGGGCGAAGACGATTTGGAACGCCACTTTGATTTCGGATATGCTTCGATGTGTATTATGCGCGATTGCATGGGGGCAGACTATGTGCGCCCCAATATCGGCTACAACTGGTTTGCTTCGGCAGGCGAATACTCCGACCGTGTCTATACATCGCTTGAGATGCGTATGCACTGGCGTGAGTACTACAAGATTATCCGTGCCGCCAATGCGGTGATCGGAGGTATCGACAGCACCGCTACCGACGCTACCCTGCGTGCCAACCTCGGTCAGGCACGTGCCGTGCGTGCGTTCTGCTACCTTGAGATGGCGCAACTCTACCAGTTCACCTACAGCGACGCAACCAAGAACCTCCCTTGCGTGCCTATCGTAACGGAGCAACTGACTTCGGAGCAGTCGGAGAACAATCCGCGTGCCACCGTCCAACAGGTCTATGACCTCGTGTTGCGCGACCTCAACTATTCGGTAAGTGCGCTTGCAGGGTTCAACCGTGCTGACAAAGGCTATGTCAATCAGGCGGTCGCACTCGGTCTGCGTGCCCGCGCTAACCTCGCTCTCAAGAACTGGGCGGCTGCGGCTTCCGATGCCGATAGCGCACTCATCGTCTCGGGTGCAAGCATCTACACCCGCGAGGAGGTCTCCAAACCTACTTTCTGCTCCGCAGACGCATCGTCCGTCCTCTGGGCGAATATCCTAACCGAGAGCAACGATGTCGTTTCGTCGGGTATCGTCAACTGGCAGGGACACGTCAGTTCGTTCTATACGTCAGGTTACACCAGCGTAGGTGCCTATAGTTCGATTTCTGCAATGCTCTACGCCAAAATATCCGACACCGATGTGCGCAAAGGCTGGTGGCTCAACGAGAACAAAACCTCGCCGCTCCTCGACAATGCAGCCTATTCGTGGTGGAAAGAGACCGCTGCCGGCGACGGAATGGAGTATGTGAACGTCAAATGGGGCTTGGCTAACGACAACAGCACCTCTATGACCGCTGCTGCCGACTGGATTCTGATGCGTGCCGAGGAGATGCTCCTTATCAAAGCCGAAGGCTTGGCCCGCTCGGGCGACGAAGCAGGCGCACGTGCCGCACTCGCACAACTGACCGCCGAGCGCGACCCGCAGTACCAGCAGACCGAGAGCAATCTCTTGGACGAGATCTGGTTCCAGCGCCGTATCGAACTCTGGGGCGAAGGCTTTGCGTTCTTCGATATTCTCCGTCTCGAAAAAACGATCAACCGCAAGAGTACCAACCTCGCTACTAGCAACTGGCCTGCGGCTTGGCAATACACCATCCAGCCCAACGACCCTGTTCTGCTTTTCCTCATACCGAGTGTGGAGATCGAGGCTAACCAGGGCATCAGCAACAGCGACAACAACCAACAGGTGGCTACGCCTTCCGTTTAATCAGTGAGAGTTTAAGGACAAGCGCGGTGCGTGTTGCACCGCAAGACAAGGTTTTGTAAGTTTTGTTTTTTCAAAACATACATAGTCTATTACCTCACATTATAATTCATTAAAAGCAATGAAAGCAAAATATCTGTATATCGCCCTTGCCGCCGTGGCGTTGGCGGGGTGCAACAACGAGATTCCTACGCGCGGTGACTCGCCCGCATCAGAGGGACTCTATATATTCGACAATACACACACCTCGGTGGTCTATAAACCCGCCGATGTGGCAATCGACAGCGCAGTGATTATCGGTCGTACCTCGTACCTTGAGGCTGCCGACTATACGCTGAATATCACCGCTACCGACGAAGACTATTTGGATGTGGCAACCACTATTCATTTCAACGCAGGTCAGCAATATGACACCCTCATCGTGGACGCAACCAACTTGCCTGTCGGTGCTTCTACCGACCTGACCATCGCCATTGCCGACGAAGATGCCACTCTCTACGGACGCAGCACGCTCACCATCAACTATCAAAAGGACTACAACTGGGCAAGCCGCGGTAAGGTGCATTTCGTTTCCGGTTTCTGGAACGAAGAAGGCGATGTGGCTATCGAGAAAGCCGTCGAGGCAACCGACTCGCTCTTCCGTCTGGTAAGCCCCTATTTCTACATCGACTCTGCCGATGAGACCGAAGAGGGCAGCGGTGTGAAAGAAGGCGACGGCTATTCGGTTGAGCAGGGATACCATCTAAAGTTCATTTTGGATGCCGATTACAATGTGGTAAGTCTTGATGGAACGGAAGTAGAGGGCAACTTTGTATATCAGGCATTTACCGGTCTTATCCACTCGGACTATGGTGATATATATCACTATTACACATCCGACGCACCTACTGATTGTGCATTTAGCAATGAGGGAAATGTATTTACATTAAAGACCTATTTCATTGTAGAGGCAGGTGCATTCGGATCTTATGTAGAGCAATGGACGTGGACAGACGGTTGCCCCGCTTCGCTGCAAGGCGGAAACACCGAGACACCCGACGAGGGCGCAGAGTAAATGCAAAAGAGTTCAAAACCATTATAACCTGATTACTTGAGTATATTTGTTCAGAAAGCGCGGCGCGTGTTGCGCCGCAAGACAAGGTTTTGTTTTTTATACTAAATCGCTTATAAAACAGATTATTGATATGAAAAAGTATATTTTTGCTTTGCCGCTTGTTCTTGCAGCCTGCCTCGTGGGCTGCAAGCAAGAGAAAAATGGCAACTTGGACGAGATACTGCTCGCCCGTCAGACGCTTACCAATGCGGATGCCTATTTCTACACCGAAGAGGATGACGAGGGAAATATCTATTACGGTGCTACCGCCGATGTACGCAAACTGACTGTCGCTTTCTCGTCTGCCAACCTCTCGTTTGACTATACCGCCGGTGCGTTTGCCGGTGAGGGCGAGTTCTTCGAGTTGGAGTTCTGCGTTCCTGTGGACAGCCAATCGCTGGCAGCCGGCAAGTACACAGGCGGTGGGGTGGCTCCGTTTGCCATCAACTTGGAAAACTCGTTTGCCGCTTCGGTAAACAACTCCACCCCTGTTAACCAGTATCCTTCGGCTATTGAAGTAAACGTAACCAAATCGGGCGACGAGTACACCGTCGAGATTGACTACACCAATACGTGGGGCGGCAAACTCAAAGGCACCTATACGGGCAAACTCGATTTCAAGGATGTAGCCTGGTACGGAGAACCGACCGAGGCAACCGAGTTCCACATCGAACACCCCGAATCGGTAGAGATTGAAGCCGATGAGCAGAACGAAGGCTATTGGGAAAAATATGGTGTAACACTCCATACTGTTACCATCACCGATACTGTCGGAAACACACTGGTTATCGACTTGGAGGCGGAAGACGAGAATGCCATCGAATCCCTTCCCGCAGGCACATACACTGCCATCTATCCGGGTGCTTGGTCGCTTGGCGATACCTTTGCCGATTTCTATCGTTCCGGTGAAGCAGAGACCTCCTACCTGCTTACTCCCGACGGGCATTACTATTACCTCACTGCCACTGCGCCTTTGGTCATTGCTTATGACGAGACCGGCGAACTGACCACTCTCACTTTCTCCGCCGAGAGTGCCTACGGTACACAGGTAACCGTCTCGTTGTAAGGATTTACCATACTATCCCATACATACCTAAAAAGGGACTGTCTTGACATCAATCAGGACAGTCCCTTTTTATTTTATTTTTGAATGTGTATTTGAATATATCTCTATCAAATTAGTATCTGCATAGCACTCGGTTGTTTTAGATTACAAAGTTACAAAATTTGAGTGATATACACGACCTCAAATTTATGTAGTGTATATGGGATATGTTGTTTTTAGATTACTGGAAGAACGTAAAGTTTACACTCCCGTAGGCACGATGAGAGTTGAAATGCGGGTGGGGGGAGAAATCGTGGTCTTTGCCATGCTCCAGAACAAAGAGACCGTCGGGGCGAAGCAGTTGTTTTTCAAAAATCAAATCGGGCAGGGTAGAGAGATTCTCCAAAGCATACGGCGGGTCGGCAAAGATAAAATCGAACTGCAGCCTGCACGCATTGATGTACTTGAATACATCCCCCCGTATGACGGTCAGGTTGCGTATCCCCAACTGCTTACAAGCCGAGATGATGAAGTTCTGCTGCGTATGTGCCACTTCCACCGCCGTTACTTCACGGGCTCCGCGGCTGACAAACTCCAGTCCGATACCGCCTGTACCGGCAAAGAGGTCAAGCATTTCGCAGTCCTCAAAATCAATACGGTTGTTGAGAAGATTGAAAAGGCTCTCTTTGGCAAAATCGGTGGTAGGACGTGCGGTTATATTTTTAGGAGGCGCCAATCGACGCCCCCTGAATGTTCCGGATATAATTCGCATAAGTGAACTATGGACAAAGAATAAAGAACAAAGAATAAAGAACAAAGAATAAAGAACAAAGAATGATAATACTACGCTAATAATTCATCATTCCTAATTCATAATTAGAATTACTCCCAGTTGCCGGCGTTGTTGTTCGGTGCGTCCACGCTACCTACCTTCAAGCCGGGATAGTGCTCCAGTTTCTGCTCCTTGTCAATCAGGTTCACCAATTCCTGGCGGTTCAAGTCGCCCAGATAAGCCTCAAACGGTGCACGTGCCTCAAACAGCGGAACACGGATACCCTGGCTGGTTGTATAGTTGTTGTTCACCTCGATCTCATACTTTACCTTGTCGGTATAGGGGATATAGATGATGTCTCCGATAGTGTTTTCGTCGTACTCGCCCTTGTAGAGACTCTGGATCAAGTTGCTCTCAATCGTATCACGGCGGAAACCGCTCAAACCGTTTTCGATAACTTCTTTATCGTTAGCCCAGATGTAGGCGTAGAGTTCTGTGTCGTTGGCAAAATCCTGCTTTTTGAGTGCTTTTTTCTTGGCAGCATCAATAATCTTGGCAGCCTTCGGCTCGGTCAGACCTGCTTCGAGTTGTTTGTCGGTAAGGCTTCCCTCCTTCATCACCTCTTTCTTTTTAGCGGTTTGGAGGAAAAGAATCAGACTGTCGGCATCAGCCATATAGCGACCGTTTTGGCGGTTGAACTCCACCTCCGCAGTACGCAAATTAACCAAATTCTTCACTACAGCCACCTCACGGGCAGTACGTTTCTCCTCAAATTTAATAGGAGTAACAACGCTCACTACGCAGAAATAAGCCATTGCGACTGCTGCGATGCTGAGCAAAGTAATCATAATTGCTTTTGTTGCTTTCATTTATCTGGTATAATTTTTGTGTTTCTTGACTATGTGTGCACTTATAGCACAAAACCGCGGCAAAGTTACGCTTTTTTTTTTATATGTGCAAAAAAAAGCGTATTTTTGCCATCGAAATCAAGTAGAGAGGAGACCGCATTATGGAAGACAGCAATCAGGTATTGTATCAGATCCTGACGGAGCGGCTGGAGTTGCTGCGTCAGTTGGACAAAGAGGGCGATTCCGACCGCCGCCGCCATGTGGCAAAAGAGACACAGATGCTCCACGCCCCATTGGCACACCGCTTGGGCTTGTACCAGATCAAGACCGAGATGGAGGACCTCGCGCTGAAGTTTACCGACTACAAGACCTATAAATATATAGCGCACGCGCTGAACGCCAAGAAATCGGAGCGCGATGCCTACATAGCGCGGTTTATCGCCCCGCTCGAGCGGAAACTCAAAGATGCGGGCTTTGTCTTCACTATCAAAGGGCGTCCGAAATCCATCCACTCCATTTATCACAAGATGCAGGCGCAGAACTGCGATGTGGACCGGATATACGACCTCTTTGCCATACGTATCATTCTCGACTCGCCTGCCGACCGCGAAAAACAGGACTGTTGGCAGGTCTATTCGCTCATTACCGATATTTTCCAGCCCAACCCCAAACGGTTGCGCGACTGGCTTTCCGTGCCCAAGGAGAACGGCTATGAGAGCCTGCATACCACGGTGCTCGGACCAGACGACCGCTGGGTGGAGGTGCAGATCCGTACCAAACGTATGGACGAGGTGGCGGAGAAAGGCGTGGCGGCACACTGGGCATACAAGGGCGTGAAAGGCAATATACTCGCCAACAAACAGTATGTCTATGTCTTTACGCCCACAGGCGACCTGCGCCGTCTGCCTGCCGAGGCTACGGTGCTCGACTTTGCCTACAGTATCCACTCCGATGTGGGCGACCACTGCGTGGGCGGGCGTATCCGCAACCAGAACGTGTCTATCCGGCAGAAGTTGCAGAACGGCGACCAAATAGAGATCCTCACCTCACCCAACCAGAAACCGAATGCCGACTGGCTCAATTTCGTTACTTCCACCAAGGCGAAAAACAAGATCCGCCAGTCGCTCAAAGAGATTGAGTACAAGGACGCCGCCGAGGGAAAAGAACTGCTCGAGAGGCGTTTCCACAACTGGAAACTGGAATACACCGAGGCGGACATCTCACGCTTGGCGAACAAACTCGGCTACAAAGCGGTCAGCGACCTCTACCAGTCGATTGCGCAGGGCAAAGAGGATATCCTGCAACTGCGTGACGTGTTCCTTTCATTGGACGCAACGCCTGCACCGCACCATACGGAACCGAAACCCGAGTATGTGCCCAAAGAGCAGCAGTCGGGCTTGGCGATAGAGGTGGATATGAACGTCAAGAATGTGGATTACCACTTGTCCAAGTGCTGCAATCCGCAACCGGGCGACCCGATTTTCGGTTTTATCAGCGTTACGAAAGGAATCCGTATTCACCGTTGCGACTGCCCCAATGCGGACAATATCTGCGAGCGGTACCCCTATCGTATGATCCCCGCCCGCTGGGCAAAGAAATAATGCTAATTAACATACATAGCGGGTGTTTGTTCTTAGTTCTTAGTTCTTAGTTCTTAGTTCTTTGTTCATTGTCCTTTATTCTTTGTCTATTCCATCAGGTCTTCTATTATTTGGTTGAGAATATGCAAGCCAGGCAGGGTGGCGACTATGCGGTTGTCCTGCGTCATACGAAGCAGGTTGCGTCGTATGTATGGAGCAACCAATGCCGGATTGTGCAGAACAGAGCAGGGAACGCCGTCCGCCGTGCGGAGACCCAGCATAATGCGCTCGTTGTACCGGTCGGTGGCGGACAGGCGTTCCGTTTCGCGCACTAATGTATGGTCTTGCACCCCTCTTATATAGGTGTCAAGGTCGTCGGGATTCCATGAGCGGTCGGTACCGTTGTACGAATGTGCCCCCGCTCCCAAACCGATATAGGGGGTGTTGTTCCAATAGTTGCTGTTATGCATAGAACGCCTGCCGGGGCGTGCAAAGTTCGATACCTCGTAGTGCTCAAACCCTGCTTCTGCAAGGCGGTGTGCGATATAGTCATACATCGCGTTTTCCGTATCCTCGTCCGTTTCCGCCACTTCGCCCCGGGCTAACATCCCGCTCAGCGGTGTGCCCTCTTCAAAAGTCAGGCAATAGGTGGATATATGCTGCACACCTAATTGCAGTGCTTCTTCCACATCTTTCTCCACGACACCCAATTGTCCTTTGTTCTTTGTCCTTTGTTCTTTGTCTATGGGCAATCCGTATATGATGTCAACGGATATATTGTCAAATCCGGCGGTTTGTACGGTGCGCACTGCGGTGCGGGCTTGCTCTGCCGTGTGGCGTCTGCCGATACGGCGGAGCAGGGTGTCGTCAAACGATTGGATGCCGATAGAGAGCCGGTTGATACCCATCGTGCGCCACGCAGCGGCTTTCTCCGGTGTTATATCGCCGGGGTTGCACTCCAATGTGATTTCCCTTGCTTGTGATACCGGCAATACGGCTAACAGGCGTTGCAAGTCGCCGGTCTCCAGCAGACTGGGTGTTCCGCCGCCTAAGTAGATCGTGTCTATTGTCCCTGCCTGTCGCGCTTCATCGGCGCGGGCGTGCCATTCCTCTATCAAGGCACCGACATACTCTGCCCGCCGGTCGAGTCGGGTGGTCGAGAAGAAATCGCAATAGATGCATCTGCTTTTGCAAAACGGGATATGTATGTAGAGTCCTGCCATTCTGTTTCCTTTGATGTGCAAAGATACACATAAATTTTCATATATCCAACGAAAAATAGTCCCCGATAATGCAATTAACAGTTGCTCCTGGTGCTGTTCGACGTGCCGGCGGAGGGCAGGGGCGAGTTCCTCACCACGGCGCAGATAAGCGATGTGCTGGTATGGGAGGGGAGCATCAAGCGTCCGATGAGTCTGCAACGGCTGGGAATGATACTGCAGAAGCAGGGGTACAAAGCCAAGCGGGTGGGTTCGAGCCGAGGTTGGATAGTATATCAACGAACATCGGAAGAAGTGAAAATCAACAAGATACACTATGCGCAAGCCCAATAACCGACCTGCCGACCAACCAACCTTTTTATAAAATTATACACATACACGCGCACACGGGTATATAGAGTTTGGAAAAAGGTTGGTTGGCAGGTCGGCGAAATGGGGCGAATAAGACTAATAGGACAAATGGGACAGATAGCAGATAGGAGGGGGGAGTTTATCCACCTTTTATCCACCTTACTTTTTAATTATGAATGATGAATTATGAACAGAGATACTTGTTTTTCTCCGCAAACAAAGGGATATTTGTGTATATGCGGAAAATGTTGTAACTTTGCAAACAAATACAAAAACGTACGGATATGAAGATTTCGAAGCGTATTGACTCGCTCAGCGAGTCGCAGACATTGCAGATTGCGGCGCGTTGCCAACAGTTGCGTGCCGAGGGGGTGGATGTGATCGGTCTGTCGCTCGGCGAACCCGATTTTGCGGCTCCGCAGCATGTAAAAGAGGCAGCGAAAGCCGCTGTGGACAACGATTTCTCCCATTATGGTCCCGTTCCCGGTTTCCCCTCGCTGCGCGAGGCGATTGCCAAGACGCTCAACGAGGAACTCGGCGAGCATAACCCGCAGGCGTTCAATGCGAACGAGATCATCGTGTCGGTGGGGGCAAAGCACTGCCTTTGCAACGCTATCGAGACGCTGGTAGGACCGGGCGACGAGGTCATCCTGCCCACGCCGTGCTGGGTGAGTTATGTAGAGATGGTGAAGTTGGCGGAGGGCAAGAGCGTCCTGGTGCGCACTACGATGAAGAACAACTTCTGCATCACGGCGGAGCAGTTGGAAGCGGCTATTACGCCCAATACCCGTCTGCTGGTGCTCTGCACGCCCAACAACCCGACGGGCAGCGTCTATAGCCACGAGGCATTGGTCGATATTGTGCGTGTATTGGAGAAACACCCGCAGATAAGCGTCATCTCCGACGAGATCTATGAGCATATTCTCTATACGGGGCACCATGAGAGTCTCGGACAGTTCGGGGCTTTGAAAGATCGTCTCGTTATCATCAACGGTGTGAGCAAGAGCCACGCTATGACGGGCTACCGTATCGGCTGGATGGCGTGCCACGACAAGGGCTTTATCAGTGCCGTCAAACGCTTGCAGGGGCAGCAGTGCACTTGCGCCACCACCATTGCGCAGAAGGCAGCCGAGGCGGCTTATACGAGCGACAAGACCTGCGTGGAGACTATGCGGCAAGCCTTTGAACGCCGCCGCAACCTGATTATCGGTTTGGCTCGCGAGATACCCGGCTGGAAGATTATCGAACCGCAGGGGGCTTTCTATCTGTTCCCCGACGTGTCGTACTATTTCGGCAAGCAGACCCCGCAGGGGCAGACCTTCAGGAATGCCGACGATGTGGTGGAGTACCTGCTCAACGAGGCGCACGTGGCGTGTGTCAGCGGCTCGGCTTTCGGCGAGGACCACTGCATCCGCCTCTCGTACGCCACTAGTGAAGCGAACATCACGGAGGCTATGAGGAGAATCAAAGTTGCGCTGGCGCAACTTTGATACAATGCACAATGCACAATGCGTAATGAACGCATCAACCATATTAACCATTTCAACGTCGCATAAACGCATAAACTAATAAACCCATAAACAGAAAAATATGGAGCGGCAGGAACAGGTAGAGCGGTATCTGCAGGAGCATCACATCGGTTATACGTGTTACAACCACCCCGAGGGCAAGACCATCGAAGAGGCGAAACGCTGGTGGCACAACGACGGGAGCGTGCATTGCAAGAACATTTTTATGCGCAACCACAAGGGCAATCAGCACTATCTGATATGCTTCGATTGCGACCACAACCTCGCTATCCACGACCTGGAGCAGCGGCTCAAAGTCTCGCTGCAAGCCGCCGGGCAGCCCGCACCCGGCAAACTCTCGTTTGCGAGCCCCGAGCGGATGATGCGTTATCTCGGGTTGGAACCCGGCAGCGTCAGTCCCCTCGGGCTGATCAACGATACGGAGCATCATGTGATTCTGTTTCTCGACCGGAACCTGCAAAACGCCGCTTCGCTCAGTTTCCACCCCAACGACTGCCGCGGCACGGTGGTGATCAGTCAGACGGAGTTCCGCAAGTACCTCGAAACGGTCGGAAATCGGGTGGAGTGGCTGGAATTGTATTGATAGACCGCTACGCTGTTGGAGATTAGACCGCCTACGGCTGTTAGAAGTTAGACCGCTACGCTGTTGGAGATTAGACCGCCTACGCTGTTAGAAGTTAGAGATTAGATGAAAGATTTTACATTAGTCAAATACAATGAGTTGCTGCTCGCTTTTCAAGCGGAAGGTTATGCCTTTCTGACCTTTGGGGACTATTGCACGGCGGATCATTTGCCCGGACGCTATGTGATCTTGCGGCACGATGTGGATAAGCGACCGCAGAACAGCATTGCCACAGCGGAGTTAGAGAACGGAATACATGCGCGGGCAAGTTACTATTTCCGCATTGTTCCCGATAGTAACCAGCCAGACGCCATCCGCCGTATTGCCGCCTTGGGACACGAGATAGGCTATCACTATGAGGATATGGCTTTGGCACACGGCGACATGGACAAGGCGTTTCTGCACTTTGAAAAGAGCCTGCAGTATTTCCGTACATACTATCCCGTCCGCACCGTCTGTATGCACGGAGCCCCCGCCAGCCGCTATGACGGGCGCGACCTGTGGAAGAAATACGACTATCACCGGTCGGGAATAGTGGGCGAACCCTATTTTGACGTGGATTTTTCTCAGGTATTCTATCTCACGGATACGGGGCGGTGCTGGGACGGATACAAGGTTTCGGTGCGGGACAAGATACCCGTCTGGCAGGACGAGTGGGTGCGGCAGGGACTGACGTATCATACAACGGACGATATTATACGGGCATTGGCAGACGGCACCTTGCCTCCAAAACTGATGATGACCACCCATCCCCAGCGGTGGGCGGCAGGCAAAGGGCAGTGGGCGAAAGAACTGATAGTACAGAATATAAAGAATATAGTTAAGCGAATTTTGATTGTATGCGGAAGCAAATAGGCATTGACATTGTTATCTGGATTGTTTCTATTGTAATTTGTTTGATTTGGCGGTTGGCGGCAGACAAGGCGGAGATATGGAGTTATCTCGGTTTGTTTGCCGTGATGCTGCTTGTATGGATTGCCATAGGCGTGGTTTTCCAACTCTATCGTTCCTACAAGAAAGCGTGGTACTGGCAGTCGCTGCTCTCCTTGGCACTCACTGCCACGGCGATGATGCTGCTTTGCCGCTACGCTTTGCCGGAGTTGGACCACCGTTTTTCGACCACGGTGGCGATGTGGATGGTGGGCATCGTTACCATTATCGATTTCTTCGTCATACTGGCGGAGCATTACTGGAAATATGCACAGAACATGACGGTGCCCGCTATGCAGATCGAGCAACGCGAGCACGCCACCGTAGTACGCCCCGACGAGCACCGCAGCGAGGCTAGCATAGAGTCCATTCACCAGTCGGTTCTTTCGCTCACAACGGAAGAGGATTATCAAATGCTGTTGGAGAAAGCCCGCTTGGACAACCGGCAGACCAAAGTGGTTGCCAACAGGGATCGTTTCAGTTTCCTGCAGATACCTGATTATGAATACAATACATTGGTGGACTTGACCTTGCTCAACGACGCCAAGGGTATCAACCGCCGTTTCTGTATCGTCAACCAGAAACTGCCCGACGAGGGGCGGTATGTGTGCTGCTACCGCCCGCAGGAGTATATCAAACAGAAGATACTCAACCGTTACCCGGCGGGTATCCGCTGGATAGTCTATTCGGCGTATTTCTTTTGGAAGCGCGTCATCCCGCGTCTGCTTCTGATGTCGCGTCTCTACTACGACCTGACCAAAGGGCGCAAACGTATGCTCAGCAAGACGGAGGTGTTCGGACGGCTGTACTACTGCGGCTTCGAGGTGGACGAGGTGGTGCCTATGGGGCATATAGAGTATATCTTTGCACACCGCCACTCGCAGCCTTACCCGCAGGAGCAGATCAAAGTCTATGGTCCGTTGATCAAACTGCGCCGCGTGGGGAAAGACAAAAAGTATGTGTACATCTACAAGTTCCGCACCATGCACCCCTATGCGGAGTATATTCAGAAGTACGTGTTCGACAAGCGGGGAGGAATGGACATAGCCGACAAGAGCAACGACGACTGGCGTATCACCACGTGGGGGAGGTTTATGCGCAAGTACTGGTTGGACGAACTGCCTATGCTCATCAACTGGCTCAAAGGCGATGTCAAATTAGTGGGCGTGCGCCCTATCTCGCAGACTATGTTCGACACCTATCCTGCTGACCTGCAGGAGAAACGTACCCGTTGCAAACCGGGGCTGATACCGCCTTTCTATATCGACCACCCGAAGACGTTTGACGAACTGTTCGCAAGCGAGAACAAATACTTAGACGCCTATTTCAAGCACCCGTTCCTGACCGATGTACGCTATTTCTTTATGACCATGCACTCGATACTGTTCAAGCGTATGCACTCGGCATAGAAAGGTGTCCTTTGCACACGCTTATGCGGTGCAAGAGAAATAAGAGAAATAAAAGAGAAACTCAATTTTCTTATCTATCCTAAGCCTATCCTATGCGCATCCTATGCGGATTCTACATATTGAATGTCTGCGGGGAGCGGTCGCATATCTGTAGGAATGGGCAGAGTGGGAAGCAGTTTTTTTCTTCAGCCTGCGGAAAAGAGGTGGTGGTCACCACCTCGCGGAGTTTGTCGGTCAGGGCAGGCAGGAAACGGTCGCGTACCTCGGTGTAGTTGTGTATCTCCTGTTTGTCAACAGCGACGGTTGTCTGCAGGTTCGGACCGGTCAGTTTGCGCTGCGGATAATAGAGGTTTGGCTGCAAAGGCAGCGGGCAGCCCTTGTGGTCGGTGCAGGCAACGGCTTCGCTGTATAGAAGCGTCTGGAGTATATAGTGGGCGTCCTTGTCGGTAAAGAGTTGGTCAATGCTGTCCGCCGAGAGTTTCTTTTTGTTGTATGCACCGGTCTTGTAGTCCACCACACGCATCGTACTGCCCACGATGTCAAGACGGTCGATTTTCCCTCCTACCCGGATAATGCCGAGGTCGTTGCCCAAATCGATGGGGAACGTGCGTTTCTGCTCTAAAAGACAGATCTGCAATCCGGGGGCGGTGGCGTCTTGTATATCGCGCTCCAATACACGGCGGATATACCCGCGGATAACCGTATTCTCCATACGGTGCTCTTCTTTGATATAGTGCGGTGCTGTCTTTCCGCTTGCAGGGCGGTGCCGGTTGTATTCCTCGTTCTGCACTGTATAGGCGGCGTCCAACACCTGTTCCATTAGGGAGGTATCATCCGATATACGTTGTAGCGTCTGCGGATTGATGGTATGCGGACGGTTGTCCGTACAACCGCACAGCACCTTATAGACATACTCCATTCCGCTGTGCACGAATGAGCCGAGTGTGTTGGCGGCAAAAATCAGCGTCTCGGGTTCGTCGGCACGCACTCCGAGAATATACTGCAGATAGAACCGGCGCGGGCAATCGATATACGTGGAGAGAGAGGAAGGGGAAATTACTCCCGGTTTCCCTCTCAAAGAGGGGGGAACCGGTATCAAGTCTGTTTTATAGTATAATTGGTTGTCTTCGCCTTTTTCCAACAGCGAATAGAGACTTGTCTCGTTATGCTCCAAATTGATGAGCGGTGTGAGGGTGAGTTGGTTGTTCTCGGCGAGGGTGTATTTGGTGATTTGGAACTGCGGACTTACCAGCATCTGCATAATAAACCGCGACATCGTCTTGCGCCCCAGAGCCGTATCTGCGTCGCTGAACAGGAGCGTGGTGTTGCCCGCACGGCTGAGCAGACGGAAGAAATTGTATGCATAGACCGACGCACTCTCTTCGCGCGTCTGCATGCTATACGCCTTGCGCAGATAGTAGGGAATAAACGACAGGTCGGTCTCTTGCCGCGGCACAACGCCTTCTTCCACGTTGAGCAGCAGCAGGTTGTCAAAATCCAGCATACGCGTCTCCAGTACGCCCATCACCTGTATGTCCGTGATCGGTTCGCCGTTGAACGGCAGCGAGACGCCGCTCAAGAGGCGGCGCAGCAGGCTGCGCAAGAGCGGAAGGCTCTGTATTTCCGTTTGCAAAACGGGTGTTTGCAGGAGTTGGCGGAAACGGTTGATGATACAGCGTGTTTGGTAGAGCGATTCCTGGATGAGCAACCATTGCCACGTGTTTTCCCGCTCGGGGTCTTCCCGGGCGGAGTCGCGTGCGGCTTTCTCGGCAGGTGTTACCACCTCCTCCAACAGGCGGTCCAGCAGTTGCGGATAGGTCTCGCCCGGTTGCAGGTCGTGGTGGCGGTCGGAGAGATACGCCATTACCTCGGCATAGATCTGCGTGCTGGAAAGCGGGAAGCCCTTGGTGATATTCACGGGTGCGGGCTGTGTGTCTCCCGCAAGGGTAACGGGCGGCAGGGCGTAGATGACCGGCTCGAGCATCTGTTCGTCGCAGATGACAACAGCCGTGCTCTGCCCGTGTGCGGTGTAGTGCTCCCGCAGCCATTGTCCCGCATATTGCGCCTGCGCATTGACGGTGGTGGCGGAGATGACGGACACCTGCCGCGGCTGCCGATGTGTAACCTCCGCCTCGTTGCCGAGGTCGGTTATATGTCGGCGGATGAACGAATAGGCTTTTTCGTTGGCGTCGAAGTTGTCCGCATAATCCCAGTAGAACAGGGCTTGCCCGCGGTCGTGGAGCAGGGTCATCAGGTCTTTCTCCACAGGCATCAGATAGTTGAAACCGATGAATACAAAGGTCTTGCCGGCATAGCGCGGAAGCCATGTGCCGGCATCGGTGATCACACGGCGCATACGCATACCCTCATAGCCTTTCTGCTCTGCGTCCAATTCCGCATTGAGGCGGGTGTATATCTCCGGCATATTCTGCCACAGGAGAGTGAATTTGCGTCGTATCGAGTCTTCATCGTACGGGCGTTCGCCGTGCTGCCAAAGGTCTTCCAGCCGGCTGCGCACCTCGTCATCAATATCCAGTTCCTCCAGTTGCTTTGCCTCAACGGCATTGGCGAAGAAACGCTGCACCTCCTCCGGGCTGCCGATACTCTTGTCTATGTTGTTGAAGTCGGCGAGCAGTTGCCGCCCCCAGCCGTAGAACAGGTCGGGGGTGAGCGACTCGTGCGTTACCTCTTTGTACAGGCGGTAGAGACGGAAGACCAGCAATAGTTCGTCCTCCTGATAGAGCGGCGAGAGGGTGTCAAACAACTCGCTCAGTGTGGTTATCTCCGGCAGAAAAACGGGGGCGTGATGTTCCCTCTTTTGCAGGTCTTTCAGTTCGTTTTTCAATACCAATCCCGCGCGGTGCGTCGGGAAAACGAGGGTGAGCGATTGCAGTTGGTCCCAGCCGAAGCGTGCAACCAGCGAAGCGGCGGTATGTTGTAAGAATCCTTTCATTGTGTGTATATATGTCTCTTATGCCGCAAGCGACAAGAAAAATAGAAAAATATTCTCTCTTATTTCGTTTATTTTCTCTTTTTTTTCGTGAGCGTAGTGAGCAGGAAATCCAAACCTCTTACGCACACACTTGTATAACGTGAGAGAAATAAGGGAAATGGTTTTTGTTAGTTGTTAATTGTTGTTGACCCAGAATCGTGCCGTATGTGCAAGACAGGTTTTGAAGGTTTTGTGTTATACGTTTTCGTTGTTGTGTCCACGTTATTCCACTTCCTCCAATTTTCCGGTGCGGGCGTACCAGAGGTAGCCTTTTACATCGGTGTAACCCAAGGCGCGCATAGCGTCCATATAGCCTCGCACCTGCGTGCGGTATTCGGGCTTGGGCTGTGTGCCGAACTTGTAATCCAGTACCACTACCTCTTGCCCGCTGATCATCACGCGGTCGGGGCGCCGTTCTTCGCCGTCCACGAGTATCGCCTGCTCGCGCAGGAGTTGCCTGCGTCCGGAGAACCAGTCGCACAACTCGGGTTGTGTCCAGGCTTTGTCAATGAGTGCCGCAATAGTGTTGCGCTGCTGCTCCGAACCGATGATACCCCGCCGGCAAAAGTCGTCTATTACACGGGGCAGGTCTTCCCGCACCGCTACATGTGCCAGTATGTCGTGGCAGATGTTGCCGATGTCGATATGCTCGATGATCTCTTCGGAGCGTGTGCCCATTACGGTGTAGAGTGCCGATTCCTGCGACTGGCGGAAGCGCACGGCGTGGCTGTTGCTGCATAGCGTTGCCGCCTTCTCTTCAGCCCCCGAGAAACTGAACGGTGCTGTCTCTGCGCGGGTTTTCGTAGAACGGATATAGGGCTGTTCCCCCAGTGTGTATTCTACAAAACAGGGCAGTTCTGTGTCGCTGTATGCGGTATCGGCGTCAATGAAATCCTGCTCCATACCGCAAGCGCGTAGCAGCAGCGTACCTACCGAGTCCGGATCTGTGCCGGTCTTTGCCGAGATGTTTATATCGGCATAGATATACAGGTTGTCCGCCGCACGCGTGAGGGCGACATACAGCAGGTTGAGTGCGTCAATACGCTGGTCGCAGTGTTCGGCGGTGTACGCAGCGGCATAAGCAGTCTCTGCCAATTGCTTGCTGTCTTTTACGGGGATATACCTGAGCGGCTCTGTGCCGTCTTCGGGCTTTACGCAAGCCTCGCACCATAGCAGGTTGGTCTTCCGGCTGTTTTCCATTTCCCACGTGCAAAACGGGATGAAGAGCGTTTTGCTCTCCAAGCCTTTTGAGGAGTGTACCGTCATAATACGGATGGCATTGGTGTCGGGTGCGGGTATCGACTTGTCGTGCATGGTGTCGTCCCAGTATTGCAGAAACGCGTGCCGGTCGCTGCCGCTGTCGGCTACATAGTTGCGTACGTTGTCAAGCAGGCAGTTGATGTAGGCAATGTCCGAAAAAAGGAATGTTCCCTCTTGGTCGCAAAGCAACAGCCGCACTATATCCTGCAACATCTCATAGAGCGGCAACTGCCGGTCAATAGCGGCTAATTGTGCCAACGGGTCGGGTACGGGGGCAACCAATTCAATGTATTTCGCCGCCACGGGGTCGGCACTGTCAAGGTAGCGCAATGCATTCACCGCCAAAAGCACGGATGCCGAGCGGTCGAGGTGGAAACTGTCTGCCGAGACCAAGCGCGTGTGTCCTAAGGCGGGAAAAGCATCTGTGTTCTGACGCAGGTCATTGAAACTCTTCACCACCGCCATCGCCTCATTGTTTTTGCGTACGAGAATCATCATATCGGCGGCACTTTCGCCTTGTTGCAACAGCGATTCTATGGTGCCAAACACATCTGTGAGTATATCCGCCTGTACGCGCGGGGTCTTCAGCACTTGCGCCGCCAAGGTGGAGCCGCTTTTGTGTTTCGGGTAGGCGCGGAAACGCACATACCCGCCGTCGTTCTTCGCATTGTAGTAGTCCACGAGGTTGTCGCCCTTATAGTCCTCGTTGTAGATATAAGCGTTCTGCTTGTCGGGTTCGCTCTCGGCAAGGATACGCTGCATCGTCTGCAGGTTGAACTGCACCACGTTGCGGCGGGAACGGAAGTTTCTTTGCAGTGCGGGAAAATCGGGATTATACCACGGGGTAAGCACATTATCCGCCTTGCCGAGAGCGTCCATAATATGCCAGTCGCCGTTGCGCCAGCGGTAGATACTCTGTTTGATGTCGCCCACAATCAGTATCGAGTTCCCCTCGGCGGCGAGAATATCCTGCAAGAGCGGCAGAAAGACCTGCCACTGCAGACGGCTGGTGTCTTGGAACTCGTCGATCATAATATGCTTGTAGCGGATGCCGCATTTCTCGAGGATAAAGTCCGCATCGCCGGGTTTGAGGGCTTGGGTGAGCGTAGCGGCGGTCTCGGCGAGCAGCGTGCGGTTGGCTTCGGCAAGGTTGTCGTTGATACGTTCCAACAGTCCTTGCATCATACGCATATCCATCAGAAACAGCCCCGTGATCCGGCACTCCCAATAAGTACGGCGGCAAACATTGCATAGTTGCTGCAAATGGCATACATCATCATAGACAGCCCCCCATTGTTTTCTGTATTTTTCGCTTTCTGTATCTGCTATTTTTTTCCAAGTGTCTAATGCAATCCCCCTGAATATCTCTTCTTTTTTAGTAAACTGATGTACATCCGTCAGAGACTTTCTTATATTATTTATTTGTGCCTTGATACTTTGTTGGGTAGCATATTTGCAATTTTCCACCACGCCAAGGGCTTGCTCCAATTCTGCAAACTCGGGGCGTGTGCGCCACTTGTCCAGCATCTTTTTGTAGCGGCGGATATGGTCGGGGTTGAAGTCAATTTTTCCCTCGCTGTTGAGCATCTGCACGGACTCGTCATAGAGTTTTTGTGCCATATTGATGATACTGCCGCGTATGTCCCAGCGTGCCTCATTGTCCAGCCGGTCTTGCAGATAATCCACCATAATAGGTTCCAACCGGTCGGTCATCTCGGTGGTGAGAATCTGATCGACAGCGGTCGTAATCGCCCGCTTGACATCCAACTCCACCGAATAGCCTGCCCCCTTGCCTAAGAGTTGCGCCATACCCGAGAGGAGCGTTTGCAGGAAAGAGTCGATTGTGCTGACGCATACATTGTCGTAGTCCGCCAGCATTTGCCGGAAGCACGTTGCCGCACGCACCCGCAGTTGCTCGTCCGTAGCCCGTGTGTCGGAGAGCATAAACGACTTGGCTTTCTCGAAAAAAGCGTCCTCACGGCTGTCCCCCTGTGCTATCGCCAGCAGGTAGGTCAGGATACGCTCTTTCATCTCGGCAGTGGCTTTGTTGGTGAACGTTACGGCAAGGATATTGCGGTAACTGACCCCGCTGAGCAGCAGCCCTACGTAGTAGGCGGCAAGGGTGAACGTCTTGCCCGTACCCGCTGAGGCACGGCAGACATTGAGCGAATGAGTATGATCTAACACGGGAATTTGTAAATTTGTAAGTGTGTAAATTTGTAAATGACCTTAAAGTCCTTAAAGTCCTTAACGACCTTAATAACCTTAAAATCCTTAAAAGTACTTTTGTATAGAAAAGTCGGGTGGATGTCGGGTGGATGTCAGGTGGATAAGCCGTTTTAACCTGTCTCTTTTATTAATTATTCTTTATCATCCTCCGCCGTGCGGGCTTCGTCGAATTTCTGTTTCATGGTCGGGTTGCCGTAGGTCAGTTTCTTGATGGTCAGCCCCTCGGCTTTGTTGTTGGCAAGGCGCAGGTTGTCCTCCGAACCGACTAATGCCTGGCGCACTTTCTGCAGGTGGTCGATCGTCTTGTCAATCTCCTCGATGGCGGTGTGGAACTTGCGGCTGGCTAGGTCGTAGTTGCGTGCAAAACCGTCCTTGAACTCGTTCAGTTTGTTTTCAAAATTCGTTACATCAATGCTCTGGCTCTGTGCGATAGCCAACTGCCGCTGGTAGTCAATGGTCTTTTTGCTCGTCTGTACGAGTAGCGTAATCAGTGGGATAAAGAACTGCGGACGGATGACATACATCTTCTCATAGCGGTACGACACGTCCACTATCCCGCCGTTGTACAGTTCGCTGTCGGGTTCCAGCAAGGTAACCAATACCGCATACTCGCAGCCTTTCTTGCGGCGGTCTTCATCTAATTTCTTGAAAAAGTCCTCGTTTTTGTGCTTGGTGGCAGTGGCGTCGGCTTCGTTCTTCATCTCGAACATGATGGACACATACTCCTGCCCGTCGGCATAGTCGCGGAAGATAAAGTCCCCCTTGCTGCCCTCCGAGGCGTCGTTGTCTTTCTCGAAATAGGCACTCGGCATTACGGGACGCAGGTTGCGGTTGTATTCCGCACTGCAGTGCTGCTCAAGCGACTCGCCGATCATCTTTGTTGAGAGACGCAGTTTCATCTCTTTGTAATAGTCCACCTGCTCCTGCATCTGGTTCAGTTTCTGCTCATAGCCCTGACGGATATGCGCTTCGTTGAGAGCCGCTTCGTTCTGTGCGTTGGTGATCCGGTTCTGCAGTTGCAATATCTGTTGTTCTTTGTCTTTCAGTACGTTTGCCGCTTTCTGACGCACCTCCATCACGGCAATCTGCTGCTTGTCGCCGCTCTGCGCAATAGTGGCTTTGAGGGCGGCTATCTCCTGCTCCTTCTGCGCACGCAGATTGTCTATTTCCTGTGTTTTCTGCATACGCAGGGCGGTGAGTTCTTTCTCCTTGTCCGCACGCAGGGTGCTCAGTTCCTGCTCTTTCTTGTTGAGTTCGTTCTGAAAAGCCTGCTCGGTGCGCAGGCGGTCGGTCTGCTGCTCCGCCTTGTGCGTGCGTTCCAACTCGGAAAGCCGGCGTTTCAACTCTTGCTCAAACTCCTCGTTGCGCACTTGGTTGAGTATAGCGGCATAGTCCGCCTCGTCCACACTAAACACACTCCCGCAATGCGGGCATTTCAATTCCCTGTTCATATCCGTTCTTTGTCTTTTGTTCTTTGTCCTTTGTTCATTGTTCATTCAGCCACAAAGTTACAACAATTCCGCCATATACGCAAATCTTTTTTATTTGCATACGTCACAGAAAATATATACCTTTGTACCGTAATTTGTTAAATCTTTATTATCATGAAAAAGTCTTTGTTCTTTTTGTCTGCCTTGTGTGTATTGGCATCTTGCTCTTCAAAATTGAAACCAGAAGATGCAACACGGATAGTCCTTAATGGTGAAAGAGAAAATCTCCCGCTGGTCATACAAACGATGAGTACGATGGGTGTGGATGATATAACGATTGATAGTCTTGTCTTGTTGGTCAAAGACGAGCCGATGCGCGGTTTGTTATATACCACGTGGTCATCCTCCCGAAAGAACTACTATACAGGCAGAACCAACGTGGAAGAAACACCTATGATAATCAGAGTGGACAGTATCATCAGCAGTCCGACCCAGAAAGGCTATGTCCAATGGCAGTCCGACTGGCAATCCGCCTTCCAAACCTACATCGCCAAACGCCTGTTCGATTAGTTGTCGGAGTGTGTTGTGTACCACTCTTTCAGTCTTTGCCACTCTCTTTCATCAATTTCTCTGGTGAGTGTGCTGTTTGTTTGTGTGGTATTAGGTTGTGGAGTAGGTAACTCTTGTGGTACGTTTAATTGTCTGTGAAAGATTTTAGGAAAACATATTTGTAGGATATTTTCTACATATTCAGGAGTTGAAATATCGTTGCAATCAATCTCACGGAATCTATCTATAAGGTTGTCCCCATTAATCAAAGGCAAACTTTGTGGGTAGTGTTGTTGAATATACTCAAGGAGTTGTAATGAAAGTGAAATGAGTGCAGGATAGGAGTTTATTATTTGGTCTGCCAATGCATCAAATGAGTTAATTCCACAACCAAATGGGTGATAATACCTAAAAGATAGAACCATAAAAACTTGTTTTCTAAAATCTGCACTCTTTGTAAAAGTGCGTTTTAGAGCCTTATATGTTTCAGGCACAGCACCGCCGTATGTCTGTGCCAATCGTTTCAACATATATATAGAAATGTAGTATTCTAATTCAATGGATTCTTCTGTAGTTAAATTGCCTTTTTTGAACCATAGTTTATTTATGGTTCTTCTATAAACTGGGTAATCAAAATAGATGTCTTTCCAATAGTAGTTCGACAATGCATAGAATACACGTAACCCGTATTCGTTTTTAGGAATAGTATCAATAAAATTTACCCAGTTACAATTGGAAAACAGGAAATCATAAACGGAGATTTCATCTTGCTTGTAGGGGTGCGCAGATATGGATTGAATGACTAGTTCGGTTAATTTTTCTGTTGTATTTGTACGCCATGCTTTGGCTAACTGCTCGCACCGCTCTTTTTCTGCTTGGATTTTCCGCTCCTTTTCTTGTCGTTCTTGTACTTCCTGTAATCGTCTTGCTCTTTTTTCTTCTAACGCCTGTAATCGAAGTCGATTGTCTTGTTCGTCCAACTCTGGATATGCTATCCAATGACGATTATCTGCTCTTGTAATGAGGCATTCTTTCACACTTTGTTCATCATAGTCAGTATTGAGCATATCGGATAAATCAATCTCTATGCAATGTTGCCGTAATGATTTAACGTCCTTACTTTTTTCCTCATCTACTTCGTGCGTAACGAGAATCTCAATCCATAATGTATATTCTTGTCCGCCTTTAGTTATTCTGCCAATACAATCAGGTTTACGTATAATTTCTTGTTCAGTAATAAAATCTTCTAACGTAACATTGTCAAAAGCGATTGAACGTGCTTTTCTTTGTACAAATTCTTTATTATAAGCGGGGAGCATCACTTGTTTGGTAGTTTGCAGAATGTTTTGCGCCATTAGATGTAGTGCGGTCATTCGCGCACCAACGCAGTCTGCACCATTATAGTGTGCAAAATGGTGTTCATTTTTCTGTCCCGCATTTTTAGCAACCAACGCTTTCTTACAATGAGGACATATACAACCACATTGCAGTCCATTGAGCACATCATCTACAAATACCAATTTGTTAGTATCTTTCCGTAATCCATATCTTAGTTCTAAAGGCATAGTGTTTCTTTATTGTGGCATTGATTGAAATAAAAAGGGTGCACGACAAAGTGCACCCTTTTTCTGTATGACATTTACATCACGATATTCACAATTCTGCCCTGTACGACGATGACCTTTTTCGGGGTGGTGCCGGCGAGTTGCTTGGCGGTTTGCGGGTCGGCGAGGACAATACGCTCCACCTCCTCACGCGGGGTGTCTTTGGCAACCTCTATCGTGAAACGCACTTTGCCGTTGAACTGCACGGGGTACTTCTGCGTGTTCTCCACCAAGTATGCCTCGTTGCATGCGGGCCACTCGGCATCGCAGACGGTGGTCGTGTGTCCGCAGCGGTGCCAAGCCTCCTCGGCGATATGCGGTGCATACGGTGCCAGCAGTACGGCAAAGACCTCAAGCACAGCCCGCTTGTTGCATTTGAGAGCCTGCAACTCGTTCTGTGCAATCATAAAGGCGGGGATAGACGTGTTGAACGAGAAGTTCTCTATATCCCACGTAATCTTCTTTATCAGTTTGTGCAGGCTGCGCAGTTCGTCTGCCGTGGGAGCGTCGTCGGAGAGCGTCTCATACATATTCCACAGGCGTTTCAGGAAGCGGTGTACACCGTCGATACCGTTGGTATCCCACGGTTTGGACATCTCCAGCGGACCGAGGAACATCTCATACAGACGGAGCGTGTCGGCACCGAACTTAGCCACTACATCGTCGGGATTCACCACATTGAACATCGATTTCGACATCTTCTCTATCGCCCAGCCGCAGCGGTATTGCCCGTTCTCAAGGATAAACTCGGCGTCCTTGTACTCGGGCATCCATGCGCGGAAAGCGTCAATATCCAGTATGTCGTTGCTGACGATGTTCACATTCACGTGTATCGGTTGCACCTTGCCGCGGTACTCGTCGGTGTCAATCAAGCCGTAGGACACATACGTGTTCTGGCTGCCGATAAGACGGTAAACGAAGTTCGACCGCCCCTGGATCATACCTTGGTTGATGAGTTTCTTGAACGGTTCGTCCTCGCAGATATACCCGAGGTCGAAGAGGAACTTGTTCCAGAAACGGCTGTATATAAGGTGTCCCGTAGCGTGTTCGCTGCCGCCGAGATAGAGGTCCACCTGCCGCCAGTAGTTGTTGGCTTCGTGTCCGACAAGGGCTTGGTCGTTGTGGTTGTCCATATAGCGGAGATAGTACGCCGACGAACCCGCAAAACCCGGCATAGTGCATAACTCGAGCGGGAAGACGGTCTTGTCGTCAATGAGCGATTTGTCCACCACCTTGCGGTTCGCCTCGTCCCATGCCCAGCACTGTGCATTGCCCAATGGCGGTTCGCCCGTACTGGTCGGCTTGAAGTCGCTGACCTCCGGCAGGCACAAAGGCAGGGCATCCTCGGGGAGCGTGTAGGGCATACCGTGCTTGTAGTAGATGGGGAACGGTTCGCCCCAGTAACGCTGGCGGCTGAAGACCGCATCGCGCAGGCGGTAGTTCACTTTCACGCGCCCGATGCCCGTGTTGGTAATGTACTCTTTCATTTTCGCAATCGCCTCTTTCACCTGCAAACCGTTCAGGAAACCCGAGTTAATCATCACGCCCTCTTTGGCGTCGAAACTCTGTTCGCTCACGTCCGCACCCTCAATCAGAGGTACGATGGGCAGGTTGAAATGCTTGGCAAAAGCGTAGTCGCGGCTGTCGTGTGCGGGCACCGCCATAATGGCTCCCGTGCCGTAACCGGCAAGTACATAGTCGCTTATATAGATAGGTATCTCCGCATTGGTGAGCGGGTTGATGGCGTAACTGCCCGTGAACACGCCCGTTACGCGGCGGTCGGCGATACGCTCGCGCTCCGTGCGGTGTTTCACCATATCGAGGTAGGCGTCCACTTCGGCTTGCTGCTCGGGCGTAACCACACGGCTGACGTACTCGCTTTCGGGTGCCAGCACCATAAACGTAACGCCGAAGACGGTGTCGGCGCGGGTGGTGAAGATAGTAAACGGCTCGTCCTGACCCTTGATGGCAAACTGCATCTCCGCCCCCTCGCTGCGCCCTATCCAGTTGCGCTGCGTCTCTTTGAGGCTGTCCGTCCAGTCGATACGGTCAAGCCCCTCCAGCAGGCGCGGTGCGTAGGCACTGACACGCAGGTTCCATTGGCGCATCACACGCTGCTCCACAGGGTAACCGCCGCGCACGCTCAAACCTTCGCTGACCTCGTCATTCGCCAGCACGCACCCCAGGGCGGGGCACCAGTTCACTTTGGTATCGGCGAGATAGGCGATACGGTATTGCATCAGCCGTTCCTGCTTCTCCTGTTCGCTGAGGCTGCTCCATGCGGGGTCTTCCGCCTCCCATTTGGCGATTAACTTGCTGATAGGCTGCGCTTTCTGCAAGGCTGTGTCGTAGTACGAGTGGAACATCTGAACGAATGCCCATTGCGTCCAGCGGTAGAACGACGGGTCGCAGGTCTTGATTTCGCGGTCCCAGTCGTAGCAGAAACCTATCTTGCGCAACTGCTCCACGTAGTGGGCGATGTTCGCCATAGTGGTCTTCTCGGGGTGCTGTCCGGTCTGAATGGCGTACTGCTCGGCGGGCAGTCCGTACGAGTCGAACCCCATCGGGTGTAGCACGTTGAAACCCTGCAGACGTTTGTAGCGGCTGTAGATGTCGCTGGCGATATAGCCCAGCGGGTGCCCCACATGCAGCCCCGCCCCGCTCGGGTAGGGGAACATATCCAGCACGTAGTAGTGCGGCTTGGTGCTATGGTTGCTTACTTTGTACGTGCCGGCTTTTTCCCATTCAGCCTGCCATTTCTTCTCAATCTCCGTAAAATTGTATTCCATAAAACTATTTACGATTTTGTCGTTCACTATTTGCTTGATTATTTTGCCATTTGGTTATTGGACTATATAACCTTTGCAAAGGTACACTAATTTTCTGATATACACAATGGTGCTGAGCATTTTTGTTGTAGTTTGTTGAGTGTTTTTGTGATGATTCATTTTGTATTTTGGAGGTGTGATTATGGTATTCTGAAAGTTCCCTGCCATTAAGATAAAGGAAAAAATCCAATCGTTAAGATTTGTACAAGACAATAACCCGTATAACAAAAGCAAGCGACACCTCTGCCGCCTGCTTAATACCATATACCATATGGATTATGTATCAAAAATTATACGCAATACCCAAACCATTCTTGGAAGCATTGATACTCCAATAGGCTTGTGGTCGCTTATTTGCGCAATTATAATTAAAAGTATCAGCACTTTTATGCATACGAGAATATCCCACAGCCAAAGTAGGAATACATGCTATTTCACACCCTAAAGCAGGTATCCATGAATATGGCAACCACCAACTAAATCCTACATCAAGTCCAACTCCTACACCAAATAGTATCCAGCCAGCAATTGCCAAATTTTGACCATTTTTGTATTGTTCATAAGCAACTGTACAATTACTTGATAAGAAATTAGCGTAACTATCTCCACGCAAAGTTCTTCCGTCATAGTAATATGTATTACCACTACGAGATACATATTTTAGAGTATTTGGCTCCTTAGTACTCTCTATCTCTTTTGTGGATTCGTGATGATCATAAACTGCTACACTACCATTTTCATAAATAATGGAACTGATTTCATTTGTTCCGAGAACAAATACAGGTCCATCGGGATTGTTTTTCTCTTTGTACTTAATTTCAGAGTTAGACACTTCGAGAATTTTTGCCTCAATTTTTTGAGCATTGTTTGTAACAATAACGTCTTGTGCCCAAGTGCTGGTAGCCATTAGCAAAATTGCTACACAGGTGAAAATTTTACCTAATAATTGTTTCATATTCGTTTGTTTTTTGTTTATTAATATACGAAAAGCGTGAACTTTCGCTTTTGTTATATTGTTTCTCTCGGGCTACCACACCCACTACATCCAATATAGGCAGAAAGTTCACACTTACGCGTGAACATTCGCTATATTTAGGGATGTAGTTCAATTTGTGGTAGATTGAGAGAATCCTTAATAAAGCAAATGCTTATTTACATATGTATTTTTTGCTGTTTTATTCCATAGGCAACAAAGTTTAATTGATTAACTTTAATTATAAGTTCGGACTTAAATCCCTTCGCATAATAGCCGACATATTCTTGTCAAGTAATCCTTGACAACTGAATTTTTGTCCAGTTCCCCCTCTTTGAAGATGTTGTTGATGTGTAAACTGACGTTCTGCTTGCTGGTATCAAACAGAACGGTCATTTGTTGTTGCGTAAGCCATACCATCTCATCGGCTAACTGCACATCCAACTGCAGCGTGTTGTCCGCTGTGCGATAGACAACTACGCTCTCTTCTTTCGGGTTGTATGGTACTACCTCGTTAGCCATGCTTATTTACATCAACTTCTTCACCTGCTCATACACGTTTTTGGCGGTGAAGCCGAGTTTCTCGTCGAGGACTTTGTACGGTGCCGAGAAACCGAAACTGTTCAGTCCCCATATAGTGCCGTTCTCGCCGACCAGTCCTTCCAGCGTGCAGGGCAGACCTGCCGTCATACCGAAGCGCACCACGCCCTTCGGTAGCACCTCGTCCTGATACTCCTGCGGCTGCCGGCGGAACAGTCCCTCGCTCGGTACGCTCACCACCTGCAGGCGGATACCCTCCGCACGCAGCAGTTCGGCACCTGCCATCAGCGTCGATACCTCGCTACCGCTTGCCAGCATTACCACTTGCGGGTTCTCGTCCTTGCTGACGATATAGGCTCCTTTGCGGAATCCGTCCAGACACGTGTTCGGCACGGGCGCGATGTCCTGCCGTGAGAGAATCAGTGCCGTCGGGGTGGCGGTGTTCTCCATCGCCAGACGCCATGCCATCGTGGTCTCTTCGGCGTCCGCAGGACGCAGCACGAGCATCGACGGCTGACCGTGGTGGTTATGCAGTTTCTCCATCAGGCGAATCTGCGCCTCCTGCTCCACGGGTTCGTGTGTCGGACCATCCTCGCCCACGCGGAAAGCGTCGTGGCTCCAGATGAACTTCACCGGTATCTCCATCAGCGCCGCCATACGCACGGCGGGTTTCATATAGTCGCTGAATACGAAGAACGTGCCGCACGCGGGGATGATACCTCCGTGAAGTGCCATACCGATGCACACGCACGCCATCGTCAGTTCGCTCACGCCGGCTTGCAGAAACTGCCCCGTGAAGTCGCCGCGACGGATAGCGTGGGTCTTCTTGAGGAAACCGTCGGTCTTGTCCGAGTTGCTCAGGTCGGCGGACGACACAATCATATTGCCCACGTGCTCTGCCAAATAGCCGAGCACGGTAGCCGAAGCGTTGCGGGTGGCGGCACCCGGCTTTTGTACAATCTCGCTCCAGTCGATACAGGGCGTCTCGCCGCTCATAAAGGTCTCGTACTCGTTGGCAGCCAGCGGGTTGGCCTGTTTCCATTCGTAGTATTTCTCGTAGCGTTGGTTGGCTATCTCACGCAGTTGCGTAGCACGCTTGTCGTACATCTCTTGCACTTCGGGGAAGATGGCAAACGGGTTCTCGGGGTCGCCGCCCAGGTGCTTGACGGTCGCTTCAAACGATGCGCCCGACTTGCTCAACGGCTGCCCGTGGGTCGAGCATTTACCCTCGAAACTCTGTCCGTCCGCAGTAACGCACCCCTTGCCCATCGTGGTGTGCCCGATAATCAGGCTCGGGCGTTTTTTCTCCTCTTTCGCACGCACCAATGCCTCGCGTATTGCGTCGGGGTCGTTGCCCGGTATCTCCTGTACAAACCAGCCCCACGCCTCATATTTGGCTGCCACGTCCTCGTTGGTTACGTCGCGGCAGTCGGTGGACAGTTGCACCTCGTTCGAGTCGTAGAACATAATCAGGTTGTCCAGTCCGAGAAAACCTGCCATACGTCCTGCGCCCTGCGAAATCTCTTCCTGCACGCCGCCGTCCGAGATGAATGCGTATATCGTCGGGTTGTGGATAGCCCCGTAGCGGGCGTTGAACCACTTCGCCGCAATCGCTGCACCTACGGCAAACGTATGCCCTTGCCCGAGGGGACCCGACGTGTTCTCAATGCCGTGTTCGATGTCGCGCTCGGGGTGTCCGGGAACGACGCTGCCCCACTGGCGGAGCGTCTGCAGGTCTTGGAGCGAGTATTTGCCCGCCAGGCAGAGTTGACTGTAGAGCATCGGTGCCATGTGTCCGGGGTCGAGGAAGAAGCGGTCGCGTGCCTCCCATGCGGGGTTCTCGGGGTCATATTCGAGAAACTCAGAATAGAGCACGTTGATAAAATCCGCGCCACCCATAGCCCCGCCGGGGTGTCCGCTTTTTGCTTTTTCTACAGCCGCTGCAGCCAGGATACGAATGTTATCCGCTGCCCGATTCATAAGTTTGGTAGTATTCATATAGTTTGTTGTTAATGGTTTCACGTGGGTGGTTCGCTGCGCGAACGTTGGTGGCGTTGCGTTAATGGCTTGCGGTGCAAGCATTGATGGCTTCGCGTTGGTGGTTGCACGTTTGAAAAGCCGTTTTTGCGGGCGCATACAAATCCGCTACAAAGTTACGCATTTTTCTTGATGTGTACAACCCCTTGCGTAATTCTGCTGCCAACGGCATATACAACCGGCAAGATGTACAATTATAGCCCCAATCTATATACTTTCCGTTGATTACATCGGGTTATTATCGGGTTATTATCGGGTTGTTATGGGGTGATTATGGGGTGATTAACGGGTTATTCAGCATAGACTTCCGATAGAATAAGCCCCCTTTCGGCAGATAGTGGCGCAAAGCATCGCTTTGTGCGTAGCACGCGCCACCATATGTCCCTGGTACATCAAAAACAGCCCTATTAGGTCTTATTCGTCCAATTGGACTAATTCCTCCCCAAGCGGGATATTTTGGGATAGCCCGGGCAAGTTCAACTTGGAAGTGCAAAAATATCGGTCATATTGTAATGGGTCGTATAGATACAATTAGTTCCTTCTTG